>NZ_JACAPT010000017.1:0-178732 GCF_013385565.1 Pseudomonas sp. E6002 | reverse complement strand
CATTGATGGGTGCGAAGAGGAAGTTCATGGACTCTTACGCACACATCTTTACTTGTACATACAAGCATATGCAATCAAGCGGCCAACTTTGCGCGCAAGGTTTGAAGATTTTTCCGGGACGAGGGTGGAAGCCTTGGAAAACAAGGCTTCGCAGCATGATGAATTTTCTTACAGGGGATTTTTACAGTGCGGGAGACTTGTCATCGAGGCAGGGCTTTGCGCCATGCTGGGGCGTTCGGTAACAAGTTGGTGCGGGAAGAGGGAAACAAAATGTGGGGGAAGAAACCCCCACCTGTTCAGGCGGCGGCAGTCAATTCGATAACGCAGCAACGGCCAGTCACGCTGACGTCCAGCAGGCCGGTGTTACCGTCCAGTTGCAGGCAGTCGTGACGGTTCAGCCGCTCACCGAGCACCTTCACTTCATCGGCCACGCTGAACACCAGCAAGGTGTGCGCGGCACTGAAGAAACGCTGCGTGCCGTCCATCCATTGCAACCGCGCTTGATAGCGCTGCGGCGAATAGATGAGGTTGAAATCGCGGATCGGCCCGCCGATCAAGCGGCAGGACACCTGGCTGTCACCCTTGAACGGGAATGGCTGCAGCGGTAACAACCCGAGCTGTTCCTCGCCATCCACCGTCAGCACCATGCCCGAGCCTTGCAGCACGGTGATAATGCGCTGGTACCCGGCAAAGGTGGAGAACCCGCCCGACTCGGCGATATCGGCAATCGACAGGCGCCAGCCGAAACCGTCCAGGCCCTCCCACGCGTCACGGGTGATTTCTTCAGTGCTGCCGCCACCGTTTTTCCACGGCATGCGAATGTAATCGGTAGCGCGCCAGACTTTCATCGAACTCATTTACTGAAACGTCCTTCCAGGCTATGACGGGAACCGGGGTGGATCAAACGTGCGGCCGTGACCGGCTGGCGGCCAGACCAGGTGCGGCGGCGAATCAGCAGGCACGGCTCGCTGGTTTCGATTTGCAGCAGCTTGCATTCGTCGGCGTCGGCCAGAATCGCCTCGACCACGTGCTCGCCTTCGGTCAGCGGCGCCACCTGGTTGAGGTAGGCATAGGGCGTTTGCTGGGTGAAATCCTGCTGCAGGTATTCCGGTGCTACCAGGGCGTTGACGAAACGGTCTTCGATTTGCACCGGAATGTCGTTTTCGTAGTGCACGATCAACGAGTGGAACACCCGCCCGCCTTCGCGCATTTCCAGCGCGACGGCGCGCTCGGAGCCGGCGGCTTCTTCACCGAGGGTAATGACCTTGCACGTATGGCGATGACCGCGGGAGGCGATCTCATCGGCAATGTTGTGCACTTCAAACAGCGCCGACTGGCTCTTGGGCTCGGCGACAAAGGTGCCCACACCTTGCATGCGTACCAGCAGGCCTTCGGCAGTCAACTCGCGCAGGGCGCGGTTGATGGTCATGCGGCTGAAGCCCAACTGGTTGACCAGTTCGCTCTCCGAAGGCACGCGATAATGCGGCGGCCAGTTGCCGTTGAGAATCTGCTGGCTGATCATCTGTTTGACGCGGGCATACAAGGGCGCCGGACTTTCGTCCATGTGGGCAGCCAGTGGAGACTTGGCGGGCGGAGTCGACACAGGAAATCCTTGTAGGTGAAAAAGAAGCATAGCTTGCCGGAGTTTACCGAGCAGGCAAACGTCTGTATATGTATATACAAATAAACACACGACTGGGGTGCCTGAATCATGTCCGCTTTCTTTGCCGAACGCGCGCTGCTGCCTAATGGATGGGCCAACGATGTACGTCTTGAAGTCAGCGCCGATGGCCTGCTGACCAAGGTTGAGCCCAACGCCAGTGCAGACGGTGCCGAACGGCTCAGGGGCCCCGTGCTGGCGGGCATGCCGAACCTGCATTCCCACGCTTTCCAGCGCGCGATGGCCGGGCTGGCGGAAGTGGCCGGCAACCCGAATGACAGTTTCTGGACCTGGCGCGACCTGATGTATCGGATGGTCGGCAAGATCCGCCCCGACCAGTTGCAGGTCATCGCGCGCCAGTTGTATATCGAAATGCTCAAGGCCGGCTACACCTCGGTGGCCGAATTTCACTACGTGCACCACGACGTCAGCGGCCAGCCCTATGCCGACCCTGCGGAGCTGTCGCGGCAAATCAGCCAGGCCGCCGCCAGCAGCGGTATCGGCCTGACGTTGTTGCCGGTGCTCTACAGCCACTCCGGTTTCGGCGGCCAGGCCCCCAATGAAGGCCAGCGCCGCTTTATCAACAGCACCGAAAATTACCTGAGCCTGCAATCACGCCTGCAACCGATTCTGGCCGCGCAACCGGCACAACGGCTGGGCCTGTGTTTCCACTCGCTGCGCGCCGTCACACCGCAACAGATCAGCGAAGTGCTGGCCGCCAGCGACAAGGCGTGCCCGGTGCATATCCACATCGCCGAGCAGCAGAAGGAAGTCGACGACTGCCTGGCCTGGAGCGGCCAGCGCCCGCTGCAATGGTTGTATGACCATGTTGAAGTGGATCAGCGCTGGTGCCTGGTGCACGCCACCCACGCCAATCCGGAAGAAGTGACATTGATGGCCAGGAGCCGGGCGATTGCCGGGTTGTGCCTGACCACTGAAGCCAACCTGGGCGACGGGATTTTCCCGGCGGTGGACTTCCTGGCCCAGGGCGGGCGCATGGGGATTGGTTCCGACAGCCATGTATCACTGAGCGTGGTGGAAGAATTGCGCTGGCTGGAATATGGGCAGCGGCTGCGGGACCAGCGGCGCAACCGGCTGTATCGCAGCGATCAGCCGATGGTTGGGCGTACGCTGTTCGATGCCGCGCTGGACGGCGGTGCCGAAGCGTTGGGGCAGCCGATTGGGCGCCTGGAAGTTGGCAAGCGTGCGGACTGGCTGGTGCTGGACGGCAACGATCCGTACCTGGCGACAGCGAACGAAGACGGGATCCTCAATCGCTGGTTGTTTGCCGGTGGTGATCGCCAGGTGCGCGACGTGCTGGTCAACGGGAAGTGGGTGGTGCGCGACGGGCATCACGCCGCCGAAGAAGACAGCAGCCGGACGTTTACCCAGGTCTTGCGGGATTTGCTGGGCTGACAGACGACACATAACAAATGTGGGAGCGGGCTTGCTCGCGAAAGCAGTGGATCAGTCAATACATCTGGTGACTGTCACACCGCCTTCGCGAGCAAGCCCGCTCCCACATTGGATTGGCGCTGTTTCGTATTACTGCGAGGTCTTCGCCATCTGCTTGTCCGACGTACGCCAGATCAAACGCGTGGTGTCATACCCCTGCTGCCGCGCCCTGCTCAGCAGGTCTTCGCGGGTGTCGGCGCTGACCGTCGGCGTGCGCGACAGCAACCACATGTAGCGCCGGCTCGGGCTGCCGACAATGGCGGTCTTGTAGTCATCGCTGACGTACAGCACCCAGTAATCGCCCTTGGCCACGCCCGGCAACAGCGAGGTGAACCAGTTGTTGAATTCGACCCACAGTTTGTCGGTCTTGCCGGCGACCTGCGGCGTTGCGGTGCCCTTGGCTTCCTGCCACTTCCACTCAGGGGTCAGGCAGCGGTTGAACACCGACATGTTGCCATCGGGCAACAGCGTGTAGCGGGCTTCGGACTGCGCACAATTGCGCTGGAAGTACATCGGCAAACGGGCCAACTCATACCAGGTGCCCTGGTAACGCTTGAGGTTGACGCTGCCAACAGTCTTGGGTTGCAGATCATCGCCAGAATGGCTGGCGCAGCCCGCCAAAAACAGGCTGGCGCAGAGGTATAGAACGAAACGCATCATGTTGTTTTTCTCCCGCAGGCTTTCGCCCCGGTTTACTTCAGGCCTTGCCCGGAAAAAATCAGTACTTTGTCACCGGCATATTGCACGCTGATAAAGCTGTTTTTATCGCCCCAGGTGCAACTGGACATACCCAGAGCGCCAGAACAATCAGTCGGCTTGCCCAACAACGACTCCACCTCGGCCTTTGGCATGCCGGCCGACAGTTTTGCGTAATTTTCTTGAGTGACCTTGCTGCAAGCGGCCAGAAGCACGCAAAACGACAACAGGGCGAGACGGCGTAACGACATGGAAAAACTCCTGGAGAGACGAAGCAGCTTGGGGGTCTGCCAGAAGCTTAGAAGGGAAAAGAGGTGTCTGGTTCCCGACGAGCGAAAACAAAAAAGCCCCGAAAACGCTGAAACGTTTCGGGGCTTTTGCTTACCGCAAGGACTTACGCCTTGTGGTAGCCGGTCACACGCTCAACTTCTTCCTTCGAACCCAGGAACACCGCCACGCGCTGGTGCAGGCCTTCAGGCTGGATGTCGAGGATGCGCTGGTGGCCGTCGGTGGACGCACCGCCCGCCTGTTCAACCAGGAACGACATCGGGTTGGCTTCGTACATCAGGCGCAGCTTGCCCGGCTTGGACGGCTCGCGGCTGTCGCGTGGGTACATGAACAGGCCACCACGGGTCAGGATGCGGTGCACGTCGGCAACCATCGCAGCCACCCAGCGCATGTTGAAGTTCTTCTTCAGCGGGCCTTCTTCGCCGGCCATCAACTCGCCTACATAGCGGGTAACCGGCTCTTCCCAGTGACGCTGGTTGGACATGTTGATTGCAAATTCCTGGGTGGACGCAGGAATGGTGATGTCTTCATGGGTGAGCACGAAGCTGCCCATTTCGCGGTCCAGGGTGAAGCCCTTGACGCCGTCGCCCAGGGTCAGCACCAGCATGGTCTGTGGGCCGTAGATCGCGTAACCGGCAGCTACCTGCTCGGTGCCCGGCTGCAGGAAGGCCTTTTCGTTCAGGGCTTCGTTCTGGCTCAGGTATTCGTTCGGGCAACGCAGTACCGAGAAGATGGTGCCGACTGGCGCGTTGATGTCGATGTTCGACGAACCGTCCAGCGGGTCGAATACCAGCAGGTACGCGCCTTTCGGGTATTTGCCCGGGATCTGGTAGGCATTGTCCATTTCTTCGGACGCCATGCCGGCCAGGTGACCGCCCCACTCGTTGGCTTCGAGCAGGATTTCGTTGGAGATCACGTCAAGCTTCTTCTGCACTTCGCCTTGTACGTTTTCAGTGCCCATGCTGCCCAGGACACCACCCAGCGCGCCTTTGGACACGGCGTGGCTGATTTCCTTGCAAGCACGCGCCACCACTTCGATAAGGAAGCGCAGATCGGCAGGCGTGTTGTTGCTGCGGGTCTGCTCGATCAAATAGCGACTCAGGGTAACGCGGGACATGGAAGGCTCCGGAAATGGGGGGCTAAAAACCCGCGCAGTTTAACGCGAGTCGGGGCGTATTTCCTCCTATCAGAGGATTTAAACCCAATAGAGTTCATGGACTTTATTTAACGTGCCACCGGTGGCTTGCGCAGCAAACTGTAGGCCATGGCGCCCAGGGCCGCCACACCGAGCAGCAGCACGGCCCAAAGACCGAGCTTTTTCCAGTTCGGCCCGGCATCAACCGGGGCCGCGACCGCAGCCGATGTAACCACCGCCTCGCCCGCCACCTTGGCCTGCCCAAGCCCCGCGAGACGTTCGGCGCTGTAGTCCGGAATCAGGGTCGACAGCGGCAAGTTCGCGCCTTTCACCGACGGATTGCCGAGCACAAGGGTGAACGGTGGCTCGCCCCGCGCCAGGAACACCAACTGCGTGGCCCGCACCGCAAAGCTCAAGGTCGGCGCCTCCACGCCCAGGCCACCGCCACGTTCGTCCACGTCGAGCTTGAGCTGCGCAACAGCCTGGCCCGGCAACTGCAGTTCGTTCTGTAAAACGTCCTGGCCATTTTGCGTCAACCGGTAGAGCAAACCGCTGCTCATGGGTTGCCAGGCCTGATTAGTTTCCCGGCGGCCCGACAAGGTGACCGGCGCCAGGCTGTTGGGTTGGCTCAAGTCGATTCGCAAGCGTTCGACGTTCAGTGCGTTGGGCAACTGCCAGCTGTATTCCCCGGCCTTGAGCCGGCTGCCCGACAACGGCTGCGACCACACCAGCGGCAACGGCAGGTTGTGGGCGCTGACACTCTCCAACTGCGCCGACGTCAGCGCCGGTGCCGCCTGGCCTTTCCACAGCAGGCGCAGATACCGCGCCGACTGCCCCGGCAAACTCACTTCATGCTGCTCGACGCGCTCATCGGCAAACGACAACCGCGCCACCTGCCCTTCGCCCCAGGCGCGCCAGTGCTGCAAGTCGTCGCTGGCTTCGATGCTGAAACGCTGGAAGCCGTCGCGCTCGCTCGTCCAGTCGAGGATCAGTTGCTGCAACGGGGCCTTGATCGCACTCGCGTCGAGCAACCAGCCGCGCAGGACCTCTTCGCCGGCCTCCAGTTGGCTCGGCGGCTGCACTTGCACCAGCGTGCCGGTGGACGTGGATTGCACACGCACGCTGGGCACGGCTTCGGAGGAGTCAGCCGCAGCGTACAACGGGAACCACTTCACGTTGGACAGGCTGCGGCTTTCGGTGCTTTGCGCCGACTGCCGCGCCAGCGCGTAAGCCTGGGGCTCGCCGGCGGCGTTGAACACCCGCACATCACCCAGGTCGGCCTGACGGGCGCTCAATTGCACCGCCAGCGGCAGTTCCAGGCGGTACCACGGGCCTTCGCCACTGACCGTCAGCGGCACGCGCGTGGTGAAATCGGCGGGCGTTTCCTGGGCCCAGGCCGATAACGTCGTGCACAACCCCAACAGCGCCACACTCAGCTTGCCCATCAAGAGGCCACTCCTTCAGTTTCAACCACCGGCTCGGGGCGCTTGGGGGGCAGCGGGGCGAAATAGCCCACCACCAGCAACAGCCCGCCCACACCGATAAACGATACGATCCGCGCCAGCCCGCCGCGGTTGCTCAATTCGACGAAGAACAATTTGGCCACCACGACGGCAATCAATGCCGCACCGATCAGCCACACCTCACGCCGGTGACGCAGATGGCCGCCGATCATCAGGCTCAGGGCAATCAGGGTCCACACTATCGACAGCCCGGCCTGCACCAGCATCGACTCCAGCAACGCATCCAGATGGAACGGCACGCCACCCCAGTGATGAGCCGTGCGCATCACCAGCGCAGTGAAGAAGGCGAACAACGAGACACCGGCGACCGCCTGGGCGACCAGTTCGGCGCGCGGCCCGCGTTGCGGTGCGGCACTGCGGGACCACAGGTACACACCCAACAGCGCGAATAGCAATCCAATATCCAGCGGGTTAAGCAGCGGCACATACGGCAGCGGCTCGGCGGTGCCGTCGCTGAAGATATTCGCCAGCCAGAACCAGCCGAGCATCAACACCGCCAGCGGCAACGCGGCATACAACCGGTACTCGCGCGGGTACGCCGACACCGGCCACGGCCAACTGCGTGGCGCGGCGGCCAGCACCAGGTACAGGCTTGGCAGAATCGCCCAGCCCAGCCAGCGCCAGGCGTTGTATTCCTCGGACAGCAGCAACAGGCCGTAGCGCAACTCCAGCGCCAGCACGCCGATCAGCAGCCAGCAGCCGAGCACGTGCGCGGCGCCCAGGGCTTTTTCCGGGATGACCAACGCCAGGCGTCGCAGCGACACGAAGTGCACCGCAAACACCGCCGCCCAGGCCAGCCAGGCGAAGTTCGCCGCCGGGTGATAACGCGAGCCCCACGCGCCCAGCAAGACCACGCCCACCGCCGGCATCAACAGCGCGCACAGCAAGCCCAGCGACGCCCATTGCAGCCTCAGGGCCAATACCGCCCAGATCGCCACACTCACCGCCGCTACCGCCAACAGCCAGGTGCCTTGCAGCATCGATGGTGCAAACCGCAGCACTTCGCTGACCAACGCCAGCGTCCACCAACCCGCACCCCACACCAGCAGCACGTCGGACAGCCGCTGCAAACTCAACGCCTCGAACACCGGCGCATGAGGCCGACGCTGCAAGCGCCAGGCACCGACCAGCGCCGCCAGCCCGAGCACCATTGGCGTCCAGAAACCGCTATGGCCCAAAGGACGCAACCCCTCGCTGGCCAGCGGCCCGAGCAGGTCCGGCACCGCGATCAGGAACGAAGCGCCGCCGATCACTTGCAGCAACAACCCGAAGACAAAACTGACGCGCTGTTGCAGGTACAGGCTCAGCCAGATGATCAACAAACCACTGGCCGCCCACACGCCGCTGGCGGTCTCCCACGGCAGCACAAACAGCACCGCCAGGTTGATCAGCACCAACCCGGCGAGCAACACCACCGACAGGCCACGCAACAACCGCACATCGCTGCGCACCATGGTGTCCCGCGCGGCCAGCAGCATGCCGCCGATCAATGCCAGGCCAATCAGCGATGCGGTGAGCAAGCCGCTCCAGCCCGCACTGAACACCGCGCCTGAATCGGCACCCGCTTGCAGGCGCAGCAGGAACAGCGCGCCACCCAGCAGTTGCACGGCAAACGCGGTGAAGAGGAACGTACGCGAGCCGATGCGCAGGCCCACCAGCAAGGTCGCAAGACCGGCAAGCGCCCAACTGATGGCAGTGCCTTGGGTCCACAGCAGCAACGGTGCGAGCAGGTACAAGAAGCCAAGGCCGACGCAGGCCAATACCGGCAAACCTCGACGCTCCCACTGCGCCGCGTGCTCCACCGGCACCTTGCGCAATTGGTCGAAACTGAACAGCAAGGCCGCCCCCAGCAACAACGCACCCAAGGGTGCACCGTCCAGCAGGCTGGTCTCGCCAATCCGCAATTCGCTGAGGAACGCCAGCGCCGAACCGACTTGCAACAGCAAGCCAAACGCCCGTGCCAAAGGCCGCTGCTGACGCAGGCCGAGCCAGAAAATCCCGGCGCCTTCCACGGCCCAGGCCGCCGCGGTCCAGCGTGCGTCGAGGCCCAACGGAATCGCCAGGCTGGCGAAGATCACACCCAGCGCCAGGCAAGTTTCCGCCAGCAGCAAGGCGCGCCCGCCACTCAGCAAACGAGCCAGGCCCATATAGATAATGCCCAGGGCCAGCGCGCTGAACGCAGCGGCAAATTCCAGGTGCTGCACCAGCGCAAACTGCAAACCGAAGCCCACCAGCGGCGGACCGAACAGCATGCTGCCGTCGACATAATCGCCCTTGGCCGCCGACCAGCGCAGCAACGCGCCACGGCTGTCATCGTCCGGCGCGTCGCGCATCTCCAGCAACTTGCGCCGGGCGAACAACAGGCCGATGCCCAGGTACATCAGGAAAAATAGAATCAGGAACGGCTCGGTGCTCCACAGCAGCTCCGGTGTATAGGAGCGCATGCCCCAGGCGAAGCCGATGCCGAAGGTGCCGACAAAACCGATCAAATTGAGCAGGCGCCAGGCCTTGAACCAGGCGATGGCGAGAATGCCTGCGTTGAGCAGGGCGAAATAGCTGAACAGCGCCACATGGTTGCCGGCGCCGGTGGACGTGAGGATCGGTGCCGCAAAACCGCCGAGTGCAGCGGCGCAGGCCAGGCCGAGGGCGTCCTGGGTAATCGCCAGGATCGCCGAGAAAACGGTGACCGCCACCAGCAAGCCGAGTGCCGCGCCGGGGTCGAGCAGCGGGTGCAGGCGCATCGCGGCGAACACCGTGAGGTACAACACCGCAATGCCGGTGCCTTGCAGCATCAACCCGTAATTACTGTTGCGCAGCCGCAGCCACCAACCCAGACCCAGCAGTGCCAATGCGCAACCGGCGACACCTGCGTAACGCAACTCGATTGGCACCACCATGCCTTCAGTGGCATAGCGCAGCAGGAAGGCCAGGCCGAGGAACAACAACACCACGCCGACCCGCAGCACGGTGTTGCCACCGAACAGCCAGTTGCGGGCACCGCTGATTGCGCGCTCGATAAAGTTGGGGCCGCGAGGCACCGCAGGCGCGGCAGGTTGTTCAGGAATTTTCGCGCTCGGTTCGGCCCGCCACACATCAGCCGGCAATGGCTGGCTGGGTTCGGCCACCACACTTGAGTAGGCAGGTTCCAGTTCGGCGGGTAATTCCCAGACGAGTTCAGGCGGCGCCGCTACCGGCAGCGGCTCTTCGACAAACACAGGTCCGGCGGTTTCAACGGCGGCAGGCCTTTCCAGCAAGGCCAGGCGTTGCTCGACCACTTTCAGGGCGTTGCGGGCAGACTCCAGCTGACGGCCTTGTTCCTCCGTACGCGAGGCGAGCATCGACAGGCGAATCGCCTGGCCAATGCCCAAACCGAGCAGCGCACCAATGCCCGCATCACTGAACGACTCGTCGAGTGTCCAGCCGAGCACCAGGCCAATCAGCATGAAAATCCATTGCATGGTCGATATCCCTAAGCAGCCCGAAGCGGGCAAAGGCGATGCTCAGTATATCGACACGGACCCCATGTGGGAGCGGGCTTGCTCGCGAAGGCGGTGGATCAGTCACAAATTTGTCGACTGACGCTGCGCTTTCGCGAGCAAGCCCGCTCCCACATTTTTTATTGCAGTGTCTAATCCAACGCTTTCCAGATTTCCGTCGCGTATTCGCGGATGGTCCGGTCCGACGAGAACCAGCCCATGCGCGCGGTATTGAGCACCGCCGAACGCCACCATTCCTTGGAGTCGTGCCAATGGGCCTCGACCCGCGCCTGGGCATCCCAGTAGGAATCGAAGTCGGCACAGACCAGGAAGCGGTCGTAGTCGATCAGCGAATCCACCAACCCGGCATAACGGCCCGGATCATCCGGTGAGAACACCCCGCCACGAATCGCTTGCAGCACATCATTCAAGCGATGGGACGCGGCGATCTCTGGCCCGGCGTTGAATTCGCCCGCGTGTTTGCGCGCTTCCACCTGCTGGGCGCTGAGGCCGAAGATGAACATGTGGTCGGCACCCACGCGCTCGTGCATCTCGACGTTGGCGCCGTCCATGGTGCCGATGGTCAGCGCGCCGTTGAGGCCGAATTTCATGTTGCTGGTGCCCGAGGCTTCAAAGCCGGCGGTGGAAATCTGCTCCGACAAGTCGGCCGCCGGAATGATGCTTTCCGCCAGGCTCACGTTGTAGTTGGGCAGGAATACCACCTTGAGCAACCCGCGCACGGTAGGGTCGTTGTTGACGGTACGGGCGATGTCGTTGGTCAGCTTGATGATCAGCTTGGCCTGGTGATAGCTGGCCGCGGCCTTGCCGGCGAAGATCTTCACCCGCGGCACCCAGTCGGTGCCCGGCTCGGCCCGGATCGCCTGGTACAGCGCGACGGTGTGCATCAGGTTCAGCAGCTGGCGCTTGTACTCGTGGATCCGCTTGACCTGCACATCGAACATCGCCGCCGGGTTGACCGAAATCCCCAGGCGCTCGTGAATGATGTCGGCCAGTGCCCGCTTACTGTGCAGGCGCTGTTCGGCGAAGGCCTTGCGAAAGGCTTGCTTCTCGGCAAACGGTTCCAGGTCTGCCAGGCGCTGTTCGGGGTTATCCAGCACGTCCGGGCCCAGTGCCTCCACCAGCATCGCCGTGAGCTTGGGGTTGGCCTGGTACAGCCAGCGGCGGAAGGTAATGCCGTTGGTTTTGTTGTTGATGCGGTCCGGGTAGAGCTTGTGCAGTTCGGAGAACACCGTGCTGCGCATCAGTTGAGTGTGCAGGCCGGATACGCCGTTGACACTGTGGGAGCCGAGGAACGCCAGGTTGCCCATGCGTACGCGGCGACCGTTGTCTTCTTCGATCAGCGAGACGGCACGCAGCACGTCGAAGTCATGGATGCCCTTGGCCCGCAGCGAGTCGATATGCTGGGCGTTGATCAGGTAGATGATCTGCATGTGCCGCGGCAGCATGCGCTCCATCAGGCCGACCGGCCAGGTTTCCAACGCCTCGGGGAGCAAGGTGTGGTTGGTGTACGAAAGGGTTTCGACGGTGACGTCCCAGGCGGCATCCCACGGGATGTCGTGCAGGTCCACCAACTGACGCATCAACTCGGCCACCGCGATCGACGGGTGAGTGTCGTTGAGCTGGATGGCCGCGTGCTCGCCCAGGCTCAATACCGAGCCGTGCATGTTCTTGTGGCGACGCAGCAGATCCTGCAACGAGGCGGAGACGAAGAAGTACTCCTGGCGCAGGCGCAGCTCCTGCCCTGCTTCGGTGCTGTCGGCCGGGTAAAGCACTCGGGAGATGCTTTCGGCGCGGGCCACCTCGGCGACGGCGCCCAGGTGGTCACCGGCGTTGAAGCGCTCCAGGTGCAGGTCTTCGACGGCCCGGGCGCGCCACAGGCGCAAGGTGTTGACGCTTGCGCCGCGCCAGCCGACGACCGGGGTGTCATACGCCACCGCGCGTACGGTTTCATTCGGCGACCAGACCTGGATCGACTTGCCGGACGCGTCCAGCACGGTTTCCACACCACCGCCAAAGCCGATCGGGTAGATCACTTCGGCGCGCTCGAACTCCCAGGGGTTGCCGAAATCCAGCCAGCGTTCGGTTTGCTCCTGCTGCCAGCCATCGACAATCGCCTGGCGAAACAGCCCGTGCTCATACCGAATGCCATAGCCATGGCCGGCAATACCCAGGGTCGACATGCTTTCCATGAAGCAGGCCGCCAGGCGGCCAAGGCCACCGTTGCCCAGGGCCGCGTCGGGCTCCAGCAGGCGAATGCGCTCCATGTCCACACCCAACTCGCTCATGGCCTCACGGGCCACGTCCAGCAAGCCAAGGTTGCTCAGGCTGTCGTAGAGCAGACGGCCGATCAGGAATTCCAGCGAGAGGTAATAGACCCGCTTCTGTCCCTTGCGGTAGATGTGCCGCGTGTGGTCCATCCAGTGGTCGACCATGTGGTCGCGGGCGGCCAGTGCGATGGCTTCGAACCAATCGTGGTCGAAGGCGTGGTCGGGGTCCTTGCCCACCGCATAGGTAAGTTTGGTCAAGACGGCATCGCGAAATGCGGCTACCTCTGCTTCTCGTACAAGCGGTTCCTGAGACATCGATGCGACCTCGGGCGAGATAGAAGGAGTTGCTAGAGCCTAGACGGTCTGACAGACGGTAGACGCTCTGGTTCGGCAGTTTTTTAACTCATTCACCTTTGCGGGAATTTGATGCAGGGGCCGTGCCCGTTTGTGGCCCGGCACAGCCTTCGAGCTGAAAGCTGGAAGATATTGTTCAAAAAACCACCAGTTCCGGTATGATCCCGCGCCGGATAACACCCCTCTTGGAAACCTGATGAAGCCTCAACTGATCGCCGCCGCGGAACTCGACCGTCTCGAGACCTGGCAGAAATACTCAAGCCATATGTGTGGCGGCTGTGTGTCGAGCTGCTGCACCCTGCCGGTTGAGGTGAAGATCAAGGACCTGATCCGCATCGGCATCGTCGATGAGTTCGAGCGTGGCGACCCGCCGAAGAACATCGCCAAGCGCTTGCAGAAGGAAGGCATCGTCGAGCGCTTCAACGCCAAATCCGAGATCTTCACCCTGCAGCGCATGAGCAACAACGATTGCCTGTACCTGGATCGTAAGAGCCGCTTCTGCACTATTTATGACAAGCGCCCGGATACTTGCCGCAATCACCCGAAAATCGGGCCGCGCCCGGGGTATTGCGCGTACAAGCCGAAGGAAGTGGTGCGCGAGACCAGGTTCAAGACCCTCGACAAGTTCTGATCCAGATTTTTTATTGCTTGAACTACCGCTTTCGCGAGCAAGCCCGCTCCCACACTTGACCTCATTCATCCTGAAAAAACGCGGTCGAATGTGGGAGCGGGCTTGCTCGCGAAGGGGCCCGCACAGTCACTACAGATATTGCAGGCATAAAAAAACGCCCCCGGCCTTTCGACCGGGGGCGTTTTTCATTCAGCCTGAGTTAACTCAGTTCTTGGCTTTCTTGGCAGCGCGGGTACGCTCGCCTTCGTCCAGGATCTTCTTACGCAGGCGGATCGACTTAGGCGTAACTTCGCACAGCTCGTCGTCCTGGATGAATTCCAGAGCCTGTTCCAGGGTGAAGCGAACAGGTGGAACCAGAGCGATGGTTTCGTCTTTACCCGAAGCACGCATGTTGTCGAGCTTCTTGCCTTTGGTTGGGTTGACGCCCATGTCGTTGTCACGGCTGTTCAGGCCAACGATCTGACCGTTGTAGATCTCTTGACCGTGCTCAACGAACAGCTTGCCACGCGCCTGGAGGGTTTCCAGGGAGTAGGTCAGCGCCTTGCCGGTTTCTACCGATACCAGAACACCGTTCTGACGACCGGACATGTCGCCGGACTTCATGGTGTCGTAGCGATCGAAGATCGAGGTCAGGATGCCAGCACCGTTGGTCAGGGTCAGGAACTGGTTACGGAAACCGATCAGACCACGAGCAGGGATGTTGTATTCCAGACGCACACGGCCTTTGCCATCCGGCACCATGTTGGTCAGGTCGCCCTTACGCAGGCCCATCTCTTCCATGACCTTGCCCTGGGATTCTTCAGGGGTGTCGATGGTGACGTTTTCAAACGGTTCCTGCTTCACGCCGTCAACCTGACGGATGATCACTTCAGGACGACCAACGCCCATTTCGAAGCCTTCGCGACGCATGGTTTCGATCAGTACCGAGAGGTGCAGCTCACCACGGCCGGAAACCTTGAACTTGTCAGCCGAGTCGCCTTCTTCAACGCGCAGAGCAACGTTGTACAGCAGCTCTTTGTCCAGACGTTCCTTGATGTTACGGGAAGTCACGAACTTGCCTTCTTTACCGCAGAAAGGCGAGTCGTTTACCTGGAAGGTCATGGAAACGGTTGGCTCGTCAACGGTCAGAGGCTTCATCGCCTCGACGTTGTCCGGCTGGCACAGGGTGTCGGAGATGAACAGCGAGTCCATACCGCTCACACACACGATGTCACCGGCAAACGCTTCTTCAACGTCGATGCGGTGCAGGCCGTGGTGACCCATCAGCTTCAGGATACGACCGTTGCGCTTCTTGCCGTCGGCGCCGATGGCGACCACCGGAGTGTTCGGCTTGACGCTACCACGAGCGATACGGCCAACACCGATAACACCCAGGAAGCTGTTGTAGTCCAGTGCCGAGATTTGCATCTGGAACGGGCCTTCACGGTCAACTTTCGGAGCCGGTACGTTGTCGACGATCGACTGGTACAGCGGGGTCATGTCTTCAGCCATGTCGGTGTGTTCCAGACCGGCAATGCCGTTCAGGGCCGAGGCGTAGACGACTTTGAAGTCCAGCTGTTCTTCGGTGGCACCCAGGTTGTCGAACAGGTCGAAGATCTGGTCCAGAACCCAGTCCGGACGCGCGCCTGGACGGTCAACCTTGTTGATGCACACGATCGGACGCAGGCCGGCTTCGAAAGCCTTCTTGGTCACGAAACGGGTTTGCGGCATAGGGCCGTCTTGAGCGTCAACCAGCAGCAGAACGGAGTCAACCATCGACATTACGCGTTCAACTTCGCCGCCGAAGTCGGCGTGGCCCGGGGTATCCACGATGTTGATGTGGTAGCCGTTCCAGTTGATGGCGGTGTTTTTCGCCAGAATGGTAATACCGCGCTCTTTCTCCTGGTCGTTGGAGTCCATCACGCGCTCGTCGTTGAGCTCGTTGCGCTCCAGGGTGCCGGATTGACGCAAGAGTTTGTCTACCAGGGTGGTCTTACCATGGTCAACGTGAGCAATGATGGCGATGTTGCGTAGATTTTCGATCACTTGTGTATCTCGATCAGAGGATTCGGTGTGCTGACAGGTCGTGGCAGCGATTAACAGTAGAGTCAGGCCTTGCCGTTACAGCTTGACGGCAGAGTCGGGGGGCCGGTGACGCAGGCCACAGGCAAACAGCCCCGGGCTCTTAGCTCGGTCGATAAACGCGCACATTGGCATGCCCCTCACTGAGCAAATGGTGGGCATGCAGGCGACTCATCACGCCTTTGTCGCAATACAACAGGTACTGACGGCTGTCATCCAGTTCCTTGAAACGCGCATTCAATGCATAGAACGGCAGCGTTTGTACGTCGATGCCAGCAATTTCCAGCGGCTCGTCTTCAGCGGCATCCGGGTGACGGATGTCGATGATGATCTGACCGGCCAGAGCCTCGCTGACTTCTTCGATCTGCAAATCCTGGCCCAATTCGTCGATAACCCGATCGATCGGCACCAGCTTGGCGTTCTCAAGCGCACGCTCGAGCACCGCCATATCGAACTGTTGTTCTTCGTACTCCACGCGGTTGCGTTTGGCGTGGGTCTTGGGGTTCACCGAGATGACCCCGCAATATTCCGGCATGTGCTTGGCGAAATCCGCCGTGCCGATCTGGGTCGCCAGGTCGATGATGTCTTGCTTGTGACTGGCGATCAGCGGGCGCAGTACCAGCTTCTCGGTCACAGAGTCGATCAACGACAGGTTCGGCAGGGTCTGGCTGGACACCTGGGAAATCGCTTCACCGGTGACCAGTGCGTCGATTTCCAGCCGATCCGCGATTCGGGACGCAGCGCGTAACATCATACGCTTCAATACTACGCCCATATGACTGTTATCGACTTTCCCGAGAATTTCTCCCAGGACTTCCTCGAACGGTACGCTGACAAACAGCACCCGTTGCGAGCTGCCGTACTTCTTCCAGATGTAATGCGCGACTTCCATCACGCCCAATTCGTGTGCACGCCCGCCCAGCTTGAAGAAGCAGAAGTGGCTCATCAGCCCGCGGCGCATGATCTGGTAGGCCGCGACAGTGGAATCGAAACCGCCGGACATCAATACCAGGGTCTGTTCCAGGGCACCCAGCGGGTAGCCGCCGATGCTGTCGTGCTGGCTGTGGATCACAAACAACCGTTGGTCGCGAATTTCCATCCGCACTTCAATTTGCGGCTCTTTCAGGGAAATTCCGGCAGCGCCGCACTCGCGACGCAGCTTGCTGCCCACATATTTCTCGACATCCATGGAGCTGAACGGGTGCTTGCCGGCGCGTTTGCAACGCACTGAAAACACCTTGCCTGCCAGCACATCGCCGTAGTGCTGCTTGCACTTTTCGGTGATGTCGTCGAAGTCGCCCAGCGGGTACTCGTCGACCTGCAGGAAATGCGCGATGCCCGGCACGCAGCTCAGGCGCTCGGTCATGTCCTTCAGGGCCTTGGGGTCTGTGAGGCGGGTTTCCAGCTCGAGATTGTCCCACACACCATTCACCACCACAGCCGGGTCCAGATCGCGGAGCACGGCACGGATGTTCTTGGCCAATTGACGGATGAAACGCATCCGTACCGGTCGGCTCTTGATGGTGATCTCGGGGAAGACTTTAACGATTAATTTCATGAAAACAGCGCGCGCAGGCCCAGCCGAAAAAGGGGGGCGCGGATTATAGCGGAAATCGCTCAAGGTTTAACCAGTTAATATGCAACTGACCTTTCGCGCACCAAAACGGGTCATAAACCAAAATAAGCGCTACATTGCGGTGCGCAATTTCTTCCGTTTCAGCGGATTGCACCTTTATAGGGGCGTTTTTGTGGCAAAAAACCCATGTCGGGGCACTGGCATGCAATTTGCTCTCTTGTGAGGCAGGTTGCCTTGGTCGAGTATTCGCGCCGGCATCACCCACATTCTAAGGGCTACTCCACTACCCCAGCCCGAAGCCACCCGGAGGACACTATGTCGAAGTCGGTTCAACTCATCAAAGATCATGACGTCAAATGGATTGATCTGCGCTTCACGGACACCAAAGGCACTCAGCACCACGTGACCATGCCGGCTCGCGACGCGCTGGATGACGCCTTCTTCGAAGAAGGCAAAATGTTCGACGGCTCCTCCATTGCCGGCTGGAAAGGCATCGAAGCTTCCGACATGATCCTGATGCCGGACGACAGCACTGCCGTACTCGACCCGTTCACCGAAGACCCAACCTTGATTATCGTCTGCGACGTGATCGAGCCTTCGACCATGCAGGGCTACGACCGTGACCCACGTGCGATCGCCAAGCGTGCCGAGGAATACCTGAAGTCGACCGGTATCGGCGACACCGTATTCGTAGGTCCAGAACCAGAATTCTTCATCTTTGATTCGGTCAAGTTCAAGTCCGACATCTCTGGCTCCATGTTCAAGATCTTCTCCGAACAAGGTTCGTGGATGTCCGACCAGGACGTGGAAGGCGGCAACAAAGGCCACCGTCCAGGTATCAAAGGCGGCTACTTCCCGGTTCCTCCGTTCGACCACGACCACGAAATCCGTACCTCCATGTGCAACGCCATGGAAGAGATGGGCCTGGTCATCGAAGTTCACCACCACGAAGTGGCGACTGCCGGCCAGAACGAAATCGGCGTGAAGTTCAACACCCTGGTTGCCAAGGCTGACGAAGTTCAGACCCTGAAGTACTGCGTACACAACGTGGCTGATGCCTACGGCCGTACCGCTACCTTCATGCCTAAGCCTCTGTACGGCGATAACGGTTCGGGTATGCACGTTCACCTGTCCATCGCCAAAGAAGGCAAGAACACCTTCGCTGGCGAAGGTTATGCCGGCCTGTCCGACACTGCCCTGTACTTCATCGGCGGTATCATCAAGCACGGTAAGGCCCTGAACGGCTTCACCAACCCGTCGACCAACTCCTACAAGCGTCTGGTCCCAGGTTTCGAAGCTCCGGTAATGCTCGCCTACTCGGCTCGCAACCGTTCCGCTTCGATCCGTATTCCTTACGTGTCCAGCCCTCGCGCTCGCCGTATCGAAGCCCGTTTCCCGGATCCGGCAGCCAACCCGTACCTGGCCTTCGCTGCTCTGGTCATGGCCGGCCTGGACGGTATCCAGAACAAGATCCACCCTGGCGATGCCGCCGACAAAAACTTGTACGACCTGCCGCCTGAAGAGGCCAAAGAGATCCCACAAGTATGCGGCAGCCTGAAAGAAGCCCTGGAAGAGCTGGACAAGGGCCGTGCGTTCCTGACCAAAGGCGGCGTGTTCAGCGACGACTTTATCGATGCCTACATCGCCCTGAAAAGCGAAGAAGAAATCAAGGTCCGCACCTTCGTACACCCACTGGAATACGAGCTGTACTACAGCTGCTGATCCGGTAGCGCTGCGTAACGTGGCGTGATGAAAAAGGCCTCCTTCGGGAGGTCTTTTTTTTGCCCGCAAAACCCTGTGGGAGCGGGCTTGCCCGCGAAAAATTCAAAGGCGCCGCATTTCTTCAATATTTACGCGTTATCGTTAACGACCTTCGCGAGCAAGCTCGCCCCTACAGAAGAGGGATCTGCCTTGAAACTCAAAACTGGGTTCATCTTGCTGGCCATCAGCGCCAATGTATTCGCAGCACCACCCACCCTCGCCCCGCTGCTCGACAGCATTGCCGAACGCCTGGCGATTGCCGACCAGGTGGCCCTGAGCAAATGGGACAGCCACAAGCCCGTCGAAGACCGCCCACGGGAGCAGGACGTGATCGCCAGCGTCGTCGCCCAGGCGCCGAGCTACAAACTGGAACCGGCCCAGGCCGAGCAGTTTTTCTTGGCCCAGATCGAGGCGAACAAACTGGTGCAATACGCCCACTTGTCCGATTGGCAGCTGCAAGGCAAGGCGCCGAATGACCCACGCCCGGATCTGGTCGGCCAGATCCGCCCTAAACTGGACCTGCTGCAAAAACGCCTGCTGCAACAGCTGGCGGACTTCACCCCGGAGCGCACCAACCCGCAATGCCCGCAATGGCTGGCCCAGGCCAATCACGCACCTGCCAAAGACGCGCTGCACCAGCTGGCAATGATCCGCGCCACTGCCGAGCTGTGCCTCTATAAAATCTAAAATTGCGAACGCCATCAAAAATGTGGGAGCGGGCTTGCTCGCGAAGGCGGTGTGTCAGTTGATATATGCATGACTGACACGCCGCCTTCGCGAGCAAGCCCGCTCCCACAATTTAGATCCGACCCATTCAGCCAATCAGTCGCTGCCACCAGCTTCCTGAACAGACTTTTCAAAACCGCACTATATTGGTGCGATACGCTGCACCCTTCCCACTTACGCAACCCATTTTGGTTCGAAACTTCCCGTCCAAGCTGGCAGAACGCCACAGTTTCGCGCCTTAAGCCCCCATTTCAGGGCTTTAACGCTTCTTTTCGGAGCTTTGGTTTGGTTTTTGCATTTTCCTTGTATCAGCGTGTGCCTCAAGCCCGCGCCTTGCTCCAAAAGAGGTCCTAATGACCATCAGCGACGCACTGCACCGCCTGTTACTCGACAACCTGACCACCGCGACCATTCTGCTCAATGACGAACTGCGCCTTGAGTACATGAACCCGGCGGCGGAGATGCTGCTGGCCATCAGCGGGCAGCGCAGCCATGGGCAATTCATCAGTGAGCTGTTTACTGAGTCGGCCGAGGCCTTGAGCTCGTTGCGCCAGGCCGTGGAGCAGGCGCACCCGTTCACCAAGCGCGAAGCGATGCTCACCGCCCTCACCGGCCAGACCCTCACCGTCGACTACGCGGTTACACCAATCCTCAGCCACGGCGCCACCTTGTTGCTGCTGGAGGTGCATCCTCGCGATCGCCTGCTGCGCATCACCAAGGAAGAGGCGCAACTGTCCAAGCAGGAAACCAGCAAAATGCTGGTACGCGGCCTGGCCCATGAGATCAAGAACCCCCTGGGCGGGATTCGCGGTGCCGCACAGCTGCTGGCCCGCGAGCTGCCGGACGAAAACCTCAAGGACTACACCAACGTCATCATCGAGGAAGCCGACCGCCTGCGTAACCTGGTAGACCGCATGCTCGGCTCCAACAAGCTGCCGTCGCTGGCAATGACCAACGTGCACGAAGTGCTGGAGCGGGTTTGCCAGTTGGTGGAAGCCGAAAGCCAGGGCTGCATCACCTTGGTGCGCGACTACGACCCAAGCATTCCCGACGTATTGATCGACCGCGAGCAGATGATCCAGGCGGTGCTCAATATCGTGCGTAACGCCATGCAGGCCATCAGCAGCCAGAACGAGCTGCGCCTGGGCCGCATCAGCCTGCGCACCCGTGCCCTGCGCCAGTTCACCATTGGCCACGTGCGCCATCGCCTGGTGACCAAAGTCGAGATCATCGACAACGGCCCCGGCATCCCTGCAGAACTGCAGGAAACCATCTTTTTCCCAATGGTCAGCGGCCGCCCGGACGGTACCGGGCTCGGCTTGGCCATTACCCAGAACATCATCAGCCAGCACCAGGGTTTGATCGAATGTGAGAGCCATCCCGGTCACACCACCTTCTCGATCTTTCTGCCACTGGAACAAGGAGCCCCATCGACATGAGCCGTAGTGAAACTGTCTGGATCGTCGATGACGACCGTTCTATCCGCTGGGTCCTGGAGAAAGCCTTGCAACAGGAAGGCATGACCACCCAGAGCTTCGACAGCGCCGACGGGGTGATGAGCCGCCTGGCTCGCCAGCAGCCCGATGTGATCATCTCCGACATCCGCATGCCCGGCGCCAGCGGCCTGGACTTGCTGGCGCGGATTCGCGAGCAGCACCCGCGCCTGCCGGTGATCATCATGACCGCGCACTCGGACCTGGACAGCGCTGTCGCGTCCTATCAGGGCGGCGCCTTTGAATACCTGCCAAAACCGTTCGACGTGGACGAAGCGGTGGCGCTGGTAAAACGCGCCAACCAGCACGCCCAGGAACAGCAGAACCAGGAAGCCCCGCCGGCCCTGACCCGTACCCCGGAAATCATCGGCGAAGCGCCGGCGATGCAGGAAGTGTTTCGCGCCATCGGGCGCTTGAGCCACTCCAACATCACCGTGCTGATCAATGGCGAGTCGGGTACCGGTAAAGAGCTGGTGGCCCACGCCCTGCACCGTCACAGCCCACGGGCGGCGTCGCCGTTCATTGCGCTGAACATGGCGGCGATCCCGAAAGACTTGATGGAGTCGGAACTGTTCGGCCATGAAAAAGGCGCGTTCACCGGTGCGGCCAACCTGCGCCGTGGCCGTTTTGAACAGGCCGACGGCGGCACGCTGTTCCTCGATGAAATCGGCGACATGCCGGCCGACACCCAGACGCGCTTGCTGCGGGTCCTGGCCGACGGCGAGTTTTATCGGGTAGGCGGGCACACCCCGGTCAAGGTCGACGTACGTATCATCGCGGCGACGCACCAGAACCTGGAAACCCTGGTGCACGCCGGGAAATTCCGTGAAGACTTGTTCCACCGCCTGAACGTGATCCGCATCCACATCCCACGGATGTCGGACCGTCGCGAGGACATCCCGACCCTGGCCCGTCACTTCCTCAGCCGCGCCGCCCAGGAGCTGGCCGTCGAGCCGAAGCTGCTGAAAAGCGAGACCGAGGAATACCTGAAGAACCTGCCATGGCCGGGCAACGTGCGTCAGCTGGAGAACACCTGCCGCTGGATCACGGTGATGGCTTCGGGGCGCGAAGTGCATATCAGCGACCTGCCGCCTGAGCTGCTGAGCCTGCCGCAGGATTCGGCACCGGTGACCAACTGGGAGCAGGCGCTGCGCCAATGGGCCGACCAGGCCCTGGCACGTGGCCAGTCGAACCTGCTGGACAGCGCTGTGCCGGCTTTCGAGCGAATCATGATCGAAACCGCCCTCAAGCATACTGCTGGACGTCGTCGCGACGCCGCCGTGCTGCTGGGCTGGGGCCGCAATACGCTGACACGCAAGATCAAGGAGCTGGGGATGAAGGTTGACGGTGGGGATGATGATGAGGGCGATGAAGGCTGATTGATCCCTCAAGTACACCGAAGATCCAGTGTGGGAGCGGGCTCGCTCGCGAAGGCGATGGTTCAGTCAACATACGTATCGACTGACGCGCCGCCTTCGCGAGCAAGCCCGCTCCCACATTTGGATCTCCACAAGGTTTCAGCACTGTGCACCGCTTCAATGCACCACGAACCGGCATCGCGCACTTATCCAACGCCTGAAACCCATGCCTTGTTAAGAAAATATTAAAACCCAAAAAAGCCAAAGCCCCGTATTCCGGGGCTTTGCGCTTTCTGAAGAAATTTTTTGGCGCCACTTCGCAATTCTGGCACGCGCCCTGCAATAACCCTGTCACTACCCAGTTTCGGGGACCTTGGTACAGGCAGGCCGAGAATCCCCTCTTTAACACCCGGGGTGCTTGATGCGGATCGCGTCGCGCCCCACACCCGTTTCGGGAACCTCGGTACAGGCAGGCCGGGGATTCCCTCTTTAACACCGAAGCCTTTGGCTTCACCCCGTTTTGGGAGCCCTGGTACAGGCAGGCCGGGAACTCCCTTCTTTACACCCGGGGCTTATGAGGCAACGCGCCCATAGCCCCAGCCCGTTTTGGGAACCTTGGTACAGGCAGGCCGGGGATTCCCTCTTTTATTGCTCCTGGAGATGGATCTCCACCCGCCAGCGTCCATCGGCCTTCTCTCCCGACCACTCCCCGCGCAACGGCCGAGCCGCCACCAGGTTCAGCAGCAAGCCGCCATCGGTCTTGCGTACGCGCCAGTTCACATCCTTGTCATTGACCTTCAATTGGCCGCCCTGGGCCTTGCCAAGCGCGTCGAACAGCAGCGCCACGGTGCCGTCGATATGCTCGCCGTGCAGCTTGGGTTCGCTGTTGAACCACACCACCAGGCCATCGGCGGCGGGCTCTACCTGCTGCAGCTCAACCGGGTCTGGCGTGGTCAGCCGGCCGATCATCAGGCCCACCATCAAGCCGACAATCGCCAACGAGCCTAAAACCCGTGGCAATAGCTTCGGCCTGGGGTCTTCTTCAGGGGTAGAATGCAGCGCATCTTTGCCTTCGGAGCCGTGCATGTTTCACGTCATCCTTTTTCAACCAGAAATTCCGCCGAATACCGGCAACGTTATCAGGCTGTGCGCCAACAGTGGCTGCCACCTGCATTTGATCGAGCCCTTGGGTTTCGACATGGACGACAAGCGCCTGCGCCGCGCCGGGCTGGACTACCACGAGTACGCCACCCTGCAACGCCACGCCGACCTTGCCAGCTGCCTGGAAAGCCTGAACCACCCACGGTTGTTCGCGTTTACCACCAAGGGTTCGCGGCCGTTCCATGATGCCAGCTTTGCCGAAGGCGACGCCTTCCTGTTCGGCCCGGAAAGCCGCGGCCTGCCGGCAGACGTGCTGGACGCCCTGCCAGACGGCCACCGCCTGCGCCTGCCGATGCGCGAAGGCTGCCGCAGCCTGAACCTGTCCAATACCGTGGCCGTCGCGGTTTACGAAGGTTGGCGGCAACTGGGGTTCAAGTAACACTGCATAACGAATGTGGGAGCGGGCTTGCTCGCGAAAGCGGAGTGCCAGTCAACGAAGATATCGACTGAAGTACCGCTTTCGCGAGCAAGCCCGCTCCCACATTGGATCGGCGTCGTTGCTCAGAACAGCTTACTGAACCGTTGGCGAGCCTTCCTGTTGCATGCGCTGCAGCTCTTGCGCATACAGGGCATCGAAGTTCACCGGGGCCAGCATCAGCGCCGGGAACGAGCCACGGGTGACCAGGCTGTCCAGGGTCTCACGGGCATACGGGAACAGGATGTTCGGGCAGAACGCGCCCAGGGTGTGGCTCATGGACGCTTCGTCCAGGCCCTGGATCAGGAAGATACCGGCCTGTTGCACTTCAGCAATGAAGGCCACTTCTTCGCCGTTCTTGACGGTGACCGACAGGGTCAGCACGACCTCGTGGAAGTCACCTTCCAGTGCCTTCTGACGGGTGTTCAGGTCCAGCGCAACGCTCGGGGTCCATTCCTGACGGAAGATGGCCGGGCTTTTCGGCGCTTCGAACGACAAGTCACGTACGTAAATACGCTGCAGGGAAAATTGTGGGCCTTGAGCTTCTTCTGCTGCCGCTTCGGTGTTCTGTTGGTCAGTCATCGCAGATCCTTCGTGATCTTGGGGTCTTTTAGGGGTTAGGAGTCAGACGTGAAGCAGCGCATCCAGTTTACCGGCGCGCTCGAGTGCGAACAGGTCATCGCAACCACCGACATGCTTGTCACCGATCCAGATCTGCGGCACGGACGTGCGTCCCGCTTTCTTGGTCATCTCGGCGCGCACCTGGGGCTTGCCATCAACCTTGATCTCTTCGAAGGCAATGCCCTTTTTCACAAGCAGGGCCTTGGCCCGCATGCAATAAGGGCAATAATCGCTGGAATAAACGACAACCTGGCTCATATCACTTCACCAGCGGCAGGTTATCGCCACGCCAGCTGGAAATACCACCCGACAGTTTGGCGGCGTTGAAGCCGGTTTTCAGCATCTCGCGGGCGTGGGTGCCGGAGTGCTGGCCCTGGGCGTCGACCAGGATAATGGTCTTGGCCTTGTGCTTTTCCAGCTCGGCCAGGCGCGAAATCAGTTTGTCCTGGGGAATGTTCAGCGCGCCGACAATGTGACCGGCGGCGAAATCCTTGGCGGGACGAATGTCCACCACTACGGCCTCATCCTTGTTGACCAGGGCGGTCAGCTCGGACGTGCTGAGGCTGCGGCCACCGCGGCTCAATTCGTGAGCGATCAGCAGCGCCAGCAGTACGACGAACGCACCAGCGAGCAAATAGTGGGTAGTGGCAAATGCAATCAGGTGATCAACCATCAAGGAGGTTCCAGGGCGTTAAAATGGCGGTAAGTATACACAGCCGTCATGGTCGGCCAACCCCCGTAAAGCGGTGACGTGGTCGGAACTTCGCTTTAAACTGCCACTCCCTTTTCTATTCCCTTCATTCATTACCGCCGCGAGAGGATCTATGACTACTACGCCTAAACCTTTGGTCCTGATAATTCTCGATGGCTTCGGACACAGTGAAAGCCACCACGACAACGCCGTGTACTCGGCCAGCAAGCCAGTACTGGACCGTCTGAGCGCTACCGTTCCGAACGGCCTGATCTCGGGCTCGGGCATGGATGTTGGCCTGCCGGACGGCCAAATGGGCAACTCGGAAGTCGGCCATATGAATCTCGGTGCCGGACGAGTGGTCTATCAAGACTTCACCCGCGTGACCAAAGCGATCCGCGACGGTGAGTTTTTCGAGAACCCAAACATCTGCGCGGCAGTGGATAAAGCGGTCAAGGCCGGCAAGGCCGTGCACTTCATGGGCCTGCTGTCGGACGGCGGCGTCCACAGCCACCAGGACCACCTGATCGCCATGGCCGAACTGGCCTTCAAGCGCGGCGCCGAGAAGATCTACCTGCACGCGTTCCTCGACGGCCGCGACACCCCGCCGAAAAGTGCCCAGTCCTCCATCGAACTGCTGGATGAAACCTTCAAGACCCTCGGCAAAGGCCGCATCGCCAGTCTGGTTGGCCGCTACTTCGCCATGGACCGCGACAACCGCTGGGACCGCGTGGCACAGGCCTACAACCTGATCGTCGACGGCCAGGCCGAATTCAACGCCGCCACCGCCCAGGAAGGCCTGGAGGCCGCCTACGCCCGTGGCGAGAGTGACGAGTTCGTCAAGGCCACCACCATCGGCGAACCGGTCAAGGTCGAAGATGGCGACGCCGTGGTGTTCATGAACTTCCGCGCCGACCGTGCCCGCGAGCTGAGCCACGTATTCGTCGATGCCGGCTTCAAGGACTTCGAGCGCGCCCGCCAGCCGAAAGTCGAATTCGTGATGCTGACCCAATACGCCGCCAACATCCCGGCCCCGTCGGCATTCGCCCCGGGCAGCCTGGAAAACGTACTGGGGGATTACCTGGCGAAAAACGGCAAGACCCAACTGCGCATTGCCGAAACCGAGAAATACGCCCACGTGACCTTCTTCTTCTCCGGCGGTCGTGAAGAACCGTTCCCGGGTGAAGAACGCATCCTGATCCCGTCGCCGAAAGTCGCCACCTACGACCTGCAGCCGGAGATGAGTGCCCCGGAAGTCACGGACAAGATCGTCGACGCCATCGAACACCAGCGCTACGACGTGATCGTGGTCAACTACGCCAACGGTGACATGGTGGGCCACAGCGGCAACCTGGAAGCGGCGGTAAAAGCCGTGGAATGCCTGGACCTGTGCGTCGGCCGCATCGTCGACGCGCTGGACAAGGTGGGCGGCGAAGCGCTGATCACCGCCGACCACGGCAACTGCGAGCAAATGTCCGACGAATCCACCGGCCAGGCCCACACCGCCCACACCACCGAGCCGGTGCCATTCATCTACGTAGGCAAACGTGACTTTAAAGTACGTGATGGCGGCGTGCTGGCCGACGTGGCACCGACCATGTTGATGCTGATGGGGCTGGAGAAGCCGAAAGAGATGACTGGCACTTCGATTCTGGTCTGACACAGTTCAGGGGTTGCTCAAAACAGGCAGCCCGTCAATAATGGACTTGAGCGCGAAACCAGTTGCCTCCAGCGGCGATAACTGGCGTAGGAACCCCGCAGATGGCTGGATATCCGCGTAGGGTGAGACCTCCACACCCCTGCTTGAGGGTGTGTATATGAATATCAAGCAAGCACTACTTAGGGCAGTTCGAAAGAGCTGCCCTTTTCTTTGGGCGTCACAAAAGCTCGTAACGCTTGTAGAGCAACTCACCATGACGATACTTGTTCAAGGCCTTGGCGTCTGTCTGCATGAAGTTCCACAGCACATTGCCAGCCTGAATATTGACCACCACCAGCATCTGCCTCCTGGATTCATAAGCCCCAATGAATGCTAAACGGGCGGAGCAATCGCTATAAGCAACACGCCATATTTCCAGAGGCCCCGTCAATGTGTCCAAGGCGAACCTGACATAACGCTCTCTGGCGTCCTGCCGCTTTTCAACAATGTGCTGCAGACAGCTACGCCCGATCGCTATTTGCCCCAAAGGCGAGGCAACTTCCACTTCCGAACAGCTCGAATGGGCAATGCCAAAATGCATTGCGACTATATCGATGGCCGCTTCGACGTCATTGCCGGCGGCCACTTCCTCAAGTGGACGCGCTCGCAAGGCCCGATCCAGACTACGAAGATCGGGAAGCCCATAATCAAGCCACGTATGCTGGCCTTTTGACTCGTGAATACAAGGCATTACTGACTATGCCGACCGTCGGATTAACAGGGCCGAAGAGTCTATTCCGAGCGCAAATGCACCGTCAGGGTGGAGCATTTCAAGGCATTTCGCGAAGCACACAAAACAACTGCAGAAGCACGACACGACGCTCTCTACCGCTCGTCGCCTTCAAAGGGCTATGGGACTTGCCCACAATTGCTTGCAGAATGCGGCCACTGGGCACCTAACTTGCCTGCCAAGCCGAATTGGGCGTTTTTTTTGCAGCGCTTGGCGGGCATACTAGGCCGTCCCTTTCCCTGGTGTCGCCCGCCTCTATGCTTCGCGCCTTGATTACCCTTGCTCTTGTCTGCCTGCTCCAACCGGCGTTTGCCGATGAGCGCGCACAAACCCAACAACAGTTGGACGCTACGCGTCAGGACATTACCGAGCTGAAGAAGCTGCTCGGCAAGCTCCAGGAAGAGAAGTCCGGCGTGCAGAAAGACCTGCGCGGCACGGAAACCGAGATGGGCAAGCTGGAGAAGCAGGTCCAGGAGCTGCAAAAAGAACTAAAGAAGAGCGAGTCGGAACTGGAGCGACTCGACGCTGAGAAAAAAAAACTCCAGAGCGCCCGCGTTGAACAGCAACGCCTGATCGCGATCCAGGCCCGCGCCGCTTACCAGAACGGCCGCCAGGAATACCTCAAGCTGCTGCTCAACCAGCAGAACCCGGAAAAATTCGCCCGCACCCTTACCTATTACGACTACCTGAGCAAGGCCCGCCTGGAGCAACTGAAAAGCTTCAACGAGACCCTGCGCCAGTTGGCCAACGTCGAGCAGGAAATCGCCAACCAGCAGTCGCAGCTGCTCGACCAGAAAACCGCCCTCGACAGCCAGCGCGACGAGCTGGACAAGGTCCGCAAGGAGCGCCAGCAGGCGCTGGCCAAGCTGAATGACGACGTGAAGGCCCGTGACGCCAAGCTCCAGGCCCGCGAGCAAGACCAGGCTGACCTCGGTAAAGTCCTGAAAACCATCGAGGAAACCCTCGCTCGCCAGGCCCGTGAGGCAGAGCAGGCGCGGCAAAAAGCGCTGCTTGCCCAGCAGGAAGCCGAAAAAAAGCGCGAGCGTGAAGCCGCCGAGGCAGTCGCCAGCGCCACTACCGACGCCCCGGCCCCGCGTAAACCGGCGCGTGCAGCGCCTGGCCCGCTGGTTTCCAGCGCCGGCGAATCCTTCGGCGGACCTTTTGCTTCAGCTCGGGGCAAACTTCCATGGCCAGTTGATGGTCGATTACTGGCACGCTTTGGTGAAACCCGTGGCGATGACACCCGCGCCAAGTGGGACGGTGTGATGATCAGTGCCGGTGCCGGCACCCAGGTCCACGCTATCCACGGCGGCCGCGTGGTATTCGCCGATTGGCTGCGTGGTGCAGGTTTGCTGGTGATTCTTGACCACGGTAATGGCTATTTGAGCCTTTACGGCCACAATCAAACTTTGCTTAAAGCGGCAGGTGATGTTGTAAAAGCCGGTGAATCCATCTCCACTGTCGGTAACAGTGGTGGCCAGGACACCCCGGCGCTGTACTTCGCTATTCGTCAGCAGGGCCGCCCGAGCGACCCGGCACAATGGTGCCGTACCCAAGGATAAGGGTCGCATCTACATTAGGAGTTCGTTCGACATGCTGCATTTGTCCCGCCTCACATCGCTGGCCCTGACGATCGCTCTGGTGATCGGCGCGCCTTTGGCATTCGCCGACCAGACCGCCCAGTCGGCCACGGCCGCGACCACCAAGGCCCCGCTGCCGCTGGACGAGTTGCGCACCTTTGCCGAGGTCATGGACCGGATCAAGGCCGCTTATGTCGAACCTGTGGACGACAAGACCCTGCTGGAAAATGCCATCAAGGGCATGCTCAGCAACCTTGACCCGCACTCCGCCTACCTGGGCCCGGAAGATTTCGCCGAGCTGCAGGAGAGCACCAGTGGTGAATTCGGTGGCCTGGGCATTGAAGTCGGCGCCGACGACGGCAACATCAAGGTCGTTTCGCCGATCGATGACACCCCTGCGTCCAAGGCCGGCATCCAGGCCGGTGACTTTATCGTCAAGATCAACGGCCAGCCGACCCGCGGCCAGACCATGACCGAAGCCGTCGACAAGATGCGCGGCAAGATCGGCCAGAAAATCACCCTGACCCTGGTGCGCGACGGCGGCACGCCGTTCGACGTGACCCTGACCCGCGCCACCATCACGGTCAAGAGCGTGAAGAGCCAGCTGCTGGAGTCGGGCTACGGCTACATCCGTATCACCCAGTTCCAGGTCAAGACCGGCGACGAAGTGGCCAAGGCCCTCGCCAAGCTGCGCAAAGACAACGGCAAGAAACTCAGCGGCATCGTGCTCGACCTGCGCAACAACCCGGGCGGCGTGTTGCAGGCCGCTGTGGAGGTGGTCGACCACTTCATCACCAAGGGCCTGATCGTCTACACCAAGGGCCGTATCGCCAACTCCGAGCTGCGCTTCTCGGCCACCGGCAACGACCTCAGCGAAGGCGTGCCGATGGTTGTGCTGATCAACGGCGGCAGCGCCTCGGCTTCGGAAATCGTCGCCGGCGCCCTGCAAGACCAGAAACGCGGCGTGCTGATGGGCACCACCAGCTTCGGCAAAGGCTCGGTGCAAACCGTGCTGCCGCTGAACAACGAGCGTGCCTTGAAGATCACCACGGCGCTGTACTACACGCCGAACGGTCGCTCGATCCAGGCCCAGGGCATCGTGCCGGACATCGAAGTGCGCAAGGCCAAGATCACCAACGAAGCCGACAGCGAGTTCTACAAGGAAGCGGACCTGCAAGGCCACCTGGGCAATGGCAACGGCGGCGCCGACCAGCCGACCGGCAGCGGCTCGAAAGCCAAACCGATGCCGCAGGACGACGATTATCAGTTGGCCCAGGCGCTGAGCCTGCTCAAGGGCCTGAGCATTACGCGCAGCCGTTGATATGCGCCGTGGACTGATCATCGCTTTGCTGTGCTGTCTGGCGGGAGTCGCCCAAGGCAACCCCGCCAGTGCAGCCCCCGCTGAACACAAAGCCTACCTGACCCTGATCATCGACGACCTTGGGCAAAACCTGCCCCGGGATCGTCGTGTGCTCGCCCTGCCCGGCCCGGTGACCACGGCGATCATGCCCGACACACCCCACGCCGCCGAATTCGCCCGCGAAGCCCACAAGGCCGGCAAGATCGTCATCCTGCACATGCCCATGGACCCGGCCACCGGCCCGTTCGCCTGGCACCCCGACCTGCCTATCGAAGAGCTGGGCAAACGCCTGGACGCGGCCTTCAAGGCAGTGCCCTACACCGCCGGCATCAACAACCACATGGGCAGCCGCATGACCGCCCAGCCGGAGGCCATGGCCTGGTTGATGGGTGAGCTGCAACGACGCCACAAGTTCTTCGTCGACAGCCGCACCAGCGCTAAAACCGTCGCCGCCGCCGAGGCGCAAAAGATTGGCCTGGCCAGCGTCTCGCGGGATGTGTTCCTCGACGACGAACGCACTGAAGCGGCCATCACCACCCAGCTGCAGACCGCGATCAAGCTGGCCCACAAACAGGGTTCGGCGGTGATGATCGGCCACCCTTATCCACAGACCCTGGCGGTACTCGAACGTGAGCTGCCCAAGCTCAAGGCCCAGGGCATCGAGTGGATCGACATCAAGTTGATGATCAGCCTGCGCAGCAACCAGGCCATGGCCGGGCACGGAAAAAACGGCACTTACCGCTAGTGCTATATAGCTACCGCGCCTGACCGAGCGGACTCTTCGATAGTGGATCTTCGTATCCACTGGAGAGTCTGTAGATGAACTCACTGCAATACAAAGACCTGCTGATCAACTTCACCACCGAGTTCGTTCCTGTATGGAACGACAAAGGCACTCGCGCCGAAAAACCCGTGACCTTCTGGCGCCCGAGCACATCCTCCGACGCGCTGGGCAACTTCGTCCCGCTGGGTGATGTGGCGGTGGCGGGTTACCACAACATCAATCAACTGAACATCGTCGCTGTTGTCAGCGAAGTTGACCGGGAGAATGGCACCGCCTTGCGGCCCCCCGTCGACTTCGAGAGAGTCTGGGAACACTCGGGACCAAGGGCACGCGCCAATTTCTCAATCTGGCGGCCCACCGCTCCAGAAGGTTATGTGGCGATGGGGCTGGTCTGTGGCCTCGGTAACGACAAACCACCACGCAATACCATCCGCTGTGTCAGAGAAGACCTGGTGACTCAGGCCTATGTCGACCAGTTGATCTGGAGCGACCAAGGCAGCGGCGCCCACCGGGACTTCAGCGCCTGGGGTGTCTCCCCGTCGCAAGCAGCTCCTGGCCAAGCCTACCTGGCACCGGGCACCTTTACCGGCGCCGAGGGCTATGCCAAGCCAACCAGGCAAAGCCCGGTGCACGCCCTGCGGCTGGACCTTGCGCTTCATTCCGAAGATTTGCCGCCACTTTCACCCGAAATGGCACCAGGACGCACGATGCCGGAGCAGGTAACAGAGGGCATTCATGTGTGCGAACTGCCCTGGTTTACCGTGAACGACCCGACCCTGACGCCCCTGGAAAAACTGCAAACCTGCCCGGTATATCGGTTGAAAAGAATCGACCAGTACAGCTTGGTGGCCAGCGGTCAAAACACCACGCCAGCAAGCCAAACCTTCAGTTGGGTATTCGCAAAAGGAGAGATCAGTGACTTCTCCATGGGCCTGCGCTCCTTGACCGGCGTCGATATAAAGGCTGCCTGGGCACCCCGGCATCCGTTGAGTATCAGTGCCAACCTCAATCGCGACTTCACGCATACGGGCTTGACCGCACAAGGCTGGGAACGGGAGGGCGTGGCGGATGTGATGGCTTACATCCCGGCGAATAAATCCATCGCTGCCTACCTGGTCAAAAGCCGATACGAGCTATTGCGGGCTGACGGCAGCCAGCTCGGGCCAACCCTGACCTATGCCAGCGGAGATAACGTCTACTTCAGCGAGCTGCTGCAACCTGAAGCGGCGGTTACTGCTGTTGAGGAGCCAGAGGAAGTACCAGCAGCGGTGCCCGAGCCCACAGAAAACAACCTAGAGATAACGCCCCATGATTTCATCGACGACACCCTCCTGCCGTAACTGATCGAGGGCCGCCTGGAGTTTCGCCACTACGTCATCCGGCACGTTTTTGTTCAGCGCCAGGTACAGCTCCGCGCTGTTGAAACGCAACACAGTCTTGAGCCCGGTCACCCCGACCTGGCGTGCCAGATAACGGCCCGCCGGGTCCCCGGTGGCCCACAGGTCGATCTGGCCATCCACCAGCTTTTTCGCGTTGTCCTGATCCCGCAACACGATCACCGGCTTGAGCCCCTGCTTCTCCAGGCTCTCGGCGATGGCGTCGCCCTTGTAGGCGCCGATCTTGTAGCGCCGCGCCTGCTCAAGGTCGCTCAGCTGGATCTTGCTGTCAGCCTTGGCCAGCAGCACCCAATCGTCCGGGCCGATGGGGCCGACCCATTTGAACAGCGCCTCACGGTCCGGCAAGCGCGCCATCACGAACACGCCGTAACCGGGTTTTTCCAGGGCGAGTTTGTAGATCCGGTCCCAAGGGAACCGCAGGGTCAGGTTGTAGGAAATACCGGCACGCTGGAACGTCTCGCGGACGATGTCCACGGCAATGCCTTCGATGTTCTCTTCCTTGGCGAAGTTCTTGCCGTTTTTCGCCATGTTGTACGGCGGGAAGTTTTCCGTCAGCAACACCAGGGAAGCGCCGTCGGACGGTTCATCAGCGTAAGCCGAACCCGTCAGCAGAACGGTGGTACTGGCGAGGGCGAGCAGCAGGTCTTTGAACATGAAAGTTACCGGAATCCATGGCAAGCCCAGAGAGTGCCGCGAGCCTGCCATGGTGTCCAGTGACGTTTAGCGTACGACGATACCGCGCGCCGCCATGTAGGCCTTGGCCTCAGGCACGGTGTATTCGCCAAAGTGGAAAATACTCGCCGCCAGCACTGCGCTGGCGTGGCCTTCGATCACGCCGTCGGCCAGGTGCTGCAGGTTGCCGACGCCGCCGGAAGCAATCACCGGGATGCCCAGGGCATCGCTGATGGCGCGGGTCACGCCCAGGTCGAAGCCGTTTTTCATGCCGTCCTGGTCCATGCTGGTCAGCAGGATTTCACCGGCACCCAGGGCTTCCATCTTCATCGCCCACTGCACGGCATCCAGCCCGGTCGGCTTGCGCCCGCCGTGGGTGAAGATCTCCCAGCGCGGGGTTTCGCCCGGGCCGGAGACTTTCTTGGCGTCGATGGCAACCACGATGCATTGCGAACCGAAGTGCTGTGCGGCTTCGCCGACAAATTCCGGGTTGAACACCGCGGCGGTGTTGATCGAAACCTTGTCCGCGCCGGCATTCAGCAGGTTGCGAATGTCCTGCACGGTGCGCACGCCACCACCCACGGTCAGCGGGATAAACACCTGGCTGGCCATGCGCTCCACGGTATGCAGCGTGGTGTCGCGACCATCGACGCTGGCGGTGATGTCGAGAAAGGTAATCTCGTCAGCACCCTGTTCGTCGTAGCGACGGGCGATCTCCACCGGGTCGCCGGCGTCACGGATGTTCTCGAACTTGACGCCCTTGACCACGCGACCGTTGTCGACGTCCAGGCAAGGGATGATGCGTTTGGCCAGCGCCATGGTCAGTCCTCAGCCGTTGTAGGCGTCGCAGTAAGCCTGGGCTTCAGCGACGTCCAGGGTGCCTTCATAGATCGCCCGGCCGGTGATGGCGCCGATGATCCCCGGCGCCTTCGCGTCCAGCAGCGACTTGATGTCGCCGAGGTTGTGGATACCGCCGGAAGCGATCACCGGGATCTTGGTGGCAGCGGCCAGCGCAGCGGTGAACGGTACGTTGCAGCCCTGCATCATGCCGTCTTTGGCGATGTCGGTATAAACGATGGCGGAGACGCCGTCGGCTTCAAACTGCTTGGCGAGGTCGATCACCTGGACGGTGCTGATCTCGGCCCAGCCGTCGGTGGCGACGAAACCGTCCTTGGCGTCCAGGCCCACGATCACTTTGCCGGGGAACGCACGGCAGGCTTCGGCGACGAAGGCCGGGTCTTTCACGGCCTTGGTGCCGATGATCACGTAGCTCACGCCTGCTTTCACGTAGTGTTCGATGGTTTCCAGGGAGCGGATGCCGCCGCCGATCTGGATCGGCAGGTTCGGGTAGCGCTTGGCGATCGCCGTCACCACTTCGCCGTTGACCGGCTGGCCTTCGAACGCACCGTTCAAGTCCACCAGATGCAGACGACGGCAACCGCCTTCCACCCACTTGGCAGCCATGCTCACCGGGTCATCGGAGAACACCGTGGAATCTTCCATGCGGCCCTGGCGCAGACGTACGCAGGCGCCGTCCTTGAGATCGATAGCGGGAATAATCAGCATCTGGCAAACCTTATTCGATATTCAGCGTTGCTCGGGAAATCAGGGTTTCTCGAGCGCCCACAAGTCGCTTTCGATGCTTTCGAACCTTTCTTTAAGGTGCGTCTGCACATCGAAAATCGCCCTGTTGTAATAGTGCGGAGCAATTTCAGTGGTGAACAGTTCGAGGATTTCTGCAACCTCGAACGAGCCGAGCTTGAGCTCGAAGCGGTCTTCCATGAAACGCTTGATCTTGTCGGTGGCCTCACTCTCCTGCTGGGGAGTGAGGTTCAAGATCGGCGGCTTGACCTTCTTGGCCATTACCAGCGCCCGTCCCACGCGGCGAAGTTCTGCAGCAATTGCAGGCCATGGGTATGGCTCTTCTCCGGGTGGAATTGCACGGCAAAGCGCGAACCGTCGGCCAGGGCCGCGGCGAAGTCGACGCCATAGTGCCCGCCACCCACCACCTGGCGCGGATTACCGGCGGCGATGTAATAGCTGTGTACGAAATAGAAACGCGCCAGGTCCGGCACTTCGTGCCACAGCGGGTGATCCACGGTCTGGCGCACTTCGTTCCAGCCCATGTGTGGCACCTTCAGGTGCTCGCCGTCTTCGTGCAGGTCCTTGCCGAAAAACTTCACCTGGCCCGGAAACAGACCGATGCAGTCGACGCCGTCGTTCTCTTCACTGCTGTCGAGCAAGGCTTGCATGCCCACGCAGATGCCGAGGAACGGCCGGTCCTGGCTGACTTCACGCACCAGGCTGTCGAAGCCCAGGCGACGAATCTCGGCCATGCAGTCGCGAATCGCGCCAACCCCCGGGAACACTACCCGGTCGGCTTCGCGAATCACGTCGGCATCGCTGGTGATCAGCACCTTGCCGGCACCTACGTGCTCGAGGGCCTTGGCCACCGAGTGCAGGTTACCCATGCCGTAGTCGATAACCGCGACCGTCTGCATTACAGGACGCCCTTGGTCGACGGCATTTGCCCGGCCATGCGGTCATCCAGCTCCACGGCCATGCGCAGGGCACGGCCGAAAGCCTTGAACACGGTCTCGATCTGGTGGTGGGTGTTGGTGCCACGCAGGTTGTCGATGTGCAGGCTGACCAGGGCGTGGTTGACGAAACCCTGGAAGAATTCCTGGAACAGGTCGACGTCGAAGCCGCCCACGGTGGCGCGGGTGTACGGCACGTGCATCTGCAGGCCCGGGCGGCCGGAGAAGTCGATGACCACACGCGACAGCGCTTCATCCAGCGGGACATAGGCGTGGCCGTAGCGACGGATGCCTTTCTTGTCGCCGATGGCTTTGGCAAATGCCTGGCCCAACGTGATACCGACGTCTTCCACCGTGTGGTGGTCGTCGATATGCAGGTCGCCCTTGCTGACGATATCCAGGTCGATCAGCCCGTGACGGGCGATCTGGTCCAGCATGTGCTCAAGAAAAGGTACACCGATATCAAATCGGGCCTTTCCGGTGCCATCCAGGTTGATCGAGGCTTTGATCTGGGTTTCCAGAGTGTCGCGCTCGACGGACGCCTTACGTTCGGCCATCACCAGCTCCGCAAAATCATTGGGCGAAAAAGGCAGCCATTATAGGGGCGCGGGCGCTAAACAGAAACATCGGAGGGGATAAGACTGATGGAGTGTCGGGGATAGACATGTCAGTACAAGTGTGGGAGCAGCTTTGTGCAGGAGCGGGCTTGCTCGCGAAAGCGGTGTGTCAGCCAACATGGGCTGACTGGTCCATCGCATTCGCGAGCAAGCCCGCTCACACACAAGCCCGCTCCCACAAGGGTTACGCGGTGTTAGTGGAACAGTACTGCGGTTTTCTGCAGGGTGACCCACACGCCCCACGCCAACGGAATGCCCACCGCCAGCCAGGCGGCAACCGCCAATGGCACGCTGCCGGAGGAGGCTTTCCACTCCAGCACGGTGCTGGAATCGGCGCCCTTGTCATGGCCCAGCGCCTGCTCGGCAGCCAGTTCGGCGTCGGTCATGAAGTACTTGTCTGCCACCGGCCGTACCAGCAGGTTGCAGATAAAGCCCAGCACCAGCAGGCCGGCGAGGATGTACAAGGTGATGTCGTAGGCGGCAGCGCGTTCAACGCCGATGCTCAACTGATACTCACGCAGGTAGTTCACCAGCACCGGGCCCAACACGCCCGCCGCTGCCCATGCGGTCAGCAGACGACCGTGGATCGCGCCCACCATTTGCGTACCGAACAGGTCCGCCAGGTAAGCCGGGACGGTCGCAAAGCCACCGCCGTACATCGACAGGATGATGCAGAACGCCGCCACGAACAGCGCGACGTTGCCCAGGTGACCCAGGTTCGGGATCAACGCGTACAGGGCAAAGCCCAATGCGAAGAACACGAAGTAGGTGTTTTTACGGCCCAGGTAGTCGGAGAACGATGCCCAGAAGAACCGGCCACCGATGTTGAACAGGCTCAACAGGCCGGTAAAGCCGGCGGCGATGGCCGCGATGGAAGCCAGTTGGCCGGCATCCAGTTGGCCAAATGCCAGGCCGTTACCCAGCAACTTGCCGCCGAACACTTCCTGCAGCAGCGGCGAAGCCATGCCGAGGATGCCGATGCCGGCAGACACGTTCAGGCACAGCACCAGCCACACCAGGCGGAATTGCGGGGTTTTCCAGGCCACGTTCACGTGCACGTGACGATGGGTGATCATCGCGTTGCTGGCTTTTTTCGCCGGGGCAGTCCAGCCCTCAGGCTTCCAGCCGGTAGGCGGAACGCGGTAGGACAAGGCGCCGCCGATCATGAACACGAAGTAGATCACGGCCATGACCACGAAGCTCTGCCACACGCCCACGCTGGTCGGCGAAGCGAAGTGGCCCATCAGGGCGGCTGCCAACGGAGCGCCAACCATCGCGCCGCCGCCGAAACCCATGATCGCCATGCCGGTAGCCATGCCGCGCTTGTCCGGGAACCACTTGATCAGGGTCGAGACCGGCGAGATGTAACCCAGGCCCAGGCCGATACCACCAATGACCCCGGAGCCGATCCACATCAGCCAGATCTGGTGGGTATAGATCCCCAGCGCGGAGATCAGCAGGCCGCCACACCAGCACAAGGCCGAAACGACACCAGCCTTGCGTGGCCCGGCGTGTTCCAGCCAGCCGCCCCAGATCGCTGCGGAGCAGCCGAGGAAGATGAAGAACAGGGTGTAGATCCAGCCCAGCATGGAGATGGGCCAGTCGCATTGCGACGAGAAGACCTGGCTGATGAAGCTCATGTCCGGCGCGCAGGCGACCGGTGCGGTGATCCCCAGCGCCTTGGACAACGGCAGCCAGAACACCGAAAAACCGTAGGCCATGCCGATACACAGGTGGATCGCCAGGGCGGCCGGTGGTACCAGCCAACGGTTGAACCCGGGCTTGGCGATAATGCGTTCCTTGGACAGGAACGCAGGCTGTGCAGCAGTATTACCCGCCGCAGTGCTAGTGCTCATTGATGTTTCCCCCAGTTATTAGTATGTGTCCGTCGGGCGCTCTCTCCCTCGGCCTTACACGCAAGGCGTGGCCGTTTTGTTGAGTAAAGCTCCTTTTAAACGCGACGTTTAGTCGCAGACGGCAGACGAACATGCGCAGATTAGCATCTGTGGATGACAGAAAAACCAAACTGATATCACCTTTCTGGAGTTATCTGATTTGTTTGACGCCATGTAACGATCCCTAAACAGCCATAGGGCTACGAGCGTTATACTCTTCGGCTAAATTTTAAAATCGACATACAAGGACTCGCCCATGAAAGCGTTCGGCAAAATCCTGGGTCTGGTACTTCTCGGGCTGTTGCTGATCATTGTGGCTCTAGGCTTTGCCCTGACCCATCTCTTCGATCCCAACGACTACAAAGACGAGATTCGCCAGATTGCCCGCGACAAGGCCCACATCGAGCTGACGCTCAATGGCGACATCGGCTGGAGCCTGTTCCCCTGGCTCGGTCTTGAATTGCACGAGGCCAGCGTTGCGACCCTGACCAATCCGAGCCAACCGTTTGCCGACCTGCAGATGCTCGGCCTGTCGGTGCGTGTACTGCCGCTGCTGCGCCGTGAAGTGCAGATGAGCGATGTACGTGTCGAAGGCCTGAACCTGCGCCTGAACAAAGACGTGCATGGCCACGGCAACTGGGAAGACATCGGCAAGAATGTGCCGGACCCGGCTACCGCCGCCACCACGCCTGCCGTGGCTGAAGCGGCCACACCGCCCAAGCCTGAAAAGCCGCCGCAGCCGATCCGCCTGGACATCGACAGCCTGACCATCAACAACGCCCGCGTCGAATACAACGACGAGCAGACCGGCAAGCAGTTCAGCGCCGAAAGCATCCAGCTGAGTGCCGGCGCCGTGCACGAAGGTGCAAGCATCCCGGTCAAACTCACCGCGTTCTTCGGCACCAACCAGCCGCTGATGCGCGTCAAGACCGAGGTCAATGGCAACCTGCGCATTCAGCGCGCCCTCAAGCGCTACCAGTTCGAAGACATGAAGGTCACTGGTGAAGCCACCGGCGAGCCGCTGCAAGGCAAGACCGTGACCTTTTCGACCCAGGGCCAATTGCTGGTGGACCAGTCTGCGAATATCGCCGAATGGACCGGCATGAAGCTGTCGCTGAACCAACTGCGCGCCCTGGGCGAGCTGAAGGTCAACGACCTGGACAAGACTCCACAGCTCAGCGGCGCCCTGTCGATTGCCCAGTTTGACCTGGCCAAGTTCCTCGACAGCGTCGGCAACCCGCTGCCACCGATGGCCGCCGGCAGCCTGAGCAAGGTCGAACTGGTCAGCCGCCTCAAGGGCACGCCGACCAGCCTGGCGCTTGAAGACCTCAACCTGAAACTCGACGACAGCACCTTCACCGGTCGCGTGGCCGTGGATGATTTCGCCAGGCAATCCCTGCGGGTGCAGCTCAAGGCCGATACGTTCAACGCCGACAACTACCTGCCGGCCAAGTCCGAAGCCGCCAAGGGCGCCGCGGCCGCACGCCAGGCTGAAGTGCAGAACAGCGAAGCCGGCGCCATGGCGGCCGGTGGCACCACACCGTTGCCGGACGCCCCGACCAAAGCCGCGTGGAGTACCGACAAGCTGCTGCCGCTGACCCGCCTGCGCACCCTGGACGTAAACGCCGACCTGTCCTTTGGCCAACTGACCCTGAGCAAGCTGCCGATCCAGAATGCCGCCCTGAAAGCCTCCGGCCTCGATGGCCAGCTCAAGCTCGAAACCTTGAGCGGCGGCCTCTACAACGGCACCTTCCAGGCCAACGGCAACCTTGACGTGCGCCAGGACATCCCGCTGCTGGCGCTGCAAACCCGCATCAAGCAGGTACCGGTCGAACGCATCCTGCAAGCCCAGGGGCAGAACCCGCCGGTGAAGGGCCAGCTCACCCTCGACGGCAACCTCAACGGCCGCGGCAATAGCCAGAAAGCCCTGATCGACAGCCTCAACGGTACCGCCAGCTTCGCGATCAACAACGGCGTGCTGCTCAACGCCAACATCGAGCAACAGCTGTGCACCGGCATCGCCCTGCTCAACCGCAAGACCCTCAGCGGCGACCAGCGCGGCAAGGACACCCCGTTCCAGGAACTCAAGGGCAACCTGACCTTGCGCAATGGCGTGGCCAGCAACCCCGACCTGAAAGTGCGCATCCCGGGCCTGACCGTCAACGGCGACGGTGACGTCGACCTGCGCGTGCTGGGCATGGACTACCGCGTCGGCATTATCGTCGAAGGCGACCAGCGCGACGTGCCGGACCCGGCTTGCCAGGTGGGCTCCAACTTCCAGAACATCGAAGTCCCGCTGCGCTGCCGTGGCCCGCTGGAACTGGGCGCCAAGGCCTGCCGCCTGGACAAGGACGGCTTGAGCCAGGTCGCCATCAAGGCGGCAGGCAACAAGCTCGGCGAGAAGCTTGAACAGAAGCTCGACAAGGTCAATCCACAGCTGAAAGACGCGCTTAAAGGCCTGTTCAAACGATGAGAAACGAGCAGTTTTCAACGGCGGTGCTCGACTGGTACGACCGCCACGGTCGCCATGACCTGCCCTGGCAACAGGGCATCACGCCATACCGGGTGTGGGTCTCGGAGATCATGTTGCAGCAGACCCAGGTCAGCACCGTGCTGAACTACTTCGACCGGTTCATGGCGTCCTTGCCAACGGTCGAAGCCCTGGCTGCCGCGCCGGAAGACGAAGTGCTGCACCTGTGGACCGGGCTGGGTTACTACACCCGGGCGCGCAACTTGCAAAAGACCGCGAAGATCGTCGTTGCCGAATATGGCGGCGAGTTTCCCCGTGACGTCGAAAAACTCACCGAACTGCCCGGCATTGGCCTGTCCACCGCGGGTGCGATTGCCAGCCTGAGCATGGGCCTGCGAGCGCCGATCCTCGATGGCAACGTCAAACGCGTGCTGGCGCGCTTTACCGCGCAAGAGGGTTACCCGGGCGAGCCGAAGGTCGCCAAACAGCTGTGGGCCACCGCAGAGCGCTTTACGCCCCATGACCGCGTCAACGCCTACACCCAGGCCATGATGGACATGGGCGCCACCCTCTGCACCCGCAGCAAGCCCAGCTGCCTGCTGTGCCCGCTGGAAAAGGGCTGCGAAGCGCACCTGCTCGGCCTGGAAACCCGCTACCCGATCCCCAAGCCACGCAAGACCGTGCCCCAGAAGCGCACGCTGATGCCGATGCTGGCCAATGGCGAGGGCGCGATCCTGCTTTACCGTCGCCCCTCCACAGGCCTGTGGGGCGGTTTGTGGAGCCTGCCGGAGCTGGATGACCTGGCCGACCTGGAACACCTGGCCAACCAGCACTCGCTGGCGCTGGGCAAACACCAGGAGCTGCCGAGCCTGATCCACACCTTCAGCCACTTCCAACTGGCTATCGAACCCTGGCTGGTCCAGGTCCAGGAGTCTGCCCATCACGTGGCCGAGGCTGACTGGCTCTGGTATAACCTCGCCACCCCGCCGCGCCTGGGCCTTGCCGCCCCGGTCAAGAAACTGCTGAAGCGCGCGGCTGAAGTATTGAACGCAGGAGTTCCGTCATGACCCGCACCATCATCTGCCGCAAGTACCACGAAGAACTGCCCGCCCTGGAGCGCGCCCCGTTCCCTGGCGCCAAGGGCCAGGACATTTTCGACAACGTCTCCGCCAAGGCCTGGGCTGACTGGCAAAAGCACCAGACCCTGTTGATCAACGAAAAGCGCCTGAACATGATGAACGCCGAAGACCGCAAATACCTGCAGGACGAGATGGACAAGTACTTTTCCGGCGAGGATTACGCCAAGGCCGACGGCTACGTGCCACCTGCTGAATAATTGATCAAATTTGGGGGTTGGCCCGTAAGCGACGGTAATAATTAAATATTTTTTGAAAACTTGCTTGACGACCCCCTGAAAAACCCGTTTAATGCGCCCCGTTGCCCAGATAGCTCAGTCGGTAGAGCAGGGGATTGAAAATCCCCGTGTCGGCGGTTCGATTCCGTCTCTGGGCACCACCTTTAGTTTTCAGGTGATGCCAAGCACACCTGAAAGCACCCAAGAAACCCGCCTAGTGCGGGTTTTTTGCTTTCTACGGTTCCCAACCGTTCCCTTGTAAGCCCAAACATATGTGAGTAGATTTGTGAGTAGATCCAGTTCGGTCTAGAAATCTACTCACACCAGGACGGCAATACGCCCGCCTGGTGCGGCCTGCAAGGAGGCTGCGTGCCACTCTCAGATACCACCATCCGTACTGCCAAGCCGAAGGACAAGCTGTACCGGCTGACTGACGCCAATGGCCTGTGCCTAGAAGTGACCCCGACCGGCTCCAAGCTGTGGCGCTATCGATACCGCTTCAACGGCAGCGCGAAGATGCTGGCGCTCGGCGCATACCCATCGGTCACCCTGCTGAAAGCTCGTCAGCTTCGCGATGGGGCACGCCAGCTACTAATTGAGGGCACAGACCCCGGCGAGCAGAAAAAAACCGCCAAACAAGCACAGAAGGTCGAGGGACTAACTTTCGAGACACTGGCTCGCGAATGGTTTGCCTATAACGCCCCTCGGTGGGCAGAAAGCACAACCTACAAGGCCAAGCTGTACCTGGAGAATGATTTGATTCCAGGTATTGGTTCTCGCCCTGTAAAAGCGATCACCCGGCCAGACCTGGTAGAGCTGGTGCGTAAGGTAGAGGCAAGAGGCACACTCAATGCCGCTGGCAAGATCCGTCAATGGCTACACCAGATATTTCGGTACGGGCTGGCCAAGGGCGTCGTTGACGCCAACCCAGCTACGGATCTGAGCGTGGTAGCAGCACCACCGAAAGCTGCCCGCCATCATCCGCACGTCACCTTTGCTGAACTCCCTGAAATGTTGGCCAAGAGCGAAGCTGCGAATATCCATTCGCTTACCCGGCACGCCATCCGCCTGCTGACGCTAACGGCCGTTCGACCGGGCGAGCTTCGCCAAGCTCCCTGGACAGAGTTCGACTTGGAGCGCGCAACTTGGACAATTCCAGCCGAACGCATGAAAGCCCGCCGCCCTCACGTTGTCCCCCTGCCCCGTCAGGCTGTTGCAATCCTGCGCCAGCTTCAAGAGGTCACTGGACGCTATGAGCTAGTTTTTGCAGGCGCCAACCCTCAGCGCCCCATGAGTGAAAACACCGTCAACAAAGCGCTTCGCCTCATGGGCTACGAAGGACGTCAGACCGGCCACGGGTTCCGGCACTTGCTCAGTACCGAGCTAAATGGCCGTGGGTACAACAAGGATTGGATAGAGCGACAGCTTGCCCATGGCGATACCGACGAAATACGCGGCACCTACAACCACGCAGCCTATGTAGAGCAGCGCCGGGAAATGATGCAGGCTTGGGCCGACTCGATTGACGCCCAGTGCGCTGGCGCCAATGTGGTGAATATCAAGCGAGCTTGAAACGTTGAATTCTAATTAATCTTTCCCAGTGAGCACCAAGGGCTCCTTTTTCAAGTCTTGGGCGGTTAACATATTGGTCACGGCTGGATATTCATACAGCGGACACTATGCGAGCTAGTCAAATGGCGGGAGCCGACGGAGATGATCAGATATTACCGTTCGGGCGAATCAAGCTCGACGGGATCTATCCTGGGTGGGTGTCAGGCCATCACCTCAACCCTCGCTTACTTGCATCCGAACTCGCCGCTGCTCTCGAAACATTGGCACCATCAAATCAACCGGTTCAGCCCTTACACGTTAGCGTCTTTACGAAGGGCAGATCCGACAGAAATATCCAAATCACGTACGGCGCTCTGACGGACTATTTTGAAGCCGCTGGCAACGGCAGACCAGCAGCAACTATTTCAACTAGCTCCGGCCAGATACCCGCCAATAACATAGTCGTATGGCGTAAATGGGTTGAGAGCCTTGTCGACGAGGTCACAGCCCGAGCGGAGCTAGCAGTTGGTTTCGCCCAACCTGCAAACGATCACGGGCGACTCTCCATCGCCTTCGGCGGCTCTGCTGAAGCCAAGCTTGAACCACCAACGCACCTCTCTGGCAGCGCTCCAATCGTTCTGAAAGCGCTGCAAGTCCAATTACGCCGTGAGGGTGAGAAGACTGCTAGCGAAAAACTCGACGAGGCTTTAACTGACAGGCAGCGTTTAGAGCAGGAGAACATTGAACTCAAGGCACAGCTTTCAATTGAGAAAGCACGGTCACAGCAGTTCATGGAAGAGGCTGAAAACTTCCGAAGAGAATCAAGCGATGAACGTCGGACCAGGCTAGAACTCTCGGAGTCTCTTCTGTCCATGGAAGAGAGGCTAGAGGAAGTTATGGCCCTGGCCGAGATAATGCGTGTCGATAACGAATTCTCCCCACCCGAGTTGCGCCTCATGGTTCAGTGCTGCCGCGAGCTCAGCAATGATTGCTCCGTCGATGCTGTGGCCGAAAAAGGCATTGGGCTCCGTGAGCAGGTCAAACGATGGCTCGAAAAACGAGTGGAGAAGCTCGCAGAAATTCAAATTGATCGGTTTGCCACAGCGCTGACGATCCTTTCACGTAAAAAAGGCGGCGCTCCGAGCCGTAACTCTCGAAAAAAGGGGTGACCCGTTGTAAGCCTTCTGATTCAAGGCTTACGTTCTTTATCCGAATCTAGATAGGGTAACCCCTCACCCCTTGAGTGCAACCCCTCACCTATTCCCTCCAATATTCGATAGCCAATCTATGCCCATGTTCTCAACGCCACCCAAGGAGGCGCTAGCATGGCAAACACAACCCACCCAATCCGCAAGCAAACCGAACAACCCTCAACTCCACAGGAGAGGCCACTTCGTTTCATAAAACTGGGTGAGGTCAAGGCTCTGACCACCCTCTCCACATCCGAGATCTATCGCCGTATTGCCGCTGGGCGCTTCCCCAAACAAGTAATGCTTGGGCCAAAGTCCGCCGTCTGGATCGAGGCAGAAATTATTGCCTGGTGCGACTCGTTGGTCGCTCTGCGAGTGGAGGCTGCATAAATGGCCGACCAAAAAAAAGGCCAACCCAATAAGGCCAGCCCAGAAAAAACTCACGTAGAGAATACCAGCGGAACGGCACAGCGCGCTCGCCTTTTGGAACGCCTGCAAGCTGGTCCGGTTGATACCTTCACCGCAATCCGCGAACTAAACATCGTTCGCCCTGGTGCCCGCATCAATGAACTGCGCAGCCTGGGCCACAAGATCCTGACTCACCGCCTCACCCTGACCGACGATCAAGGGCGCACTCACCAGGGCATGGCGCTCTACTACCTCAGCACCAACCCGCCGGTGGGGGTGACAGCATGAACACAATCATAGTGACTCAGATCGGGGGCGAGCCTCGCGTGGATAGCCGACAACTCGCCGAGCAGTTGGACAACAAACACAAGAACTCCATGGCACTGATTGAGCGCTACTCCGAAAAATTCAAAGAGTTCGGCTTGCTCGCGTTTGAAACGGAGGCAAGGCCGGCGGGCCAGCATGGCGGTGGTGATGTGCGCTTCGCCCTGCTCAATGAGGATCAAGCGTTCTTCCTGCTGTCGTTGTCCCGCAATACCGATCGTGTTGTGGAACTGAAAGCGAGCCTCATCATGGCGTTCCGCGAAGCACGGTATGGACACGCCTGCCAGACGCTGGAGGCTCGCAAGAAGGAAGCTAGCAGCAGTGGTCGACGCCTGGCCCACTGGCGCTATGACAAGCCAGGCGTATACGCGCACGTCGCTCATTTGAGGGAGCAACTGAAGCTGCCAATCGATTCTGAGGACTTCCGCCCATGACAGCTATGCTCATGATCAGCGATAAACGGTCGATAACTTTTGTTGCAAGCAGTCGTGCTCATCGGTATGGTTTGCCCGTCGCTGCAAATTCAGCGACCGGGCGTAGGAACCCGATGAGCAAAAGGCGCAACAGCGCCCAGATCACCACTGCCGGCGTTTTTTTTCGCCTGCAGTTTTGTGTTATGGCGGCTGTGTGCGGGCAGGCTTCGGCCTGGCCGGGTTCCTTTTGCCCCGGTATTCCTACCCCGTGCACAGCTGCCACCCAATCCCGTAGGAAGGATCGTGGCAGCTCCTCCAAAGCAAAAGGAGCTCCACGTATGCCCGCCCTAAATCCGTCTGCGATTCGCGCATTTGCTCACCGCCGCATGGCACTGAGCGCCCTCCGCGCAAACTCATCACTTTCCGTACGTCTCGCCCGTTACAACTCCCACATGGCAATCGCTCGTACCCTGGAGTCTGCCGGGAGAGCGCAATGAATACTCCCGCCCGCACCATCCAAGAAATCGCCCACGACACGCTTGAGGATCTCGAAAGCGCCCAGATCGCCCTGCGCAAGGTTGAGGCCGTTCTCTATGCCGCATTGGCAGACGAGGGCACGAGTCAGCACGTCCGCAATCTGGTAGATGTCGCGTGGAACCTAGCCGCTGACGGCGCCAACACCGCCGACTGCAACCGCGAGCAAATCGTCGCCGCGCTGTCCGGGTGTGTTGCGCTGGGCGCCGGGGGTGATCAATGAGCCGCTCCTACAAGGCAATCGCCGAGACTGCCGTCCAGGATCTGTACGAAGTGACCAGCGCCTTCGATAGCGTGAGCGCAATATTCACGCTGATGCTTGAGACCTACCCCGAAGACAGTACACCTCACGCGTTCGCGCAACTGGGCACCCTCGGCCTAAAGGACTGGTACGCCAAGGTTTATCAGTGGTGCGAGTGCATGGAAAACGAACTGGATGATGCGAACGCGGAGGCGCAAAAGGCACCGCCATTGCCTCATTACCTACTGGACCAGCGCAGCAACGATGTGGCCGAGGCGATTTCTGCCGAGCGCTCACACGCTACCCGGTGGTGGACGCACTTGAACGAGATGCGGCGCCGCAAAGAACTGCCTGACTGGGTGGCGACGGGTGTCGGCACGCATGATGAACACGATCTGATGCTGGAAAGCCGGAAGGCCGTCAATCAAGCCCTATTCGGATCGGACGACCTGGGCGGCGCTCAGCAATACCGCGAGGTCGCTCTATGAGCCAGCACATGCGTTCACATTCGATCCTTTTTATCAGCCCCACATTTTGTCCACCGCGTACTCACGCGACCGCCGACGCACTGACCTAAGAGGTTAAGCATGAAAATTCAAAACGGCGCATCTGCGTCGACGGGATCGGCTTGCCTGAAAAAAGCCGCCGAACTGTTTTACGTCACGCACCCGAAGGTGCCCAAGGCATTGCTGGGACCGTTCTTGACCGAGGCCGACGCCGAGTGCGGGCGCGTTGTTATGCGAAGTGCTGGCGCTCAGGTGACGGCCTGTCTGGTTGACTCAATCGACGACATTACCCGCTGGCACGGTGTGAACAACGGTCAAGTTTGCCGGGCCTTTTCTGGCGCTGATCGCCGGGAGGTCGGCCATGGGTAACGTCACCCCCATCAAGCGCAAGGGCAGCAGCGTGCCGCCCACTACGGGCGCCCACATCGACAGCGCCAGCTATGTGCTGCTGGTGGAAACCCTGGTTGGCTTCCTGGAGCTGCGCATCTCGGAAGGCGATCAAAGCCGCCACTGCGATGAGCTGGAGCGCCTGACTCAGAAACTGGAGAACTTGGCCAAGCGGTTTACCCCGCCGAAGGGGGCCGCATGACAGACGCAACGATCCAATTCCGTGATGCGCTCCAGGCCGTCTATGGCCCTCTCGACTGGCTACCAGAGCCCGACGGTGCAATCCACCGATTCCGTGTGCCGGAGGATAAGCCTGGCTCGCTCAACGGCTGGTATGTGCTGTACCTGGACGGCATTGCATCCGGCGCTTTCGGCAGTTGGAAAGCCGGTGGCGCCAGCACCTGGTGTAGTCGCGAACCGGTGGACGCTAGCGAAGCCGCACAAATCCGCGAGCGGGTTGATCGAGCCCGGCGCCAGCGCGAAGCCGAGCAACACCAGCGCCAGCAGCAGGCCGCCGAGAAGGCCAACCACTGGTGGCGCAATGCGCGCCGCGCCTCCCCCGACCACCCGTATCTGGTAGCCAAGGCAGTTCGCTCCTACGGCCTGCGCCAGCGTGGCGCTGACCTGCTGATCCCGCTGTACCTGGATGGGCGCTTGGTCAACCTGCAAAAGATCGGGCCGGACGGCGACAAGCGCTTCCTGTTCGGCGGCCGGATCAAAGGCACCTATTCGCCGCTGGGCATCATCGAGCCAGGTTCTGTGCTTTGCATCTGCGAAGGTTGGGCGACGGCCGCCAGCCTCCACCAGCACGGCGGCTATGTCGTTGCCGCTGCCATGAACGCGGGCAACTTGATCCCGGCGGCGATGGCCCTTCGCGCTCGATACCCGGGCCAACCAATCGTCATCGCCGGCGACGACGACCGGCTCACCGATGGCAACCCGGGGCGCGCAGCGGCAAACGCAGCGGCGGCGGCCGTGGGTGGCCAAGTGGCTTTCCCCGAGTGGCCCGAAGGCGCCCCCGATGACCTCACCGACTTCAACGATCTCGCCAACTGGAAAATCGCCCATGTCCAAGCCTGACACCAACGTGATCAACCTTCGGCCGGACGCCGCGACCATTGCGCCAGATCGTCCCTGCTGGGCGGTGTATGAGCATTGGGTGATCAATGAGAAGGGCCGCAAGCTGCGCCCGGGCGTCTACTGGCACAGCTTCAAGCGCGCCGCCGCTGATCAGGATGACACCGAAGCAGACACCGGTGACCGACCTATCACCGATGAGTGGATCTCCAGCCCCGTCACAGTCGTCGCCCGCACCACCAACAGCGACGACGGCAGCGAGGGCCGGTTACTGCGCCTGGTCACTGAGGGAGGCATCAAGGAATGGATCATCGCCATGGAGGTGTTCGGCGGCAGCGGCGAGGACGCCCGGCGCGCCTTGTTCGGGATGGGCGTAATTATCGCCCTCAAGAAACGCGGCACGTTCATGGAATACCTGCTCGACCAGCATCCTGCAGAAGTGTTTGCCACCACCAGCCGGCCGGGATGGCATGAGTCGGGCGCGTTCGTGCTGCCTGGGAGAACCATCGGCAGCGCCAATGTGCGGTACCAGGCCAGCAACAAGGCTCAGGTACTTTTCAGCCGGCGCGGCGAGCTGGCGCTGTGGCAATCGGAGGTGGCCGCTAAGTGCGCGGGCAACCCGGTGCTGACACTGGCGATCGGCTGTTCACTGGCTGGCCCACTGCTGAGTTTGGTGGGCGTGCTGGGCGGTGGTGTTCACCTGGTGGGCGACAGCTCGAGCGGTAAGTCGCTGGCGCAACTGATCGGATCGTCGGTATGGGGTGACCCGGGCGTGTTCGCCGCCAGTTGGGACATGACCAAGGGCGGCCTGGAGATCGAGGCATCGAGCCGCAATGACACCATCCTGCCCTTGGATGAGATCAAGCGCGCCGACCCCAAGCGCGTACAGGAAATGGCGTATTCCCTCGCCAACGGCCAGGGCAAAGGCACCATGACCCGCGAGCGCGAAGGCCGCGCCAAATTGAGCTGGCGCCTGCTGACACTCTCCAGTGGCGAGCGCTCACTCTCTGAACACGCGGCCATATCCGGTAATGCCGCCCACGCTGGCGCCGAGCTGCGCATGGTCGATGTGAACGCCGGTACACGTACACACCGGGCCTTCGACGAATTGCACGGGCTTGAGGGAGCGGACTTTCACCGACAGCTCACCGTGGCGGTCGGAGCCCACCACGGCCACCTCGGGCCAGCGTTTGTGGAGCGCCTGGTCGCCGACGACGATAAGCCCGGGCTGCTCAGTGACTTTGACGGCATCCGCGCCCAGTTCGTCGAGGACAACGCCCAGGCCGGCCGCGTGGCTGACCGGTTCGCCGTGATCGCACTGGCGGGCGAAATGGCCATCGCCTACGGCTTGCTCCCTTGGGCGCCCGGCACCGCCCTCTCCGACTGCCGTTTGCTCTACGGGGAATGGCTCTCCCGTATCGGCGGGGGCAACGCAGAAGACCGCCAGATCCTGGCCGGCATCATCGACTTTATCGACAAGCATGGTAGCAGCCGATTCTCCGATGTCGACGCAGCAGAGGTGGACGCCAAGGTATTCAACCGCGCCGGGTACTGGGAGCTGGTGGCCGGCAAACGGTTGTACCTGTTCAACAAGTCCGCGCTGATCGAGGCAGCCCATGGGTTCGGCCTCACCCGCGTGGTCAAGGCACTGGAGGTTGGCGGAGCCCTGGCCAAACGCGACACCGACCGCGATAGCCGCAAAACCAAAAAGTACCGCATCCCTGCCGGCGGATCGGCGCGCCTGTACGTGATCGACCCAGAAGCCATGGACAGCGAAGGGGGCGGCGCATGACCACCATATCCATCAAGTATGAATGCCCGAGTTCACAGGAACCTATAAACGTGGGGAACAGGGGGAACGGGGGAACAGCCAGTAAAACCGTGGGTTGTGGCCGTTCCCCCTTATTGAATGTATGGGGAACAGGGGGAACACAAACATGTTTTTGAATATAAACGTGTCCGCGTTTCCGAGTATTTGGTTATCACTGTTCCCCACAAAAAAACGCGGGGAACAGAAACCCCCTCTGAAAGGCCCGGAAACATTGGCTGTTCCCACTGTTCCCCCGTTCCCCCGATTTTTTTCTAGAAACACATATGGGCAATGGAGCAATCAGGCCGAGGTGACGCCATGAGTCTCCTTTCCGGCTTGCTCGATCACATGCCGCCAGCCATTGCCAGTACCACCGCGCCAAAAATAAATAGCCGGCCTCGCCCGCGCCTGGTGCTGGCCAGCCCTGTCGAGCGCACTCCCCGGCTCATCACAAGCCCACACGCAAGCGCCGCCACCGCCACGCCCGAATGGCGGCAAGCCCGAGACTTGTACCTCAACCACATCATGGTTTGTCGGAGCTGCTACGCGCCAACCGGCCGCTACTGCACGGCTGGCGCCCACCTGCGCGCCAGCTACGACGCCACACCTATGGAGGCGCACCAATGACGCCCAGCCTTATCACCCGACTGTGCAACATCGGTATGAAACCCGGCATCAGCACCGCCACGCAGCTCATCACCACACGGCGAATATGCCGCGCCATTGCTGACCAGCTCGACGTTATCCGTAGCGAACGGCGAGCCCTACGCCGGCAAGCGGGAAAGTTGAAAGCGTTTCTCCCATTCACCCGGCAGGCCATTGCTGAATTGGAGGTGCGAGCCCAGGAACACCAAGAGGCTATCCGCAGCGGAGCATGGAGCGCACTTGCTGGGTTTGGCCAATCACTGATGTTCGACCGTGAGGGGCTGGCGCAGGCGCTGGGCTTCGACCAGGTGTGCGACCTGCTTGGCGTCAACCCAGTACATCGCGATCGGGCCAGCACAGACGGTGACATCAGCCTTCGCGGACTGGCCTACCTATCCCAGCTGGAGGACAGCGCCGACCGCAAGAGCGACGAATGGGGCGCCGGTGGCCCGCTGTATCGCGCCTGCCACGCCGCCATGATCAGGTTCATCAGGGAGTGCCCAGAAGACCAACTACCCGACCCATTCGCCCCTGGTGCGTCGTTCGGCCCAAAGCTGCCACCAGCCCTCAGCATTGTCGGCAACTGACTATTTTCCGCGCCACGTTTTGCGAATCACGAAAACGTGGCGCGACACAGAGCAACAACACCGGGCACCAGCCCATGATCAGCGCCAGCGGCGCACAGAGGAAACCATGACAGATCAAGACACCAACACCGCGGAGCATAAACCCACGTACCAGGAGCGATTCACCCTTGCGTGCGACACGCAGAAATTCAAACCCTACGAACTGATTCAAGGGCCAGACGCAGGCTACTTGGTATGGGAGGTCCAGCACGTACGCAATGGCCAGCAAGTGACCATCGACGGTCCCTACTTCACCGAGGAAGAAGCACGGGTTTCGGCGGACCTTATGCGGGGAACATTCCGCGGCGCCAAGGCAAGCGAAACGATCTACAACCGGGTGTGGAACTACGATCCGCGCCAGGAACAACTGACCATCGACCAGGCGCATATGTCGCGCGCAGTGCTCGCCATTCGCCTTGGGCTATCTGCCCCGTCGATCACCGTATAGGAGGCCCTATGGCCGCTACAGCATTCGATAACTCCCCTATGACCACCATCAAACTTTACGGGCAGCTCCGGCAGTTCGGCAGGTCCTACGACCTTGCTGTGCGGACGCCAGCGGAAGCCTTGAAAGCGCTGTGCGTGCAGATTCCCGGCCTTGAGCGATTCATCTCAAACGCCAGGTCGCGCGGACTTGTGTTTGCTATTTTCCGAGGAAAGAAAAACATCGGGGAGAGTGAACTCAATTACCAAGGCCAGGGCGACATCATCATCGCTCCCGTGATCGTAGGCAGTAAGCGGGCGGGCATCTTACAAACGATCATAGGGGCTGTACTGATCGTTATGAGCCCTTTCACTAATGGTGCGACTCTTGCGCCAGGCATCGCCTTGGCCGCCGGCGGCGTAATTCAGATGTTGAGCCCGCAAGCCCAGGGCTTGAAGTCTAGCGCCGCGCCCGAGAACACTCCTGGATATGCCTTTGGTAGTGCAAAAAACACCGTGGCATCAGGCTTGCCCGTACCTCTTTGCATCGGCCATCGCCGCTGGGGTGGCGCGATCATCAGCGCTGCTATTTACGCTGAGGATCGGGTATGACTGCCATCGAGTACACCCCAAAAACAACCATCCTTCTCAGCGGCTCTTTGGCCAAAAAGTACGGAAGGAGGCACACATACGCGCTATCTGCTCATGGCGATACCAGGGAGGCCCTGAGGGCAATCGATGTGAATCACCCGGGCTTCCTGAGCGATATCGCGCGGGCAAGGTCTGTCGGCCTGGAGTTCGCAGTTTTCCGCGACAGGAATAACGTAGGCGAATCCGAGTTGACTCTCGGCGGGGCCAGGGAAATACGGGTGGTTCCAGTGATCACCGGGAGCAAACGCGCCGGGATACTTCAGACCATCGTCGGCATCGTGCTGATCGTGGCCAGCGCATTTACCAATGGCGCAACGCTTGCCCCAGGGATTGCGCTCGTGGCCGGCGGCGTAATCCAAATGCTCAGCCCGCAGGCCGGCGGCCTCAAGACCAGTGCCGCACCCGAGAATACACCCGGCTACGCCTTCGGCAGCGCCAAGAACACCACCGCATCGGGCAATCCCGTGCCGCTCTGCTACGGCAAACGTAGGGTCGGCGGGGCGATTATCAGCGCCGCCATCTACGCCGAAGACCAGATGTAGGAGTGCTGGTGTAAAGTGATCCATCAACCCCGGAGGAAGAAATATGCACAGGATTTTGCTCGCCACCGCCACCTTCGCACTACTGGCTGGATGTTCAAGCACACCAGTAGCGCCTGGCTCCGCAAAGCAAGTGCCCGCCGACCGGGTCTACGCTTATCAAGCAGACATTCCTGGTGGTGCGACACTGGCAGTTAGTCGAGACGACGGTTTTTGGGCGTCTGGCGGCTGCTTGGCCACCGTGCTTATCGACGGAAAAAAGGTCGCCCGTATCGACACCGGCGAAATTGTGAAATTCAAGGTCAAGCCAGGTCGGCATATCGTTGGCATTGCTGGCGATGACGAAGGCAACGGCCTCTGTGCAATGCAGATCGGTCAGCCCGTGAAGGAAACGGCAGCCGAGGTAAGCTCAGGAGAAACCCAAAAATTCCGAATTTCGGGTACTCAGAATGGAACTGATATTCGCCCAACATCAATATAATTAGAAACCTCGAAAACCACCGCTAAAGCGAACAGTAAAAAAGCACTCTTGCAATAAATTAAAAACGGAAGCAAAAAAATGGATGACAACAAGTATCTAGGCAAAACCTTAGCATATTCAAGATTTAAACTTACAACTTGGAAGACCGAGAGCATGCTGTCTCTTGGCGTTGTGGGCATTGATGAAAAAATTACAAATTCATATAGTGGCCTCCTGAATAAATTTGACGGGATAAAAGGGGTTCCAGGACCGAAGCCTAAAGACTACAAACCCCAAGTTTCTTCAGAAAGGATGGAAGACGGAGATATTTTAGTTACACTAGATGATAGAGCTGCCGCTTTTCTTAAGAAAGTACTCCTAAATGACAAGAAAAGGCATGACGACCTCAGATTTTTCCTATATTCGAACATATTCGTTAGCGTCTGGGGAAGCTTTGAAACCTATACACAAATGTTATTTGAAGAACTTTTACAAAAAAAACCTGAAATGCTAAAAAGCAAGGAGACAATGCTTCTCGATGATATAATAACCCATCGAAACAATATCATACCCCACCTAATCGAAAGACAAGTTGAGGCTATAGGGCACTTCAAAATTGACGACCTACTTAGCTATATAAACAAAAAAATCAATGTAACCCTAGAGCCTGCCGACTCAAAACACATCAAAGACCTTTATACAATTCGAAATATCATTGCTCACAAATCTGGCCTTGTCAGAGAATCACAAATCAAGAAAATACCCGCTGGAGTAAAAGTAATCGGCGGCGAACTTAGAATTTCCGAGGCATACCTTAAAAAAATGATTAAGTTCATGGAGAAAATTGTTGCCATGATCGAAAGAGCTGTTGATGACAAATTTTTCCATAACGACAAGTAAGCGTTAGGTCACATTAACTTGAATCAGGGCATTCCGTTTTTACTAAGTATTTTGTCTTAGATACGTTGCTCCTACCAAGCTCCTTTGGAGTGGTGACCAATACCGATCACCACTCTCCTTGGCTACTAAGTCATCAAATTCATCGCAGACTTAGTGGAAGGCTGCGGCAGGTTTCGCCCTGCGTATTTCGCGCTTCCCTCCGCCCGCACCACCGCACCGTTGACCAGTACGTGAAGCCATCAACACGGCAAAATTTCACGCCAGCCGTCACGCAGCATCTTCACGCATGTGGATCGCACAAGCTTCCTGCAGGAGCGAACTGTTTGGCGTTGGTGCGCGCCCTCCGATGAGTATCAGCACCAAGTTCGCACCCCTGGTTCGCACCCTCTTACGCGAACCTGGTGCGAACCAGGCCGCCAGCCTGTTATCAAAAGTTATGGTTGCCACGCGTTGGTTTCCACTGTGGTTTCCAGGGTTTTGCAGTGGTTTCCACTGGCAACCAGGCCACTTTGGTTGTGACCATACAAATAAGCACAGGGAGCGACGCTCAATACTCTCCCCGGCCAGCTCAGATATCTGTGTACATGCCAGCCAGGCAAGATTGTTGCCGATGATGTCGAAACATCATGTCCAAAAAAGTCTGTGCTACGTTGATTGTGGTGAGCGTAACTCCGCCCCGGAGCCCAGCCCAAAAAGGACAACTATATGCCTGCTAAACCCGTCGTGCTGCCAAGTCGAACTTTTGCGACCCAAGGAGAGGCAACGGCATTTTTCAAGGCCATGCTCGCGCGGTACGGCGATGGGGAGTTTCTTAACTCTGATGATGAAGACATCCTTTACGAACTCTTGCAGCGCCACCCCGAAGCTGATGAAAAAATCGGAGCGGGCGTTCAAGCTTTTTATCGTCAAAGATCGCCTGACCATCCTACAAGTTGCTTCCATGTTTTGCGGGTCGACGGAAAAAAAACGGATTTCGGGTATCCCGCCTGTATCACGGGCCGGGCTCCCAGTCTGCGCCATGGGTTTTATGAAGCCTGTAGGCGTTCAGTTGTGCCTGAATTAATGCACCAAAAACAGCAGATATTCGACTTATCGCCGAGTGGAATACGCTGCGTGAAAACTGGTGAGTTGACGACGATCCACACGTCAGAATATCGGCACACCGAGCCGAGATTTAGGGACATTGTGTCGGGATTCATTCAGGCAAAAAACCTGGTTATCACCCCCTCAATGGTGACCGTAAGCCAGGATATGCAGTATCAAACCGTTTTCACTGATCCGGCAATGGCTCGTGAATTCATCGACTTTCATAGGGCAGTCGCAAAGCTCGAAATCTTTAAAAAATATGTACGATAAAATTGGCCTTTTTGACCAACAATGCCGACCTTTAATATCTCTTAGGCGGTTGTATCCGCGTTCAGCAAGTCGGCACGCACCGGTGCGCCTCGACAGTAGGCTGCTGCTAAATATCACATAGTTGTAAGGCCAACACCCCGGCGAACACCGCAAACTTACTAATATGGTAGCCCATTTAAAAGCCAGAAAAACATGTAGAGATCACGCACTATTTGAAGTTATGCATTACCAACCTTGAAACGATAGCCACCATACTAAGGCCATATATTAAAATAATCGCAATGTGTGCGACCGGCTTGAGCTTGGCCTCATTCAACTTACGCATTCCATGCCGCTCATTGACCACAATTAAAAACAACCCAATGAACACAACACAGGTGCCACTGACTATACGCATCCACTCAAAAAAACCGCTCTCCCCTTCCTCAAACAGCAAAGAAATCCCCACCGCGAGAATCACTGCAGCAACTGCAAAGTTCTTATAGTGATCAAAAATAAACTTTACGGCATTATCATTTCCAACTAGCTTTTTAAACATAAACCCCTCGATACATTGAAAGCCAACTTCTTCATCAATCAGCCAAACACGACCACTGAAATACTTAATTATATAAACCAGCAGAACTTTAAATTTTTGCTGAATTCCCCTGTCACTGACAAAAATCCGGATAATGATTTTTCGTCCCTTTACACCTCGGGAAACGCTTGCACCCCCAGAACTTCCCGCCAGCATTTTTGCCTACCATGGCGGTTCTTACTGACATACCTCCACCACAAATTGGGCATTTAACTTTGGTCGAACTCTTGGGGCTAGCTGCCTTTGGGCGCGGGACTAGGCTATTCGCTGGCGGCGGGATAACCTTCAAATCGATAGTGGGGATTTCGGTGGCGGTGGTTGGAATTTCACTATTTGTTCGAAGCTTGGCTAACCATTTTTCCCTCCTTGCGCTGTATGCGACCACTGCCCAGACAGTCGCACCAATGCTAAGCAAGAATTTGATGGCACCGACTGTTCGATCCACACCGCCATGGGAGGAGCATGCTCCTCGCCGACCTATCGACACAGAAGCCCAGCCGTCACTACAAACGGCTCCTCCAAGAAGAATCGACAACAAAATCATCGTTCCTAAAAAGACGATAATTCCCACGAGCCAGGTCCGGTCCTTGGAATACAAAATCAGGTCCCTCATCACACATAATCGGGATCGGGCGTAATGACCCGAACAAGCTTGGCGTTTTGATATCACATCGAATTTGATTGGTCATCAATAGCTGTCTCGACCATGCCCACCGTGAGCGTGAATTCAACGCAACGTGTAGATCCCAAAATGCTGGCGCCGGCAATTACTTTGACCACACTTTGACGGAATGCGAGACGCCCATCAGACCAAATCCACGCCGGGTGGGCGTCTAAGACTGATCGCGTGGCCAGCCCGTCAAACAAGCGCACCGTGGCCGCTGATACCCCTGACAGACCCCAGACGGATACGGCGCTTTCGGCCCGCCTACTTTTACCTGGCTTTTACCGAATCGCTGGCGAATGTGAGACAGGCATGAGACGGATTCGGCGGGCGTGGCCGCCTGAGAACGCCCATCGGCCCATGCGGGCGGGGCTCAAGCGGTAGATGCGGGGAAATCCCGTATCACATCACCAGGCCACTTTGCCGCCGGCAGACGCAAACCACTTAAAGGTGATTCCGGGCATCCACGGCGCTGGTGCTACGCGCTCTCGAAACACGGAGAACCACCATGACGGATACCAAGCTAATTGCCAGCCTATTCGACCGCCTCAATCAAAACCAGCTCGCCCTGGGCGCCGCGGTAGAGGAGCTTCCCAACTGGGTCGAACGGCGCGGATCGGCAGACATTGCCAATAACGTGCGCGGGGCGCTGGAAACGCTGGATGAGAACCTGGTGTTCATTCGTCAGGGCATTGCTGAGCTGGCCGTCGCCGGCAGCCTTGGGCAGTCGTGACACAAGCTAGGATTCTGGACAGGCTCTGGACGGCTGGAGAGGCTGCAGTTCATCCAGGTCGGCCCTCGGGCCAAATTGAGCAAAGGCTGGCGGCAGATCGGGCATGCCGCCGGATAGCTACCTCGTCCAGAAACAGGGGGCGAGCCGAGACAGTTACTTGCGGGACAAGTGGCAGTCGGTCGAACCGGGCAAACGCGACCGCTATCCTTGACCAGCCTTGACGAAATTCTTGACAGGTCTTGACGGATTTATCTGGCGCCACCAGCAGCAGGATCGCTTAAAGCCAAGCGTGGCAGGGCTTTGCGGGCATTCTCGCAGCTTGGCCAGCACCAGCCTCGTCAAGAACTCTAGAAGTACCCGTCAAGGTAGCTGCTCGATCAATATCAAGGCCCTGCTGGCGGGATGGGGGGTGAAATACCGGGCCAGACAAATCCTTAGCGCGTCAGGTAATACTAGACAGGCACTTGACGGATGTTCATCGGAAAGTGGCGCTTAATTCGCCCGCAGACTAAGCGCTGGGAGGCTCTCAGCGTGAAAGGAAAAGTGATCGAGCCAGATGCTTGTCAAGAGTTTGCGAAGGTCTTCGGCGACCTGACAGTAAGCTGGAGCACATAGTGATTATTTCGCAAACCAATCTCAAATGCGCTCGGTGCTGGCGCCAGGTAATTCAACGTGGCATAAGCTTCGAATGAAGCTCACAAATGTGACGCCCCGCATAAACAAGCACCGGTGCTAAACATGGACGAAAAAGAACGCTTCAGCTTTTACGAAAAAATCTATTTTTACGAAATGGATAGGAAAGAAAAGCTGATTTCTCGATTAAACCTGCCGCTGGCAATGATGGTTGCAGTGGCTTCCTTTCTCTCTTATATGCTTAACAAGGCGCCTACGACTCAGGACGGCCCATCTGGTGTTTTTTTCTGGATCTTTTATTTGTTCACTATCTTCCTGCTTCTCTGTGGCGCGCGTTACTTCTGGTCGTCGTGGCAGCTGAAGGATTACGACAAAGGCCTGCCTACGCTGATTGAGCTCGAGAAGTACCGTGAATCTTCAAATCTTCACTTCAAAACCTATGGGAAGAACCCAGATGACGGTGATACCTACTTTAGGCTGGTAATTCAGAACTATTACATTGAAGGGGCTGCCACCAATACGGCCAACAACGATAAGCGGACCGAGTACCTTGGCTCCCTCGCTTCGTATGTGACACTGACTATCATCCTGGCGCTGTGCTCCTTTCTCCCCTTTTACATCCACCACCACCCCGAGGTCAGTCCAAATGAGCGATCAGAAACCACCGCCACCGCCACCGCCGCCACCAATGAGATTTGTGAAAAATAACGAAGACGCTAAACGTCCGCCTCCGCCGCCCCCAACAAAGAAAGGTTAATCCCGCCAACGATGGGGTAGGAGTTGGCTACCCCATACCACTGCCCCGTAAATCGAGGGATTAGTCGATGTCCGTTATTGACTGTGATTATCTACCCGCCGACAAGGTGGTGTTTCCGCCGGAGCTGGCGCTGCTGATCGTCAGGAAGGCCAGCGCAATGGCGGCAGCATTCGAGGAGCAAGCGCTCGACCAGCTTACCAAGGACGCCCGGCGCGCCCTGTCGCGGGGAGCTGAGCTAAGGCGAGTCATCAGGGAAATGCGCTTGTAGCCGCGAGAGTGAACTGCCGGGATCTCGCTGGCTTTTCCGGCACCTGCCATACCGAAATGGGAGCCCAGGTTAATTACAGAGAATCCTGAACACCTCCCTTTCGCGAAACACCCCATGAATGACCGCTACCCTGATCCGGGGTAGTGTCCGTCCGCAGAAATCGAGGCAAGGGCAGCCTGTGTTGCAAGCCCCCCCCGAGGCGAAATTACCTAATATTGGAAGATCTTTCGACAAAGTAATCGCAATGCTCAGTGTTAGCTAAGCTATTTGCAACAGCCCTGCTCGCTATTACCAATAGCCCTAAAGGCTGGCATATATAGCCATCCGTGACGTCAAGAATAATCAGGGACAGAGAATGACAGCCGAAATCGCAATCATGAACCGTACCGCTGTCGTATTAGCTGCAGATAGTGCCGTTACCGTCACCTCGTGGAAGGACGGTAGACAGGAGCGCAGGTATTTTAAGGGAGCCAACAAGCTATACGAGCTTGCTCGATCCGGCCCCGTAGGCTTAATGATTTACGGTTCTGCTGGGCTGCAAGGTGTTCCCTGGGAGCTGCCAATCAAAGCTTTCCGAGAGTCGCTCGGAAAGGAACAGTACGACAATCTCAAAACTTATCCCGAGCGTTTTTTTGAGTTCATTCAGCACAATGACAAGTTTTTCTCCGATGAGGCGAAGGACAAGGCGCTAGTCAGCCTAATCGGAGCAGCTCACTTTCGCCTTCAGATGCTGGTCGCCAATCACGCGGGGGTTGAGGATATTGAGGGGCTCGCTGAAAAAAGTAATGCTGAAATTGAAACGGCACTGACGCTCACAGAGGAAGAAATCGACGCTCTGCTGCTTCCGGATCTCTTAACTGAAGCAGATATTGCCAATGCCACTGCCAAAACTTCGGCTGTACTCACAGAGGAGGCGCCGACGTCAGTTCTGTTATTTATACAGTCAGACTCACGCAGATACCTCATCCCTCGTTTCATCGTTGCGCTGGTGAAGCTAGCCGTCAAAGAGTTCCTCAATTTCGCCGACGAAACAGGTGTGGTAGTCGCAGGCTACGGCAAGGAGGAATATTTCCCTTCGCTCGAAGTCTATGTTTGCTACGGGCTGTTGGGTGATCGGCTGATATTCAAGCGAAATGAGCCAAGGGTGATGGACGCGAATTCGCCCGCCGTCATCCAGCCGTTTGCTACAACGCATATGATCGATACGTTTCGAATGGGGGTCGCACCAGACGTTTTGGGCAATACCTACGGCTCGACTCAACAGGCGCTTACCGACTTGGGTAGGCGAGTGATCGCAGAATGCGGGGCCCAGAGCCCGCTTACAGAGGAGCGACTCGCGGAACTAGTAGGTGCTGCCCACCAAGAGCATACAGACAGGTGGTATCAGGAAATCAGAAACCAGCATGTATTTCCTCTGTCCAATATTATACATTCGCTTCCTTTGCCAGACATGGCGGCCTTGGCAAAAAGCCTGATTGAGCTAGAGTCACTCAAGGAAAGGGTTACGAAACCTAGCGAATCGGTGTCAGGCCCCATAGATGTTGCAGTGATTAGCAAGCATGATGGGTTTGTGTGGATAGATCGGAAGCATTATTTCCGGCCTGAATTGAATCCCCGTTTTTTCAACCGAGCAGATTAAGGAGCCTGATATGACCTTCTCAACAGAACGCTTAGCGGATTCTGATACTTCGGCAGTAGCCAGAAGCGCAATGAGCCTTGAGAACCAGCAAGTGCGCCCTGCTCGCGAGCCAAAGGATTTGAACCAGTACGATGCAATGATTCGTCGCCTGGATCAAAAGCCAAGTGTTCACGAGATCTTGACTGCGTTTTCTCCGGTGTAAACGTCGAAAACTTTTCGTACAAGAAGCCCGGCCAAGTGCCGGGCTTTTTTCATTCTGGCTAAAGATCCTTTCGGCTTCCCTCAACTGCTCGATAGACCATAGCTGCTCGCTGGTTACCGTTCGTCGCAGCTAACCAGCTAGTCCCGTGGTTTGATTTTTCCCGACACCGGCTCGTTCAAAAGCGAGCGAAATTGTAAAAAGAGAGTAGATTTGTGAGTAGATACGGAATCCACCACGATATAAACCCTTTAAAATCAACAACTAATTCCAACTGTTCGATTCCGTCTCTGCACCACTAATTAGTTTCAGGTGGTGCAAACGTCATCTGAAACACACAAAAAACCCGCCTGGTGCGGGTTTTTTGTTGCCTGCCGTTTTTGACTCCTTCAGCCCCCGCCCCGCATCAACGTCAACACCGCAACCCGCTCCTGCTCGGAGATGTGAAAACCACTCTCCTCCACGCGCGCAATCCAATCCTGCGCCGAGAGCGACTCGCCAAAACGCACCAGGCGTCCGTAGCGCCTGAACACAGCCTCCAGCACGCTGATCATCGAGGGGTAGCTGCAGCCTCCGTCAAAACAGATGCTGAGGCCGCCAAGCCAGGAACGGCCGATCACGTGGGCACTACCGACGCTCTCGGCACCGGCATACTCAAAATCCATTTTTACTGCTTCCATGTCGCACCCAAACTCATCACCACGAAAGTACCCAAGCCTAGCAGGCGCCTGTTTTGCGGCAGGCTGCAAAGCGCTCCAATCAGACCAACCGGTCATCCAGGCGGCGACCATACAGTAAGACGATCCAAAGCGCCGGTTATCAACACCTCATTCCGACCCCATTGATCCATCCTTAATTCCCCAGTGATCGCCACTCTTGTCGGCGTTACCACCGACAAGGATGTCAAGGCGACTGAGTCACTTCACCAGGAACACCAGCAGCGGGTTGTCATTCAACCGCCCATTGAACACCGGCGCCATATGCTCCAGCGGCGTGCCGCTGAGCAATGCGGTTTGCTTGCGCTCCACAATCACCCAGGCGGGGCGCGGCAGTGTATCCACCAGCAAGGGTTGGTTGCGCCCGATGAACAGCGGCTGCTCGTCGTGATCCAGGTTCATGATGTAGCGAATCGCCCAGGTGTCCTTGGCCAGATCGACGAACACCAGGGTCCCGGGGTTATCGGCACGCAGCTTTTGCACCGCGCTTACGAAGTTCCTGGTGTCGAATTGCAGGTCCTTGGCCGGCTCCACAACCTTCACCAGCACCAGCCATTGGGTGGCCAGCGCAATCAGGCTGAGCACCACTAGGCGCTGGCCGAGATTGCCCTGCAAACGGCGCCAGGCAATCACGGCTGCGAGTTGCAGCACGATCAGCACACCCACCAGCGCCGGCACTGAAACGTCCGGCCAGTAGCCGTGCTTGTGCCACAGATGCCGACAGACAAACACCACGACAATGCCCAGCACCGGCAGGACCGCCACCAGCCACTCATAGCCACGCCGCACGCCGAGCAACCAGCCCTGGGCCTGGAGCAAGCCATAGGCGGCCACCGCGGCAAACATCGGGACCATGGGGACGATGTAATAGGCGCGCTTGAAGTGCGGCACCGACAAGCCCAGCAAAATCATCAGTCCGCAGGCGGCCAAACGCAGCATCAACTGCACATCGGCATCGTCGTGGCGGGCCGACCATTTGTGGCGCAGGGCAATCATCGTCGCCAGGGCCAGCGGCACCACCGGGAAATAGCGGTACAGGCTCAGCTTGAAGTAGAAGTAGAACGCCTCACCGGTTTCATCAAGGCGCCCGGTGAATTGCATCCGCAGCACATCATCGACGAAAGCATCGCCCCCGCTGATCCGCGCCAGTTTCAACAGCGCCCACCAACAGCCGGCCAGCAGGATCAAACCGACCACGCCGTGGGCAATCACCTTTTTCAGCAGTGCAATCCGCTCTTGCCGCGTACGAGCGGTGCCCAGCGCCCAGTAGACACAGGCCACCCCGCACACCTCGATCAACCCCAGCGGCCCGCGAATGGCAAACGCCACCACGAACAACGGAAAGATCGCATATTGGCGCAGCCGCGAGCCCAGGCGCTCACCGGTATGCAGCAGGTAGAAACACCCCAGGCACAACAACGAGATCATCTGGTCCAGGCACACCGAGCGCGACTTCTCCAGCAACTGGGCAGTCAATGCGGTGAGCAGCACCGTCAGCAGCGCCCACGCCCGGCCCGACGGCACCAGCAAGCGGTAGATCAGCGCCATGACCCCGGCAGACGCCAGGGCGGTGGGCATCACGTTAGCCAGGTCGTTGGGCGCGCCGAATAAACGGGCAAAGAGGTAGCTGAGGTAGGTCGCGGTGCCCGGATAGTCCGGGTAAGGCTCACCGTAGGTGGTAGGAAACAGGCTCGCGCCGTGGCGAAACATCTCTTGCATGAACACGGCCCAGCGGCCGTCGAAGCCCTGTGGCTGCTGGTCCCAGATGCCCAGGGTGAACAGCAGCAGGGCGATGAGGAAAATACCCAGCGATTCCATTCGAAAGCGATTGTGTTGATCCATTATTCAGCCTGTCAGGTGGGGTAAACCGGCTCATGTTGCCGAACGCCACCCTGAATAAGCCCTGAACGGAATCAAACATTCATCCGCCTAACGACGAGCGGGCCAGATCAGCAGCGGCAGCAGCCGGATGTAGAGTAGCTCCCCTACCAATTCCACCAGGGTTTGCGTGATCACCGCTGCAGCAGCGAGCCCGCGGATCTCTTCGGGCAACGCCAGCGCCAGCGGCAGCACCACCAGGGAATTACGCGTGGAGGCGCTGAAGGTGACCGCCCGCGCCGTGGGCGCCGATAGCTTGAACAGGCACGAAGCCAGCGCCCCCATCAGCGGGGCCAGCAACAGGAAGCCGATATACACCGGGATCACCGGCGCCAGCAGGCCGATATCGCGGACCACGGCGGTGATCTGCGAACCGATCACCACCATCAGCACCAGCGCCATGGCCGGCACGGGCAGCCAGGCCCAGGCATCGCTCCAGGCACTGACGACCGGTGAGCGCCGGGACAGGGAAGTGGTCAGCACCGCCAGAATCATGGGGGCAACGATCAGCAGCAGGAAGGCTTCGACAAACGGCCCCACTGCAACCGCCACCTGCGACTGCGCCCCCAGCATCAACCCCAGGTAGACCGGCAACAGCAGCAGTTGCAGCAACAACAGAATCGGGGTCGCTGCCAGCATCAACCGCGAGTCACCCTTGCCGATATGGGTAAACACCACCACGTAGTCGATGCACGGCGTCAACAGCACCAGCAACGCACCCACCAGGATCGCCGGGTGTTCCACCAGGCCCCGAGTCAGCGCCCACACCAGCAGCGGAATCAGGATGAAGTTGGCCAGCAGCAACGCGGCCATGAAGTGTTTGTTGCCCAGCCCCTGGCGCAGGTCCAGAAACGGGATTTGCAGGAACATCGCGTACATCAGCACGGCGATGGCGGGCGTAACCAGGGCGGCCACACCTTGAGACATGGAGGGCGCCAGCAGGCCGACAACGGCAGCCAGCACCACGCTGGCGAAGTAGATCGGGATCTGGTTTTGTTCGAGGGTGTCGCGGGTCATGGGCCGGCTCTGGTGGGCGAAAGGGTCTAAGCCTAGGCATCTGTGCCGCTCAGGTCGAGCCTCAGAAAAATCCCCGGGGCCTTCATAGCAGAAATTTGTTAGTTTCGACTTCTCATAAAACTGCGCACGGGCCTTTGACCCCCCATCGAAAGCGCAATGATCGAGCCTGTTCATGAACCTGCCAGTCCGACCTCAAGCCGAAGCATTCCGCGAGCCCACAGCCGATGGGCATTCCATCGGCGGCTTCACGTGGCGCCATCCGCGCACAGACGTTGAACGCCCGGTCGTCATCATCAACGCCGCCACCTCCGTACGCTGCCGTCACTACTCACGGTTTGCCGATTACCTGTTTGCCAATGGCTTCGACGTCATCACCTACGACTACCGCGGCATCGGCGAATCCCGCAGCGGCTCGCTGAAAGGGTTCAAGGCCTCATGGTCCGATTGGGGCGTGCTGGACTTCGAAGCGATCCTGCAGCGGGCCCAGCGGGAGTTTGCCGGCCAACCGATTGATGTGGTCGGGCACAGTTTTGGCGGATGTGCGGCGGGGCTCGGGGCTTCCGGCGCGGTGATTCGGCGCCTGGTGACGGTAGGCGCGCAGTTTGCCTACTGGCGCGACTACGAGGCGAGCGGGCGCTGGCGGATGCTTGCCAAATGGCATGTGGTGATGCCGCTGGTGACAGCGGTTTTTGGCTACTTCCCGGGCAAACGCATAGGCTGGCTGGAGGATACCCCGGCGGGCGTGGTACGCGACTGGAGTACGCCGACGCCGAGTTATGAAAAACGTCCGAGTGGGCGAGCCTTGCCCGAGTTGCCGTTTTCGCGGGTGAAAGCACAGATATTGGCCATCAGCATTACCGACGACCCGTTTGGCACGGTGGCGGCAATCGAGCGCCTGCTGGGTTACTTCGACGGCAGCGAGCGCACGCACCTGCGGATCGCGCCTGAAGATATCGGCGAAAAAGAGGTCGGACACTTCGCATTCTTTCGCAGCCAGTATCAAGATCGGTTGTGGCCGATTGCATTGGCTTGGCTGCAACGGGGAGAGTTGGCCAACGGCACGCCGGGGCGCCAAGTGACGGATCGCACCTAGAAAGCCTTGGGATTTTTCCAGACCTGCGCTTCAATACCCCACCCCCAGATCCTGACACCAAGGACGTGAGCCCATGGCTTCGCCGAACAAGCAGCAAAAACGCGCCCACCGGGCAAAAGCCAAGGCCAAGCAGAATCGCACCCAACGCGCCGTCGCCACCAAGCCGGATGCCTTTGCCGGCGATGACAGCCGCATTGATCTTGAATCGGTGGATTTGACCGAGCTGTTCCTCGAGATGCGCACCGCTGGCGAAACCAGCCAGCAGGCGCTGTGTGCCGTGTTCCTGGCGCACCCGCTGCTGGCAGTGGTACTGGAGCAGGAAGGCGAAGAAGAAGCGACGGACTTTATCCTCGCGGCGCTGATCGAGTATCGCCAGTGGGCCACGGATACCGAGGATGAAGCGGCAGCGCTGGCGTGGATTGAATCGCCGGAATTCCAGGCCGATTACGTCGCGGCGTCACAGGCGCTGGTTAGCTCCGAAGACTGATACAAAACGAAATGTGGGAGCGGGCTTGCTCGCGAAGGCAGTGTGTCAGTCAGCTCAAATGTCGACTGATCCACCGCATTCGCGAGCAAGCCCGCTCCCACATTTGATCAACGGTATTGCGACGAAAGCATTCCGTCAGTTAAGCACCGCCGCCCCAACCTTCCGGCCCTTGCGCCGACGCGACACCATCAGCCCCGCCGCAACTACCAGCAAGCTCAGGATCCCGGTGGCAATGATCTCCACCTGATGCGCTTCCTGGAACAACATGATCGTCAGCACGCCCACGATGAACACGATCACCGCATACGTCAGGCCCGGGAACAGCCACATCTTGAAGGCAATCTTCTCGCCCGCTTCCGTGCGTTTCTGGCGCATGCGCAGTTGCGACACGGCGATCACCAGGTACACCAGCAGCGCGATGGCGCCGGAGCTGGCCAGCAGGAATTCAAACACCGCCGCCGGTGCCACGTAGTTGGCGAATACCGCCAGGAACGCCGCGCCGGTAGACAGCAACACCGCCCAGTAAGGCGTGCCGCTCTTGTTGGTGATCTTGGACACCGCCGGTGCATCACCGCGACGGCCCAGGGAGAACATCATGCGCGAAGCGGTGTACAGCGCCGAGTTCAGGCAACTGGTCACGGCCACCAGCACCACCAGGTCAACGATCAGCTTGGCATTCGGGATGCCCATGCGTTCCAGCACGGTCTGGTAGGAACCGACCGCTGCCAGCGCAGGATCATTCCACGGCACCAGGGCCACGACGATGAAGATCGACACCAGGTAGAACAAGCCGATCCGCCAGATCACCGAGTTGGTGGCCTTGGAAATCTGCTGGCCCGGGTTCTTCGATTCAGCGGCCGCGATGGTCACGATCTCGGTGCCCATGAACGAGAACATGGTGGTCAGGATCGCCGCCAATACCGCGCCCATGCCGTTGGGCAGGAAGCCCTGGGTGTCGAACAGGTGCGAAACGCCGCTGACCTGACTGCCCGGCAGGAAGCCGAAGATCGCCAGGATGCCGAGGATCACAAACCCGATGATCGCCACCACTTTGATCAGCGCAAACCAGAACTCGAACTCGCCGTAGTTCTTCACACTGAACAGGTTGGTCGCGGTCAGCAGCAAGGTAATGATCAGGGTGAAGGCCCAGATCGCCACGCCGGGGAACCAGGCGTGCAGGATGGTCGCGGCAGCGTTGGCTTCCAGCGGAATCACCAGCACCCAGAACCACCAGTACAACCAGCCGATGGTGAAACCGGCCCAGTGCCCGATCGCACGGTCGGCATAAGTAGAGAACGAACCCGTGTCCGGCGATGCCACGGCCATCTCGGCCAGCATGCGCATCACCAACACCACCAGCGTACCGGCGGCGGCATAAGCCAGCAGCACGGCCGGGCCCGCCGCAGCAATCGCGTGGCCGGAGCCCACAAACAACCCGGCACCGATAACGCCGGCAATCGACAGCATGGTGACGTGACGCGGTTTGAGCCCCTGTTCGAGGTCATTGGAGCTTTGCGTACTACTCATTGACACACCTTTGCGAGGAATTGCGAATACGGTCCACCCGGTCTGGCGTCTTTCTCGTGAAAAGAAACCAACGGGGCGTTCTTTATTTTTTACGCAAGATTTGCGCCAAAATGTTACAGAGCCGCGATTGACGCGGGCTGTAGGGAAACTCAATAGCTCTCGTAAGTCACTGACACTAATGGCATTCCGCTATAGCGTTACTGTGCGACTCACTTGAAAGACGAATCAGTGCACCAAAAACACACACAATTTGTGCGTGACGCCCCATTAAAGGGCTGATATGGACCGTTCGCCGGTTTAACCCTTCCAACACCCGGCCAAAGCTGGCACCATCGCGCCCTTTTTTACGCGAAACCTGTAGGAATACTGGTTCAAACGGCTGTTCGGTTGTTGATGGCGCGACACACTGCTGTGCCGATGCGACACCCTGCCGCAGACCGTCTGTTTACCGCCTGCAGGGCTGTTGGCTGTCATCCGGACGCTATGCTAGCTTGGCGCCTCGCCAGGAAGGCGGGCCAACAGCAGGAGCGCAATGAACACAATGAGGACCGCACATGGCTGAGGCCACGCCCGCGCTTGAAATCCGCAACTTGCATAAACGCTATGGTGAGCTGGAGGTGCTTAAAGGTATCTCGCTGACCGCCCGCGACGGCGATGTGATCTCGATCCTGGGTTCCTCCGGTTCCGGCAAGTCCACGTTCCTGCGCTGCATCAACCTGCTGGAAAACCCGCACCAGGGGCAAATCCTGGTGGCTGGTGAAGAGCTCAAGCTCAAGGCTGCGAAAAACGGCGAACTGGTGGCCGCCGACGGCAAACAGATCAACCGCCTGCGCAGCGAAATCGGTTTTGTGTTTCAAAACTTTAACCTGTGGCCGCACATGAGCGTCCTCGACAACATCATCGAGGCCCCGCGCCGCGTGCTCGGCCAGAGCAAGGCCGAAGCCACTGAAATCGCCGAAGCCTTGCTGGCCAAGGTCGGCATCAGTGACAAGCGTCATGCCTACCCCGCGCAACTGTCCGGCGGCCAGCAACAACGCGCCGCGATCGCACGCACCCTGGCCATGCAGCCCAAAGTCATCCTGTTCGACGAGCCCACATCGGCCCTTGACCCGGAAATGGTTCAGGAAGTACTTAATGTGATCCGCGCCCTGGCCGAAGAAGGCCGCACCATGCTGCTGGTCACCCATGAAATGGGCTTTGCCCGCCAGGTGTCCAGTGAAGTGGTGTTCCTGCACCAGGGCCTGGTCGAAGAGCAAGGATCGCCACAGCAGGTATTTGAAAACCCGCTTTCGGCGCGCTGCAAACAATTCATGTCCAGCAACCGCTAACGGAGCAACATGCATGCAGAACTATAAAAAATTCCTCTTGGCCGCCGCTGTTTCGATGGCGTTCAGCGCCACGGCGATGGCTGAAACCTTGAAAATGGGGATCGAAGCGGCCTACCCGCCGTTCAACAATAAAGATGCCAGCGGCAACGTCGTCGGCTTCGACAAGGACATCGGCGACGCCCTGTGCGCCAAGATGAAAGTCGAGAAGTGCGAAGTGTATGTCTCCGACTGGGACGGCATCATCCCGGCCCTGAATGCCAAGAAGTTCGACTTCCTGGTCTCCTCGCTGTCCATCACCGATGAACGCAAGCAGGCCGTCGACTTCACCGACCCGTACTACTCCAACAAGCTGCAGTTCATCGCGCCCAAAGCCAACAAAGACTTCAAGACCGACGCGGACTACCTGAAGGGCAAGATCATCGGTGCACAGCGCGCAACGCTGGCCGGTACCTACCTGGAAGACAAGCTGCCGGACACCACCGCCAAGCTCTACGACACCCAGGAAAACGCCTACCTCGACCTGACTTCCGGCCGCCTGGACGGGATGCTCGCCGACAAGTACGTGCAGTACGAGTGGCTGAAAAGCAAAGACGGCTCCGCCTACGAATTCAAGGGCGACCCGGTGGTCGAGAGCGACAAGATCGGTATCGCCGTACGCAAAGGCGACCCGCTGCGCGAGCGCTTGAACAAAGCCCTGGCTGAAATCAAGGCCGACGGCACCTACAAGAAGATCAACGACAAGTACTTCCCTTTCAGTATCGAGTGATCCTGAATGGCCTGCCCGGCGTGCTCGCTTGAGTGCGCCGGTCCTGAGCTTTGCCTTGCGAAACGACTAAACCATGAATTTCGACCTCTACGGATTCGGCCCGGCGCTCGCCGCCGGCGCGCTGATGACCGTCAAGCTGGCGCTCACCGCCCTGTGCCTCGGGCTGGTGCTCGGGCTGGCCGGCGCCCTGGCCAAGACTTCCCCGTACAAGCCGCTGCAATGGCTTGGCGGCAGCTACTCCACCCTGGTTCGCGGCATCCCGGAACTGCTGTGGGTCCTGCTGATCTACTTCGGTACGGTCAACCTGATGCGCTCCCTCGGGGAGTTTTTCGGCAACCCCGACCTTTCCCTCAGCGCTTTCGCCGCCGGGGTGATCGCCCTGGGCCTGTGCTTTGGCGCCTACGCCACGGAAGTCTTCCGCGGCGCGATCCTGGCCATTCCCAAGGGCCACCGTGAAGCCGGTGTCGCACTGGGCTTGTCGAAGGTCCGGATCTTCACCCGCTTGATCATGCCGCAGATGTGGCGCATCGCGCTGCCGGGCCTGGGCAACCTGTTCATGATTCTGATGAAGGACACCGCGCTGGTCTCGGTGATCGGCCTGGAAGAAATCATGCGCCACGCGCAGATCGGCGTGACCGTCACCAAGCAGCCCTTCACCTTCTTTATGGTCGCGGCCTTCATGTACCTGGGCCTCACTGTCCTGGCGATGACCGGCATGCACTTCCTGGAAAAACGTGCCGCGCGCGGCTTTGCGAGGAGCACGCAATGAGTGGCGACTACAGCTGGCTGTCGCATTTCGACCTGGGCCTGAACTGGGCCGTGATCATCAAATGGCTGCCGAAACTGGCCCAGGGCGCAACCCTGACCCTGGAGCTGGTGGCCATCGCCGTGATCGCCGGCCTGCTGCTGGCAATCCCGCTGGGCATCGCCCGCTCGTCACGCCTGTGGTACGTGCGCACCCTGCCCTACTGCTACATTTTCTTCTTCCGCGGCACGCCGCTGCTGGTGCAGCTGTTCCTGGTGTACTACGGCCTGGCACAGTTCGACGCCGTGCGTGAAAGCTTCATGTGGCCGTACCTGCGGGACCCGTTCTGGTGCGCCACCGCCACCATGACCCTGCACACCGCCGCCTATATAGCCGAGATCCTGCGTGGCGCGATCCAGGCCATCCCGCCGGGTGAAATCGAAGCCGCGCGGGCGCTGGGCATGTCCAGGCCCAAGGCGCTGTTCTACATCATCCTGCCGCGTGCCGCGCGCATCGGCCTGCCGGCCTACAGCAACGAAGTGATCCTGATGCTCAAGGCCAGCGCCCTGGCCAGTACCGTGACCCTGCTGGAACTGACCGGCATGGCCCGCACGATCATTGCCCGCACCTACCTGCCGGTGGAGATCTTCTTCGCAGCGGGTTTGTTCTACCTGCTGATGTCCTACGTCCTGGTGCGCTTCTTCAAGCTGCTGGAGCGCTGGTTGCGGGTCGATGCCTGCCAGGGCCGCTGACGCCTTGCTGACGGGTGAGCAACTGCTCGCCCGCTTCCAGGCGCTGGATGCGTTCCTCACCGAACATCAAGGGCTGTGGCGACCACGGCCCTTTACCCATCTGCAATTGCCGTGGGAAACCCAGCATCCCGAACTGGCCCATTGGCTGCGCCAGCGCTCGCTGGCCGAAGCGGAAACCAGCCATAACCAGCCTCACCACCTGCCGGCGCCTGCGCCTTTCCCTGAGCTGGCCATGCAGTCGCTGAATCTCAGTGCTGTGGATAACTTACCGTCCCGCCCGCTACCGGCCGCCCGTCATCGCCTGAACGTCGATGTACCCGGCCGCAAATGGCAGCAGATCGAAGCCTTCGGCGCCGCGCTGCAATTTCGCCAAACCCCCGAACACTGGCTCGACTGGTGTGCCGGCAAGGGCCACCTCGGCCGCCGCCTGTTGCAACCCGGGCAGCAACTGACCTGCCTGGAATACGACCCGGCCCTCATCGCCTCAGGGCAAGCCCTCAGCGAACACCATCAATTGCCCGTCACCCATCGCCTGCAAGACGTGATGGCCGACGTACAGATCAGCCGCGACCAAACCCCGGTGGCACTGCACGCCTGCGGCGACCTGCATGTGCGCCTGCTCCGACTGGCCAGCGCCGCCGGCTGCCAGCAGTTGGCCGTGGCGCCCTGCTGCTACAACCGCATCCGCGCCGAGCAGTACCCGCCGCTGTCGATTGCCGCCCAGGCGTCGTCACTGTATTTATCGGTGGAAGACCTCGGCCTGCCGCTGAGCGAAACCGTTACCGCAGGCGCGCGGGTGCGTCAGCAGCGCGATACGTCGATGGCCAGGCGCCTGGGTTTTGATGTCCTTCAGCGGCAACTGCGCGGGAGCGATGCTTACCTGCCCACTCCGTCCCTGCCCGCGAGTTGGCTGGCCAAGCCGTTCGCCGACTACTGCCGCGAACTGGCGGCCCTCAAGGGATTATCCACAGGGGAACAGGATTGGTCGGCACTGGAGGCCCAAGGCTGGCAGCGCTTGGCACAGGTGCGAAACCTGGAATTAGTGCGTGGTCTGTTTCGGCGCCCGCTGGAAATGTGGCTGGTACTGGACCGGGCATTGTTTCTCGAAGAAAACGGTTACAGGGTTCAAGTCGGCAGCTTCTGCGAAACACCGCTCACCCCGCGCAACCTGATGCTGCTCGCCGAGCGCAATTAAAGGGCATTTTGTCGCAGCGTGCCCTGTGGATAACTCTGTTGATGGAATTCTGGCAGAGGCCCTGCCGGCAAGTTTCGCGGGGCAAAATGCTGACTGGTCATTTTTTGTTCACAAAATAAAACGCACGCAAAACAGGCAGTTGCAGCGTGATGAGAACCGCTCCGCAAAATTGCGGTTTGATGACAGGTCGAACCAACCGATTGTGCATAAGCATCTGAGGTTAGCGGCATAACCCGGGCTTTTCAGTGGGCAACCAGCAGGCGGCAAAGCGCGTTTATATCGTCACAGGCCATGCTTGCGGCTTGGTTATCCAGCGGATCGCTGCCAAAAGCCAGGGCCTCGCTGATCGCCGGATCCCGATGCACCACCTCCAACAGGCTGTCACCCAGGCGCTTCCTGAACACCTCGACCATGTCCAGGCTGAAGCCCGAGGTCTCGTCGAGTTGGTTGATCACGAAGTGGCAACGCAGCGCCGGCCGATCATCAAGGTGTGGCGCCAGCAACTGCTCCATCTGCTCCAGGGTGCCAAGGGAAGCCGCATCCGCCTGGGCGATGACCAGCACCACATCGGCCACGTTCAGTGCCTGATGCAGGTAGACGTTATTACCCGCCGGGGTGTCGATGATCACCGTGTCCTGCTCACCCAAGCCCAGGGCCGACAAATGTTGCGCCAGCCAATGCGGCTCCTGTTTCAGCCAGCGCTGGAGGTCTTCCTGCTGACGGATATCGGTTTCGCCAAACGTGATCACCTGGCAACCGGCAAAGCCTGAATGAAGGATCTGGCTCCAGCGCTCGTTGTGCAGGCTGGTGCGCCCGATGCCGGGCAAGGTATGGCTCAGGCCGAAGTGGTGATAGAGCGCGTTTTGCGGGTCCAGGTCCAGCGCCACCACTGGCTGTCCCAGGCGCTGCAAACCGCTGCTCAGCGCGGTGGCCAGGGTGCTGCGGCCGACGCCGCCATTGACCGAAACCAGCGCTACCACCTTCGCCCGGATGTTCGCGGCTTCGCGGGACTGCTCGTTGGCACAAGGGGAATGTCGGGAGAACGACGCGCCACTGCCCATATTGAGGCTGGCACTGTCGTCGACCGGCATGTCTTCGAAGAACTGCAGCATCGAATCCATCCCTTGAACATCACTGGCAGTCGTCTTATCGAACAACGAAAAAAGATCATCGGTACGGCTCATCGCCAACACTCCCTCACGACGCATCTTAAAGACGTGAAAGGTCAGCTGTACTGATGCTTACCGCAGGTCTTTTTGTGGGCGCCTTTGTGTACGCATTCTGTGACAAAGGAATGAAAGTGTCATTATTTTGGTGTTTCTGAAGAAATCTTTAAGACGAGCGGTAAATGGTCAATTTACTGACTAACCTTTATCGGGTCGTAAGGTGTTTGCAAATCCCGCTCGGGGATCTCCCAGATCAGCAGCTTGGGCGGCGTCTGCTTGAACGCCGGGCTGTCGAAATAAGCCTTGGCGGCGCCTGAAAATTCGCCGCCGTCCTTGCTGAAGTTACCCACCGGAGCGTTCAGGGCTTTTTGCAGGAAGCCCACGAAATTCGAATTGCGCGAAAACGAGGTACCGATCAGCGCCACGTTCGGCAGGCCGGCGTCACCAAACAAATCGTCAGGGTTACTCGATGCCGCCGGGCCGTTTTCATGCGCGGTGCTGGCCGCAACCTGCTCGCCCACCGGCTGTAACTTCGGCGGCAACCAGTCGAGACCGGCCAGGCGCACCAGGTCACCCGGTCGCGGTGCAAGCGGTGCCTGGGTAATGTCGAAGGCTTGCTCCGGCGTGGCCTGGATACCGCGCTGCTGGATGCGCAGGGCCACGGCGCGGGCGCCGGCATTCGAGCCGATTTCGCTCCAGTGCGTGTCGGTACGCAGGTAGGCATCCGGGCCGAGGGGTTTCAGGGTGTCGGTCAAATCCAGCACTTCAACGCCCGCCGCTTGCAACAGCGTGCTCCATTGCTGGATCCGGCCATCCAGCACGGCCGGACGGTACAAGCCGCAACGCTGGGCAGCGGCGATGCGGGTTTTATCCGGCACCACCATCACTTGCAGATCAATACCGCGCTGGCCTAGCTGCTTTTTCAGGTCGATCACCGCGTCGGCCTTGGTGCGCGCATTGTCTTCGGCGTGGCGGTTGAGCTTCAGCTCATCGCTGATAAACAGCCAGCCCGGGCAGCCCTGGCGCACCCGCGGCCCGGTGTCGCCGAACGCCAGCCAACTGGCGCCGCGCTCCAGGTTTGCCGCTTCGATGGCCATCGGTGCCTTGGACAATTCCTTGGCAAACCGATGGGTCACTTCACCGTGCAGCAGCATGTCGCTGTCGACCTTGGGCGGCAGGAAACTCACCGGCCCCTTGACCATCAGCCAGACGCAAGACAACAGCCCCGCCGCCAGGAAAGGCACCAACACCCAGCCCGCCAGGGGGCTGGTGCGGACGGCCAATTCACTCGGTGGGGTCGGCGCGGTAGGGGCGGGCATCGTCAGGCTTCCTTAGAACTGAAAGTACAGAAACGGTACGGCATCGCGGCTGGCAATCAGCGCGAACGACAACACAAACCCGGCCACCGGCCACAGGGATGCGGCCACCACAAACCAAGGCTGCGTACCAAAACGCTGCTCGCAGCGGGTCTGCCAGATCGGCGCGATGATGCACACCAAACCGAGCAACGCGGCCATGCCATGAGCCGGGCGCATGGCCACGGCCAACGCATCACCCAAGGCCATGCCATGCATGCCGAATTGGCCGGCGTACATGGTCAGTGCCGAATGGAAGTCCGGTGCGCGGAACAGCGTCCAGGCCAGGCACACAAACAGCAGCGTCAAGATGTGCGACAGCACCGGCGGAATGCTCGGCAGGCTCGAGCGCGACCACGCCCGGTCAATGCACAACGCGATACCGTGGGCCGAACCCCACAACAGGTAGTTCCAACTGTCGCCGCCATGCCACAACCCGGCAATCGCCATGGTCAGGAACAGGTTGCGGTAGGTACGCCATACGCCGTCGCGGTTACCGCCGAGGGCGATGTACAGGTAGTCCCGCAGCCAGCTGGACAACGACAAATGCCAGCGCCGCCAGAAGTCCTGGATGCTGCTGGCGAGGTACGGCCGGTTGAAGTTTTCCGGGAAGTGGAAGCCCAGCATCAAGCCCAGGCCGATGGCCATGGCACTGTAGCCGGCGAAGTCGAAAAACAGTTGCAACGAGTACGCCAGGCAGCCGATCCAGGCATCCACCAGGCTCGGGTTTTCCAGGTGGAAGGCGATGTCCACCAGCGGCGACAAGGTGTCGGCCACCAGCACTTTCATGCCCATGCCGATCATGAAACGCCGAGCGCCAAGGCTGAAATTCGGCCAGTTGAAATAACGCTGGTTCAGCTCGCGCCGCACCCAGTCATAACGAATGATCGGGCCCGCAATCGAGTGGCCGAACATCGAGATATAGGTCGCGTAATTGATGAAGCTGCGCTCCACCGGCACCGTGTGCCGGTGCACATCCACCAGGTACGAAATCGCCTGCAGCACAATGAACGACAATCCGGCCGGCAATGCCACGCGCTGCCAATCCAGCGGCATCGCGCCGTACCAGGTGATTACCTCACTCACGGTGCCCGCGACGATGTTGGCGTACTTGTACCAACACAGCACCGCGGTGTTGAACACGATCAACGCGATCAACAGCCGCACCCGGCCCTTGCCGTCTTCACGGGAACGGTCCACCAGCAAACCGCCGACCCACGCCACCACGGTCAACACCATGTGCAGGAACAGGAACAGCGGGCTCAACCAGCCGTAGAACAGCCAGCTGCCGATCAACAGGATGACGTTGCGCCAGCCCGGACGGGCCAGCGCATAAATCAACAGGAAGGCCGGCAGGAACAGCGTGAGGAATTCCAGTGAGGCAAAGACCATGGTGGTGTCGGGCCCGATCAGTTAGCGAGCGTGTCGGAGGTAAACAGCAACCTCGAACCGGCGGCCGATGGCAGTGCGAGCACGCTGTAGCGTTCGCCGGCCTTGAGGGTGAAGGTCAGCGGCTGGCCCACCGGCGCGTTGGCGCACTTGAGCTGCACCGACAGTTCCACCGGGTTGATCATGCGGCGCGAAATCGCGCCTTCGGCGACCTTCTTGAACAGTTCGGCTTTTTGCGCCACGGCTTCCAGGCTCGCGTCGACGCAGGCGGCGTCGGCGTTGATAAAGGCCAGCGAGGCCTTCAGTGCGTTGAAGTCATCCGGCTGTTCGTGGATCACCAGTTGGCGCGTGCCGCCCTTGGCGTCCGGCACGGCCACTACGGTGGCGAACTCGCCCGGCGCGACGGTCACGGCCAGCTCGGAATCCTTGCCGCCCTGGCTCAACACACCCTTGATCGGGGTCTTGCCGCCCGACACCGGCAGGTAGTCAGACACCAGTTTGTCGCCACCCAACACCAGGCTGGCCTTGGAACTCTGGGGCAGCAATTTCAGCTCGCCGTCGGTGCCGTTGGCCAGGCGCAGGAAGGCCGAATCCTTCTCCGGGCCGGTGGGGTAAAGCGGGATGTCGGCGCTGTAGGCGCTGACGCTGGCGAGCAAGGTCGCCAGGCCCAGGGTAATCCGTTTCATTATTGCGCTCCTTTGCCCACGGCGGCCGGTGGCAACTTCGCCAGGGAGTCGCCGATCGCCTTGGCCCACTTCTGGTAGCCGTCGATGGTGAAGTGCTGGCCGTCGGTGGTGATCCACTGGCCCGGCTTGGAGAAGGTCAGCGAGTCAACGTAGGTGCACGGCGCCACGTTGGTGGCGAGGAACTGCGACATCACCTTGGTGCGCGCATCATCCTTCTTGTACTGCGAACCGACCTTGCCCCACGCCGGCCCGACCCACACGCACTTGGTGCCGGTTTCGGTGATGGCCTTGGTCAGGGAAGTCACGCTTTTCCAGGCCCAGACTTTCGGGAACTGCGGCTCCGGGTACGAGGCCATGGTGTCGGCGATGATGATCACCACCAGGTCCGGCTTGTCCTTGGCGATCAGGTCTTTGATCGGGGTGGTGCTCATGGCGTTCTTGCCGAAAATCTCGGCCTTGCCAACCGGCAGGCGCTCGGCACCGCACTCGACTTTCTTCGGCACGATCCAGTCGGCTGCACCGGCGCCGCACGCGCCGATGGAGTGAACCTTGGCGCCCTGGGCGGTGAGGTTGTCCTGCAGCGGGTTGAGCAGTGAATCAGGAAAGCTCATGTGACTTTCGCCCAATACCAGCAGGGTCAGGCCGGCAATAGCAGAAGCGGAAACAGGCATGGATGACTCCTATCAAATCAATTCGAATAAGGGGAACGGTACGGACTGACCGGCAAGGGCATAGGCCCGCTCAGGTCTTCAAACAAGTAGCGCAGGTAGGCGTTACCGACGTACTGGCGATAGTCCTGGGCGTTGTCGAGACCAACTTCGCCACCCAGGTAAAAGCGCGAGCTGAGGCGGTATTCGGCGGCGGCATTGAAGCTGTAGCCGATGCCGGTCTTGCTGCTGGAGTCGTATGCTTGATTACCCAGCTCTTTGTGGCCTGGAAAATAAGCGACGCCATCTTGCTCGATATGCTGCACACCCACCGAGCTTTTTATCTGGTAGCTGAAACGGTCAAAACTCTGGGCCCAACGCACCGGAACACCTAGAGAGAAGAAGCGTTGCGGACTGAAGTACCCGCCTTGGCGGTAGGTGTAGAAACCCTGGTTCTCACTGAAGCCCATCGCCGAGCCACTGATACCTAACGTCAGGGTGTCGGACGGGTTATTGCGCAGGTACCAGTAGATGCCGCTCCCCAATTCCAGACGGGTGTTGTCATCGACGTGATTGCCCAGCAATTCGTGCAACGAACCATAGCCGTACACACCAAGTTTCTGGTTGTCATAGCTCAACTCGCCACGGCCACCATTGGCGGTGACGCCGCCCCACTTATTCCCATCGCCGTCTTTAGAACCCGCGAAGGACGTCACGCTATCGGTGACCGGACGCCGGGATACATTGACGCCATAACGGAAGTTCGAATTGGCTTCAAACGGTCGGGCCACACTGACGCCACCCACCACGGTACTGTAAGTAAAGCCCAGCGGACTAACGCCGACGTCAGCCTTGAGCCCCTTGTCCGGATCTTCCACCGCCACAGCGAGACCTACACCGGTGTCGCTCTGCGAGCCGGCCGGTTTCGGGGTGCCCTTGCCAAAACGTGACAAGGCATCGTCGCTTACGCTACCAGCGCTCAAGTGCACCGGCGTCACGCGCAGCGCAACGTTCAGATCCCCCACCGGCATCCGCGCTTCGAATGGCGCCTCGACGTCAGTGATTTTGCTCAAGCCGCTTTCGCCATTGTTGCTGCGAACGCTCAAGCCCTGCACCAGGTAACCGGTGCGATCCCGCAGGATCGTATCCAGCGCACGACGTGCCGGGCTGAGGTTGGCGGTGTCGAGTGCAGCAATGCTCGACGGTGGCTCGAACGGCTCGTTCCAGTTGTTCGACGCCGGACGCGCGGAGGCTGCCAGGGCATTGTCCGGCACGACATTGGTCGGTGCATCAATCGGCGGCGGCACGGCGCCGGCGACGGTCAGGTCGGTGACCTGGCGACGCTGGCCCGGCAAGCCGACGAAGGGATTGTAAGGCACGCCCTGGGAGCCGGCCTGAGCCAATTGCGTCTGGCTCTTCTGGCTGTTCTCAATCGCCAACGCCTTGCGCAGCAGTGCAGCGGCTTCGTTGTTCTTGCCCAGCCCCTGATAGATGCGCGCAGCCGAGGTGAGGATCTCGGGGTTGCCCGGTTCCAGGGACAGCGCCTTTTCACTGGCGCTTTCCGCCAGGCCACGATCACGGCCTTGCAGCGCGATATCCGCCAGGCCCAGTTGCAGGCGAGCGTTGTTCGGGTTCTGCTGAATCAGCGGCGCATAAAGCTCCATGGCCTTTTTGCTATTGCCGCTGGCCGCGTACATCCGCGCCAGGGCACCTACCGCCATTGCGTCGTTGGGACGCTGGGCAAGGGCCGGCGACAGCATGTCGTAGGCCGCGACCAGGTCGTTTTTCTCACGCAGGGCATCAGCCTGTTTGACCCGGTACAGGTAGATCAAATCGTCGTAACGCTGGCGACCGGTTTCACTCAGCGGCTTGCCCTGCACTTCACGCAGGATGTCGCCCGCCTCGGTGTAGTGGTTGGCCTTGAGCAGCACATTGGCGTACAGCAGTTTCTGGTCGACGGTCGGGTTCGGATTGTTATCCAGAACCTTCTGCATGATATCCAGGCCCTGCTGCGTCGCGCCGACTTCCACATAAGCGGCAGCCAGCACTGCCAGGCGCTCAGGCTTCTGCCGGGTCATGGCTTCACTGCGGCCCAGCAGCGCGAGGGCTTCCGGGCGTTGGCCACGGCGGGCGGTCTCGATGGCGATGTCGGTCTGCTTGTGCAGCGCGATATCGATACCCAGCTCGTTCATGTCAGCGGTACGTTGCCCCGCAGGGATACGCGCCAGGGTCTCTTCAGCCTTTTTCCACTCACCCAGCTCCGCCGACAGCAGCGTGCTGGTGTACAGCGCGTCCGGCTGGTTCGGCTGCTTGGCCAGCAAGCCGTCGATCAAGGCACGGGCGTTGCGAATCTGGCCGTCGCGCAGGTAAATGCGCGCCAGGGCGAAGCGTGTCCACGGGTTTTCCGGGTCGGCATCAAGGGCTTGTTTGTAGGCGGCTTGCGCGGCTTTCAAATCGCCCCGCTGCTCGGCCAGCTTGCCGACCTGGGTAGCGCGCAATGCGGTGATTTTCACACTCGGCGCGAACTTCGCGCGCTCGGCGGGCGACACCGAGTCGATCAGCTTCAAGGCTTCTTCCGGCTGCCCCGACTGGGACAGCACGTTGATCAAGCCGCTCAGCGCGTCCGGGTCGCCAGGATGACGGGCGAGCACTTTGCGGTAGCCGGCTTCGGCGGTGTCGAACTGATTGTCCTGGGCCTGGAAACCCGCCAGTGCCACGGCAGCGCCGGGCTGGCCAGGGTTCAAGCGTTCGGCCTGGGCCACCAGGTCGCGGGCCTGGCTGCCGCGCCCGCCACGCTGGGCGTCACGGGCCTGGTTGAGCAGGTTCCAGTAGCGCACATCATTGAGCGCCGACTGCCATGCCGCGCCACCCGGCAAACGGGTGGCCTGAACCAGGTAGCTTTCAGCCTCGCTGAAGCGCTGCTGCTGTTGACGCAACACGCCCATGCCACCGAGGGCATCGACGTCATTGGGTTTTTCGTTGAGGCGCGCCGCCAATAGCGGCTCGGCGGTTTTCAGGTCGCCGTCATCCAGCGCCTTGAACGCCTTGGTCATCTGCGGATCACGCTGCCAACCGGCGCCGGTCTTGCCTTGGGCAATGCCCTTGTTCATCAGCGCACGGATTTCGCTGTCGTCCGGATGCGCCGCCAGAAACTGCTGGAACAACGGCACCTGGTCGCTCTTCGGCGGGCCGAGCCAGATCAGCGCAAAGCGCCAGGTTTCATCGGCGTTGCCGCCCACGTCGTTGTTCGGGGCCAGCTTGGCCAGGGCGCGGATGCCGTCGGCGCGGGTGGCCGGGTTACGCGCCAGATGCTTGGCCAGGAACAGCGCCACAATCGGGTCGTTCGGCCGCTCGCGAGACAAACGCTGCAAGCCGGCGATGGCCTCGTTCGTGCCCTTGGGCGTGAAGCCCAGGGTGTTGTAATACTCGCGGGCAAGCAGGCCCTGGGGCTGGCGCCCCTGGAAGATCTGGCGATACAGCGCCACCGCTTGTTCGCGCTCTTCTTCAGGCTCGCCGAGTTCACGGGCCTGTTCCAGCAACTTCGCGTTGGCCGGGATGTTGACGGTGATGTCCTGCTCCAGCAGCAAGGCCTGGCGCGGTACCGGGCTCAGCGCCTGCAGGCGGGCCAGGTACTTTTGCGCTTCGGCCGGACGCTGTTGTTGCACCTGGATCAAGCCAATGCCGTACAGCGCATCCGGCTGTTCAGGGCTCAGGCGCAGCAGTTTCTGCCAGGTCTCGAGGGCGCGTTCCGGGTTCTTTTTCGACTGCCAGTAATAGCCCTGCTCGATCAGCAGGCTTTGCGGGTCAGTGGTTTCGGCAAAGCTGGCGCTGGAAGCCAGGGCCGCCAGAATCGCAATGGCTAGCGTGTGACGGCGCATGCAGACTCCCAGGATAATTTCACCGTGCCGTCTTGTTCGAAACGGTACTTTTGATCAGCGAAGCCCTGGCCGAACAGGCTGAGCATGTAGTCGTAGTAAATCGGCTGGGCGCTGTCCGGGGCCGAAGGCGCGAGCGCCTTGGCAAGGGCGTCGTCGACTTTCTGCTTTTGCAATTGCGCCAGGGCGGTTTCGCCACGGGCCTGGAAGAAGGCCATGGTGGAGGCCGAGAACCCCGTCGGCGTGTAGCCGTTGTTTTTCTCGACTTCACCGGTCAGCACGTGGACTTTCTCCGGCGGCAAACCGTTGACCGACGCAGCAGTGGCACGGGAAATCCCGCCCAAGGCCTTGAGCATCGGCGCGGCCAGCGGGTCGCTCTTGGCGGTCATGCCGGCCCAGAGGTAAGTGCGGATCGCGTCGTAGCTGCCCAGGTCATCGGAAAACGGGTCGACGATAAACAGCCCGGTGTTTGCGCTGGTGGCGCGATAACCGACCCAGTTGGCCGCCAGGCCATGGGGATTGCTCGGCAGGTCGGCGAGCATCTTCGCGTTGCTCTCGGCCACTTCGTTCCAGCCGGCGTTCGGGCGTTCTTTTGCAAAGCGGCGCAGTTGCGGCAGTACTTGATAGCTGGGGTTGAAACGCCACAGGCCACCCGCGTGTGCATAGCCTACCGGCCCCGGCAACAGCATCTTGCCCAGGCCCGGTACGCGCACGATCAGGTTGCGTTCAACGTTGGCCAACACCAGTTGCGCGTCGCTGCGGTACTGCGGTGCGTTCCACACGCGCGCGGCTTCGAGCAACGCATAGGCCATCCACAAATCGGCGTCGCTGGCGGAGTTGCTGTCGATCGCGCCCCACTTGCCATCGTCACGCTTGCCCCACAGCCAGGCCGGCAGGTTCTGGCCGATGTCGGCGCCCGCCATGTTGGACTTGGTCCAGGTCCAGAGCTTGTCGAAGGTCGCCCGGTCGTTGCCCACCAGGGCAAAGAACATCGCGTACGACTGCCCTTCCGAGCTGCTTTCCGTCGGCTTCATGGACGAGTTCAACACCCGGCCATCGTCCTGGATAAACCGCTTGGCATAGTTCTGCCACAGCGGCCAATCGCAGGTCTGTGCCTGGGCGGCACCGGCAAGCAATGTGCTGCCAATCACCGCCAGGATCGCGCTACGCAAAGGGTTCATGCCAACCGCCGTTTTGCACGGGCACGCAGTGCCAGGTAGATCAGGCAGGTCAGCACCAGCAGCCCCAGGAAGGTAATCGCCAGCATCCAGCCCAGGTTCTGGGACAGCTGCCATTGCATGAATTTGAAGTAGTTCAGGTCGCCGACGTAGTACTGCTGGTCCGCGACCAACGAGCTGATCTGCGTGCCCTGCACCACCGCCAGGCTGCCCTGGATCGAGTCTTTGTAGTCGTCACCGCCAATCAGCGCCGAGGTCGCTTCAAGCAGGCCCTGAGGCTGGTTGCTGGCGATCAGCACCACGCTGCGCCCGGCCTTGAGCGGCGATTGGAAGCCGGCGAACCAGGTGCTGTTGCTCAGGCCGCTGAAGGTGATGCCGGCATTGGCCGTATGCTGGTTGGCCGCGGCGTCCGGGCTGATCCAGCTGCGCACATAACGTGGCAGGTCAGACAACAGGAAGTGGTGCTGCAGGCCGTCACTGGTGGCCGGCAGGTATTGCTGCCATTGCTGCAGCAGCGGCTGGTTGCCGCCGGTGGCGAGCACCAGCAGGTCTTTGTCGGCAACGCTTTGCACGTCTTTGGCCTGCACCACTTTGACGGCGGTGGCCGGGTAGCCGGTGGACTCGCCGAAGCGGCCCATCACAGTCAGGTAGGCGCTCAATTCATCGGTGCCGACGTTGTCCGGCATCACCACCGCCGACTCCGAAAGGTCAGCCAGGCGGGTGAACGGGAAGCCGGAATCGTTGAACACGCCCAGGTTCGGCATGGCGATAAAGTGCTGGTAGCTGCTCAGGTCCAGGCTCGAGTCCGGGTCAATCGCACCGCGCATGTTGTCGACGATGATGTCCCGGCATTCGCCTTCCTTGATGTAGTCGTACATGAAGCGCAGTTGCAGCTTGGACTTGGGCGAGGCCGAGCTGATCGGCAACAGGGTCGTCACTTCACGGGGCAGGGTTTCGTCTTTCTTCAGCTGGTCCAGCAGGCTCTGCCCGCCGCCCAGGTTGCTCACCGACGGCAACGCGACAGACTTCATGAACTGGTCGTTCAGGCCGATCAGCAAGGAGGAGTTGGTGGACACCTGCTGCGGCGTGTAGCGGTATTTGACGTTGAGCGGCACGCCCTCTTCACGCCAGTTGAACAGGTCGGGCGGCAGGCGCAGGTCGACGCTGATCGGGCCCGGGTTGTAGCCGGAGACGTTGAGCTTTTTCAGTTCTACCAGCTCGCCAAGGCGTACCGGACGGTTGCTGGGCAGCCAGTTCGGCGCGTCGTAAGGGCTGCGCGGGGCCAGGGTGTCGAGCCTGGTGATGACCACGCTGTTGCCGGTCAACACCGGGTTGCCCAGCACCACGGCGGTGGCGGCACGCTTGAGTTCGGCGCCATCACGGCCGGAGACGATCAGCAGCTTGCCATTCGGGTCGTTGGGGTTGGTGATCAGGGTCAGGGTGGGCCCTTTAGGCTCAGGGACCGCCACACCGTGTACATCCACAGCCTGGGTACTTTGCACCAGCACGATGGCGTTGCCCTTGGCCGGAATCTCGCCAAGGGTGGTCGGGAACGTCGCACCCCGGTAGCTGGCCAAGCCGCCTACCCACGACGACAGCGCACCGGCAGCTTCCAGCGCGGCGTTGTCCGGCGCGCTGGCAAACACGAACGGCAGGCTGACCTGGCGCGCATCGCGCTTGTCGAAGAACGGCAGCGGCAGCACCGACAGGTCGTCTTTCAAGACGATCGGCTGCACCTGCACTTTCAGCTCACTGCTGTTGCTGATCTTGGCCCACAGGCTGCTGTGCAGCGGGTCTTCACAGGACATGGTGTAGTGGCCGATGAACTGCAGGCTCAAGCGGTTGAATTCGGTGATCAGGTGCGCCGGAATCTGCACCAGTTTTTCCTGCTGGATGCCTGCGCCCTCTTTGGGCAGCGGCAGGCTGGCGGCGACTTCGTCGTTGACCAGCACGTTGATCTGCGACAGGTCCGCCAGCAGCGCCGGCGAGTAGCTGTACTTGAGCAACAGTTGCGCGCCCTTCACCACTTCATCGGCACGGATGTCGAAGTTGACGCTGTCGGACGCTTCCACGCCTTGCAGGTTCATGGTGTCGCGACGGCCCAGTTGCTTGAGGGTCAGGCTGTAGCCGTCGTCAGTGCTCTGCACCGCAACAGCGGGTGCAGCGGCCTGTGCCTGCGAGCCCAGGCCCAGCAGCGAAGCGATCATCAGCGCGAGCACGCCGCGCGACTGCGGGCGGGCAAATAGTGTGGAAGTCATGGCTTGTCCATCAGCGTATCGAGCGGTTGTGAGGGAGTGCGGCGCAGGGCCAGACGCAATTCATGCAGCGTGGCGCGACCCAGGGTAAACAGGCCGCCGATGCCGATGGCACCGACTTCACGCAGGGCTGACAACGGTGTATCGGGCTGGCCGGCGCCCCAACTCGCGGCCCAGGTGTCGGCGCGGGAAAACGTCAGGCGTACCAGTTCGCTTTGTTGGCGCAGGGACAGTGCATCGAATTGCGCGCCAATCTGCGCGCCCTTGCGGAACACCACCCGCGCCTGGAACAGGCTGTCTTGTCCGTTGCGCGACAGCACCAACTGCAACTGTTCGCCCCGGGCAATCTGGTGCCCGTCGGCGAGGATCAGGCCGAAGCCGTTCTGCGAGAAATCCTGGGTCGTACCTTTGAGCACACGACCGTCGGCGCAGATCACACTGACCGGCAATTTCGCGCTGACCCGCGGCTCGGAGCGCACTTGCCGCGCTTCGGAAGCCACCGCCACTGCCGCGCTGGTGATGATCAGGTTGTAGAGGGTCCAGGTCAGGTTGATCGCCACGGTGACCGCGGTGGACTCGTCGCCCCAGATCAACTGATAAAGACCGAAGCACAGCCCGACCAGGTTCACCGCCAGCAGTACCAGGTACGGCCGGGCGAGTTTCCAGTCGAAGAACTGCTTGTCGATGATCCCGCCCTTGTCGGTGACGTTGAAGCCGCCCGCCTTGGGGTTGACCAGCGCAACCAATACCGGCGGCAGGATGTACCAGGCCAGTACGGTCTCGTAGACCTCGTTCCAGAACGAGTGGCGGAAGCGCCCCTGGATCCGCGAGTTGGTCAGGCTCGAATGCACGAGGTGGGGCAACACATAGGCGACAATCATCAGCGCCGAGGCGTGGAAAATCTGCGCGCCGAAAATCAGGTAGGCCAGCGGCGCGGTGAGGAACACCAGCCGCGGCAAGCCATAGAAGAAGTGCAGCATAGCGTTGGCGTAGCAGATGCGCTGGCCCCACTTCAGGCCTTTGCCCAGCAGCGGATTGTCGGTGCGGAAAATCTGCGCCATGCCCCGCGCCCAACGGATGCGCTGGTTGATGTGGCGTGACAGGCTTTCGGTGGCCAGGCCCGCGGCTTGCGGGATCGCCAGGTAAGCGGTGTTGTAGCCCAGGCGGTTGAGCTTGAGCGCGGTGTGGGCGTCTTCGGTGACGGTCTCGACGGCCACGCCGCCGATTTCCAGCAAGGGCTTGCGGCGGATCACCGCACACGAGCCGCAGAAGAACGTCGCGTTCCACAGGTCGTTGCCGTCCTGCACCAGGCCGTAGAACAACTCGCCCTCATTGGGCACGGCGCGGAAGGTGTCGAGGTTCTTTTCAAACGGGTCGGGTGAAAAGAAGAAGTGCGGCGTTTGCAGCATCGCCAGCTTGGGGTCCTTGAGGAACCAGCCGAGGCTGACTTGCAGGAAGGAACGGGTCGGCACGTGGTCGGCGTCGAACAGCGCGATGTACTCGCCGTCGGTGACCTTCAACGCTTCATTGAGGTTGCCGGCCTTGGCGTGGAAATTGTTGTCGCGGCGGATGTAGTTCACGCCGATCTTGCGGCAGAAATCGCGGAAGTCGTCGCGACGGCCATCGTCGAGCACGTGGACGCGCAACTTGTCCTTGGGCCAGTCCATCGCCTGGGCGGCGAAGATGGTCAGTTTGACGATGCTCAACGCCTCGTTGTAGGTCGGGATGAACACGTCGACGGTGGGCCACTCCGACGGTTCGGTCTTGAGCCACACCGGCTCGCGGCGCAGCGGCCAGGCGGTTTGCACGTAGCCGAAGATCAGCACCACCAGCGCGTACAGCTCGGCGAGCACCAGGCCGTAGCCGAACAGCATGTCGAGCCAGGTTTCAAAACCCAGGGTGGAAGTCAGCCGCCAGTACATGTAGCGCAGCGACGCCACCAGCGACAACACCACCAGCGCGAGGATCGCCATGCGCCCGGGAATCTTGCGCAGCACCAGCACCGCAAGGAAGCACACGGCGGCAAACAGGCATTGGCTGTAGAGGTCCAGCGGGGCGCTGACAATGCTCACCAACAGCAAGGTGCCGACCACACAACTGATCACCACCAGCACTTTGCGCAGCGTATCGGGCCAGCGATTGAAGCGCGAAATCGCGGCGTCCAGCCGCTGCTCGGCGCGCCCCGGAGTGTGGGGCGTAGAGGACGTAGTGTCGGTCATGGAAGGTCCGAATCGATGCGTTCGAGCAGCGTGCGGCACAGGGCGTGAATGTCCTGGCAGCCGAGACTGTTGACGGTAGGGTCGAGGGGATCGCGGCCGCAGGCCTGGGCTTCACTGAACACCGGGTCACGGTGGACCGTGCCGAGCAGTGCATCGCCGAGGCGGGCCTTGAACACTTCGGCCATGTCCAGGCTGAAGCGGTGGGCGCCGTCGAGTTGGTTGATCACGTAGTAACGCTGTGGTGGTTTTTCGCACTCAAGGTACGGCGCCAGCACGCTGTCCATCTGGGCCAGGGTGCTGAATGAGGAAACATCCGCCTGCACCGCCACCAACACCACGTCTGCCAGGGCCATGGCCTGGTGCAGGTACACCGTGTTGCCGGCAGGCACGTCGATCACCACCGTGTCCTGGCCATTCAACTGCAAGCCGGCCAGGTGCCGGGGCAGCCATTGGACGTCTTCGCCGAGCCAGCGATTGAGGTTTTTTTGCTGGTCGTTGTTGGTCTCACCGAAGGCTACCAGGCGGCAACCGGCAAAGCCGCGCTCAGCCAAGCCTTCCCAGGACTCATTGCTCAAGCTCGTCGCGCCGATGCCGGGCAAATTCAGGCCCAGGCACAAGTGATGACGTAGGGCGTTTTGCGGGTCCAGGTCCAGCGCCACGGCCGGGTGGCCTTGACGCTGCAAGCCGCTGGCAATGGCCGCGGTCAGCGTGCTGCGACCGACACCGCCCTTGAGCGAGACCACCACGATCACCTTGGGTGAGGATTGATCCGAGTACACCTCACCGGTCGGCCCTTCGACCACTTCGGGAGGTTGCAGGTGATCGGCTTCGCCCTGGGTCAGCTCTTCGAGCAAGCGCAGCAATGGCGCCGATGGCGGCTCATCCAGCGCGACGGTGCAAGCGGTTTGGGCCGGGATGGGCACGGCGTCGAAACGCTCGACCACCACGTCATCCTCAAGATAATCATGGACGGCGTACATCTCCCGGTAGCCATTTGGATTGGCGCCCAGCTTATTGAATAGTTTTGAAATATCGTCTGCGCGACTCACCCACGGCCCTCCCCGGTTATTACGCTTTAAAGGCGTTAAAAAGGTCAGCCCGTTGAGCTGACCTTGGTTTTTCTAGTTATGTGTTGGCTGGCGGCATTCTGTGATATCAGATTGATGGTGTCAGTATTTTGATGCTTTTTGATGAATTCTTTCCGACGAGCGGCTGAGTGCCGTATTTTTGACTTATTTGGCGAATTTTTATCAATTTCTTTCAGATCAGAAGCTTGCGGAGGCTTCTAACCATTTTTCTGTCCGCCTGGTCAGGAAAAATTGCTTAGCTGACGAATCAAATTACAACTTAGTAATTAACCGCCAACGTTCCGTAAACCGGGTTAAACGATTCCGCTATTTATATGACGTTTAATATTTCGAAACAGAATACGGTAAGACTCACCTTATTCAAGGGAAAAACGATGACCGTTATGTCGAAAACATCTAAGAGAAAGACCCTGAGGCACTAATACCTCTAATGGATATGTTTCTGTATCAAGTTGTATGCAATCCCCTTCTCAACACATGCCGAGGCAAAACGCCGGGTGCATGACACAGGCCGGATACCTCCAGGGCGCTCAATAGGCTCCAACGCAACACACACCCTATTGAACCTCAGAGGACACCACCATGAACCGCAACACCCTCATCGCCAGCAGCCTGTTCGCCTTGCTTAACGTTGCCGCCTTTTCGGCCCAGGCCAGCCCCAAGCTGGATGTACAGCACGTACTGTCGACCGTGGACGATGGAGGCGCGGCGTGTGGCGTGGTGAATGCGCGGATGACCTACCTGGATTCCCACGGGCAGAAGCGGGTGTTTGAGTACAAGAAATTTGCCGATTCGTGTAACGAAGGCAGCTAACACGGTGAACAGCAAAACCTGTGGCAAGGGAGCTTGCTCCCGCTGGAGTGCGCAGCGCTCCCACTGTTTTGGGCCTGCTGCGCAGCCCAGCGGGAGCAAGCTCCCTCGCCACAAAATTTCATCTGAAGCTAAATGGCTTTAACCGCGAATACGGTGCTCGGTGAACTCATAATCCTCCTGGCAATCTCCAGTCGGGTCCGCCGCCACACCAGGTGCCGTTCTCGGTTTGAATCGGCTGGGTTTGCTGCGCATCGCGGAAAACGTGATGGTGAAGCGGCCGTCGGGCTTGAGGTTGTTGTTCCAGGACAGGAACTGGCACTTGCCGCTTTCTGCACGCAGGCCTTTCCAGTGATCCAGCGCATGGGATTGGCGGGGCTGGGGTGGCTGAAACGAGGCCGCGCAGAGAAAACCCGGTCGGTTGCAAAAATAGTCAGAATTCAGGGGTTTACAGATGCTTGCCAATCGCTATAATCGTCGCCCTAACACGCCGGTATAGCTCAGTTGGTAGAGCAACTGACTTGTAATCAGTAGGTCCCGGGTTCGACTCCTGGTGCCGGCACCATACAAAACGAAGCCCTCGCAGAAATGCGGGGGCTTTGTTGTTTCTGGGGTGTTCATATTCTGTCTACGCCTGGCGCCCCAACTGAACAAGCCGGTGAGCCTCCAGAAAGATCAATTCCTGTAGCGAAGTCCCGCCTTCAGCGTTTTATGCAGAATTATGGGTAGCCAATAATTATGGCGTATCCATAAAAAGAGCTAATTCATGAGCACATGCCGCTGCGGCCCCGAATTTTCGTACACCCATATCAGCTTGCCTCCCCATCCTCCACCCCGCTAACCTCCCCCAGTCGCTGCAAAATCAGCGGCCGGATGTGGAAGTCCGTACTATGGCTAAAGGCGCTCAAACGCCCATGAACACCTGCCGGCGTTTTTTTTCGCCTGTATTCTTGTGTTATGGCGGCTGTGTGCGGGGCACTTCGGTGCGCCGGGTTCCTTTAGCCCCGGTCTTCCACACCTGCGCACAGCTGCCACCCTCATGTGGAAGTGAGATTGGCAGTTCCTGAATCGCTAAAGGAGCTTCGCCATGTTCAAGGTCACACCCAACCCGCCTCAAGCCCCAATCGACGCCAAGCTTCATGCCGCCGCACAGCGGGCGATTGATCATTACTTGCACCCATCAGACGATGCAGAACCTGCGGCGCGTCCAGGCAGTAATCTGTTCTCCGTTTCGCCCGATGTGGATACCGAAACGCTGCTGGCCAATGCCGCAGAAACCCTCTCATCAGCCAACGAGATGGTCTCGAATCTGGCATTTGAGTTGGAAGGATCACAAAGGGCAGTGGCATTGGGGATTCAGCAACTGATTGAGTTGAGTTCAATGCTGGTAGATCGAGCGTTGGAACAAGTCGCGCCTGCAACCCGTTAATTTCGACAGGCCAACAAAAAACGCCCCGAACGATCACTGTCCGGGGCGTTTTTCGTTCAACCGCTTCGCTTAGTGCCCAGCACTCTGCCCACCGTCCACATGCAGAATTTCCCCGGTCACAAACCCAGCCGATTCCAGGTACACAATCGCCTGCGCAATATCCCGCGCTTCACCCATGTGCCCCACCGGATGCAGGCTGCCCAACGCCGCATGCGTCTCTTCCCCATGCATCGGCGTCTTGATAATCCCTGGGCTCACCGCGTTCACGCGAATCCCGCGCTTGGCGTATTCAATCGCCAGCGATTTGGTCGCCGAGTTCAGCCCGCCTTTGGTCAGCGAGGCCAGCACCGAAGGCACGCCATCAATCGCGTGGTCCACCAGGCTGGTGGTGATGTTGACGATGTGCCCGGCGCCCTGTTTCAGCATCTCGGTAATCGCCAGTTGGGTGATGTAGAAGAACCCGTTCAGGTTCACCGCCAACACGTTTACGTAGTCTTCGTGGGTGTAGCTGGTGAACGGTTTGGCAACGAAGATCCCGGCGTTGTTGATCAGGCTGTCGATGCGGCCAAAACGCGCTACGCCTTCGCGGATGACGCGCTCGGCGGTGGCCGGGTCGGCGATGTCGCCGGCCACGGTGAGGATGTCCGGATCTGTCGACGGTTTGATCGAACGGGAGGTGGCAACCACGCGGTAATCCAGCTCGCGGTAAGCCTTCACCGCAGCAGCGCCCAGGCCTTGGGATGCGCCGGTGATCACAACGACTTTTTTCGAATTGCTCATGATGAAACCTCTATATGGAAAATGGGATGGTTCAAGCAGCCGCGGCGGACATTTCCCGCAGCATCTGTTCGTAGTAACTGACGGATTGCGACCCGGAGACCAGCTGGCGGCCATTGAGGACCATGGCCGGTACGGAGTTGATGCCGTGCTCGCGGTAGAACGCTTCCAGCTCGCGCACTTCATTGGCGTAGGCGGTAGAGCCCAGCACCCGTCGTGCGCCTTCAATATCCAGCCCGGCTTCGGCGGCCAGACCCGCCAGGGTTTCGTGATCGCTGACGTTCTGGCCATCGCTGAAATACCCGCGCAACAGCGCCTTTTTCAGCTGGAGCTGGCGCCCTTGCTGCAATGCCCAAAACAGCAACCGATGGGCGTCGAAGGTGTTGTAGAAGTGGCTGCGCTTTTCCAGGTCGAAGGTGAAGCCGATGGCCGCGCCTCGCTCCATCAACATCCTTTTGCCGCTGGCAACTTCCTCGGCGCTGCGCCCGTATTTGCGCATCATGTGGGCAACGGCGTTTTCGCCTTCGGCCGGCATGTCGGGGTTGAGCTCGAAGGGTTTGAAGGTCAGTTCAACCTTCACTTCGCCCGCCAGGTTGTCGATGGCTTGCTCCAGGGCGGTGGCGCCGAGGGCGCACCACGGGCACACCACGTCGGAGATGAAGTCGATGGTGACAGGCGTGCTCATGACGGGTTTTCCGCGAGCTGTTTGCGGTACTGGGTGGTGGTGATGCCGGCGTAGCCCCAGTTATCGGTGTCGACTTCTTCGATGACGATGTGGGTCAGGTCGGGGCGTTTGTTGAGGACGCGTTCGAGGGTTTCGGTGATTTCGGCAATGACCTGGGCTTTCTGCTCCGAGGTAACGCCGTCGCGGGTGATACGTACGCTGACAAATGGCATGACAAGGCTCCAGTGACTTGCCCATCGACATGGTGGGCAGGCAGTGAGGCCAATTTAAGAGGTTGCCTGAGGTGGATAAAGGTGGGGCTGAGTACTTCATTAGTGATGCTATGTAATCAATCGAGACATCCGGCGCTGCGTTTTTTTACTGCTCCCTGGAATAACCCCCCTCCCCGCGCGTCTTGCCTACATGCTTAAGGCAGGCTGCAAACGCCTTGAGTGCTGGCCGATAACCCCTCACTTACGGACGTGCCCCACATGCTTAAATCCACATTCAAAACCCTGTTGCTGCCTACACTGATGGCCGCCGCGATGCTCACCGGCCAGGCCTATGCCGCCACACCGGCGCTGTCGGACACCACCGTGGTGCTGGTACACGGCGCCTTTGCCGATGGCTCCAGCTGGAACAAGGTGATTCCGCTGTTGCAGGCCAAAGGCTTGAAGGTGGTGGCGGTGCAAAACCCGCTGACGTCCCTGGCCGATGATGTGGCCGCCGCCCAGCGGGTGATTGATGCCCAGAGTGGGCGGGTGGTTCTGGTGGGCCATTCGTGGGCCGGCAGTGTGATCACACAGGGCGGCACCAGCGACAAGGTCAAGGCACTGGTTTATGTGGCCGCGTTCGCGCCGTCCGAGGGCCAGAGCTCTGCCGAGTCCGAGAAAGGCTACCCAACCCCGCCGGGTATCGAGACCATCAGTGCCGACGCTTCCGGCTACTTGTATTTGCCCGCCGCGTCCGTGGCGAAAAACTTCGCCCAGGACTTGCCTGCCGACCAGGCCAACCTGATTGCCGTGACCCAGGGGCCGATTCTGGGCAAGGCGTTCGACGATAAAATCACGGTCGCCGCCTGGAAAACCAAACCCAACTATTACATCGTCGCCGCCAAGGACCGCATGATCGACCCGGGCCTGGAGCAGGCCTACGCGAAGAAAATCAATGCCACCACCACCGTGGTGCAAACCAGCCATGTGCCGATGCTGTCGCAGCCGCAAAAGGTCGCAGATGTGATCATCGCAGCCGCCAGCAAGCGCTGATCGCAGGCATAAAAAAACCCCGAACCAGTCGGGGTTTTTTATCGCCTTGAATCAGGCGCGACGCCGAATCAATTAGAAAACGTTGATTGGGTAGTCGGCGAACAGGCGGATCTCGTTACCACCCACGTTGTAGTTGCTGGCGTTGTTGGAAACGCGCAACCACGACGCACGGGCACGCAGGCTCAGGTCTTTGGCCGGGCCGCTCTGTACTACGTATTTGAACTGGTTGAAGATTTCACGCTCGGTGCCACTGCCGCGGTTGGAACCGTCGTCAATGTTGGTGCCGCGCACGTAGGCGATGTTGTAGGTCAGGCCAGGCACGCCGAAGGCGCTGAAGTCCAGGCCGTAGCCTGCTTGCCAGGAGCGCTCGTCCTTGCCGTTGAAGTCAGACCAGTAGGAGTTGGCCAGCAGGATGGTGTTGCCACCGTCGCCGATGCCGCCTGCGTTGCGGTAGCCGCCGTACAGGTAACCGGTGTCACCGGTGCTGCGCTGGTGAGCCACGGTGAAGCTGTGCGGGCCAACGGCCCACGTGGCGCCCAGGCTCCAGATTTTGTTGTCGCGAGCGTCGGCGTCACCTTGGTTTTCCAGGGCGAAGCTACGGTCGAGCTTGGTCTTGTAGCCGTTGAAGTCGAAGGTCAACGATTGCTTCTCTGGCAGGGCCAGCACGTAGTTGACGTTGACGTATTGCTTCTTCAGCACGTCCTGCATGTTGGAAGCGTAGAGCGCTGCCGACAGGCTTTCGGTGAATTTGTAGCTACCGCCGATGTAGTCGATGCTTTTCAGCGCGCCACTGTCGGAACCCTCGGCGCTCTTGCGAGCTTCCTTGGTGAAGTGACCAGCGTCCAGCTGCAGGCCGGCGATTTCCTTGGAGACGATCGAGGTACCGGTATAGGTTTCGGACAACAGGCGGGAGTTGTCGTATTCCAGGACCGGCACGGCTGGCATCTGATCACCGTACTTGATCACGGTGTTGGAGATGCGTGCCTTGACGGCAGCGCCGCCCTTGGCCAGGTCGTTGGCCGCTTCGCCGCTGTCGCCTTGCTTGAAGAAGTCGATACCGCCAGCGCCGCTGCGACCTTTACCACCATCCAGGCGAATGGCGTATTGGCCGATCACGTCCACACCCACACCAACGGTGCCTTGGGTGAAACCGGATTCGAACTTGCCGATGAAGCCCTGGCCCCATTCGGCTTTGTCTTGCTTGCCGTTTTTGTAGTCGCGGCTGATGTAAGCGTTGCGTGCCGCGATGTTCAGGTGGCTGTCTTCAACAAAACCCTTCGATTGGGATTGGTCGTCAGCCATTGCTTGCGTAGCGCTCAAAATCCCCAGAGCGATCAGCCCCATCCGTTGCTTCAACATTTTCTTATATTCCTTATTACTGGTTGAGTACGCGCTGTGACACCAGGCTCCGTGTTGCTTTTCTGGTGTCGACTTTCCCAGATAAAAAAAGGCCCGCGGACGACGTGAAATGCCGCGGGCCTTTTTTTATTGGGGAAGTCATGGCGGTTAGCCACAGGCGTTGGGGCGAATCCTATCCGCGCCCTTTACTGTGTGTCAATTTCGTGAATCTTCTGTATTTAGGCTAAAAAAGTCTAAGAACCATTAAATAGCCATCATTGCGCAAGGCTCTATCAAGCGCTTCCTGGATCTGCACACCCCTGCAGGCCACACATTGGTGCACTCGATTGGGTGGGTTGAATCGAAATTGCGACTCTTTGTCTCAGCCACTCAACGAAGGCTTCTGGCTTGCCCAACCAGGGGCTGATATCGAGCAATTGCAGCTGCCCATTCTGCTCCAGGGCCAGCGTGGGGAAGCCCTGGCCACCGACTTTTGCCAGCCATTGGCGGCTGTCATTGATGTGCGCTTGAGTTGCTGCGCCAAGGATTTCACTGAAAGCGGCGGTGAAGGCTTGGGGATCCAAACCGATGGATTCGGCCAGGGTCAGCAGCACGTCCTTATCGGCAATTCGGCGACCTTCGACGTAGTGCGCCGTTTGCAAACGCGCCAATAATTCCAGCCCGCGACCGGCGATTTTTTCTGCGGCCAGCACGGCGCTGGTCGGCGGGGCTGAATCGAACACCGCACCGTGGTCCCGCAACAAACCTTCGAAATACGCTTCGCCAAACGGTTGCCCGGTGTACTCGGCGATGCGCCGGTCGTGGGGCATTACGTAGTCACGCAACTGCGGCGATACGGATTGGCGATTCGCGCCGGTCATCATGCCGCCGCCATGCAACTGGATCGGTAACACGCTCCGGGCGGCGCTCAGCAGCGGCTCGGCGCCGTAACACCAACCGCACAGCGGGTCGTAAATGTAGTGAAGTGTGGCTGCCGACATGACGGGCTCCGATGGATGTTGATGACCGGCAGATTAGTCTCACGCACAATTGGGAAAAACCCCGGATCGGCTTTCAGACTGTTTCGAGAATCGGTCGAATACCCTTGCAAAACATACGCCGTAACATTTTTCAGAAAGGTCCGCATAGGAATAGATAACCTGCGCAAATAGTAAGCATTACCATTAACGCGCTTTTATTCTGCCAACCTTTTTGGATACACACCCCGATGCCTGCCCTTCGCCTGACGCCCATGACCCTTGGGCTCTCTGTCCTGCTGTCTGCCGGATTTACCTGCGCTGCCACTGTCCTGCCGGAAACCTCCGTGAGCGCCGAAGCTGACGAGGACGACCCGCGCGTCAAGGAAACCAGCACCGCCACCCGCACCGCCACACCCGTGCGTTATGTGCCCCAGGCCATCGACTCGGTAAAAACCGACAACCTGCGTGCCTACGGCACCAATGACCTGGGCCAGGCCTTGAGCGGTATACCCAACGTCAGCAGCGGCGCCGACACACGGTTCGACAGCCTGCGCATCCGCGGCTTCGACGCCAGCAACGATTTCTACCTGGACGGCGTTCGCGACGACAGCCAATACGTGCGCGACCTGCACAACATCGAACGCATCGAGGTGCTCAAAGGCCCGGCAGCCGTGTTGTACGGCCGCGGCGGCCAGGGCGGCATCGTCAACCGTGTGAGCAAGCTGCCCCAGGCCGGTCGCGCCTCCAGCATCGAGGCCCAGGGCGGCAGCAATGATTTGCGCAGCCTGTACGCCGACCTCAGCACCGACCCCACCGACACCATCAGCCTGCGCCTGAACATGGGCAACCAGGACAACAACAGTTTCCGCGACGGCGTCAGCGGCAATCGCCAACTGTTTGCGCCGTCCATGAGCTGGCAACTGAGCCCCGACCTGAACTGGCTGGTGCAGTACGAATACAGCCGCTACAACCGCACGCCGGACCGGGGCATTCCCGGGGTCAATGGGCGGCCGGCGGATGTCAGCCGCGGCACCACTTATGGTGACAAGCGCGATTACATCGACGACACGTCCCAATCCCTGCGTTCGCGGCTTGCCTATGAGCTGAACGACAGTTGGCAACTGCGCCATACGTTGGGCGTGTTCACCCTAGACAGCGACTTCGATAACACTTACGCCGTCAGCTACGACCCAAAAACCGGCAAGGTCGGACGCCAGCGCTGGCAGCAGGACTTGACCACCCGCAACATCCTCAACAACGTCGAACTGGAAGGCGGCTTCACCACCTTCGGCCTGGAGCATCGCTTGCTCACCGGAGTGGAATTGGGCAACCAGCGCCGTGACCCGAAACTCTATCGAGCGCCGCTCGCCGCTGTGCCGAGCGTGGATGTGTACAACCCCAACCCGGACCTGCGCCACTACGGTCGCCTGCCGGCATTCAGCAGCAGTCACACCGAAGCGCAAAGCCAGGGCGTGTATGTGCAGGACCAACTGCGCCTGAACGATCAATGGCAACTGCTCGCCGGTTTGCGCTATGACCGCTTTGATGTGGAGTCCACCAACAAACTGACCAACGCCTCGGAACAGGTCGTGAGCCACAGCACCAGCCCGCGCGTGGGCCTGGTCTGGACGCCGCTGGAACACCATTCGTTCTATGCCTCGTGGAGCAAGACGTTCTCGCCGACCGGCGGCGGCCTGATCGGCATCACGCCCAATGCCACGGGCAACGCCAACGACCTGAGCCCGGAGCTGACCAAACAGAAGGAAATCGGGGTCAAGAGCGACTGGCTCGACGACCGCCTGAGCACCACCCTGGCGGTGTATGAACTGGAGCTCTACAACCGCCGCACCCGCGACCCGCTGGACCCGACCATCACCCTGCTCAGCGGCGAGCAGCGTTCCCGTGGCGTGGAGTTGACCGCTACCGGCAAGATCATCGGCAACTGGTACGTGCGCGGTGGCGTCGGCCTGCAGGACGCCACGGTGGTGAAAGACAACAATGGATTTGAAGGCAAGCGCATCAGCGACGTGGCCAAGCGCAACGCGAGCCTGTTCGTCACCTGGAAACCGGAGATGGGCTGGTACGCGGAAACCGGGCTGACGCTGGTGGGTGAGCGCTATGCGGATAACGCCAACACGGTGGCGTTGCCGGGTTATGGGCGTTGGGACGCACTGGCCGGGTTTCGGCAGAAGGAATGGGATGTGCGGGCGGCGCTGAACAATATCAGCGACAAGACATACTACGCGTCAGCGACGAGTGCGGCGCAGATTCAGTTCGGCGACCCGCGCAGTCTGGTGGTGACCGGAACCTACAGTTTCTAACAGGCTTGCGTGGCGAGGGAGCTTGCTCCCGCTGGGGTGCGAAGCGCCCCCAAAATAGGCGACTGTGTTTTTTCAGATAGAACTCGATGATCTGTTTTGGGGCTGCTGCGCAGCCCAGCGGGAGCAAGCTCCCTCACCACAAGGTCCAGTGCAACATTGAAAACAACCGTCAGCCTTGCATCAATTCACACAACGCCTGCACCTCGTCCTCGCTGAACAGCCCCGCCGGGTACCGTTCGCTCATCACCCGGCGCGGGTCGGGCGTCCTGATCTGCCGCGAACCGTTTGCCTTCAACCAGAGCGCCAGCGCGTGGATCGCGTCACCGTTCACCCGCAAAGGGTGGAACGTGCGCGTGTACATCAGGTTGATATCGGCATTCATTTCAGCGCTCTCTCCGACGGCATGAGCGGCTAACTTACTCAAGGTTTATGACAGAACCGCTTAGTCATACACCGTGCTGTGTGTCGCAACAGCGATACAAGAGCTATGCCAATGTGCCCGGTTTGTCGGCACTTGCACACAAAAAAGCCCGCGAACCTGACGGGCCGCGGGCTTGCCGTGAGCGCGCAAAACATGGCGCACTCGATTGCCGGTAAACCCGGCACCAGGCTGTTACAAGTGCACTCAGTTTTTGTGCGGCGCCGGCTGTTGCTGGGTCAGGCAGTGGATGTTGCCACCCCCCAGTAACAGTTCGCGGCCAGGCACCATCACCACTTCATGCTGCGGGAACAGGCTCTGCAGAATCTCCTTGGCGCGGCTGTCCAGCGGGTCGTCGAAGCTCGGCGCGATGATGCCGCCGTTGACGATCAGGAAGTTGACGTAGGAACCGGCCAACCGCACGGTGGGATTGCGCTCCTGGGTGCCGTCTACCGGGTCCACGCCTGCGCATTCTTCCTCGGTGGCGTACAGCGGCCCCGGGATCGGCATTTTATGCACTGTGAACGAGCGGCCCTGGGCGTCGGTGCTGCTTTGCAGTACGTCCATGGCGGCATGGCAGCGCGCATAGTTCGGGTCTTGCGGGTCGTCGGTCCAGGCCAGCAACACTTCGCCCGGGCGTACGTAGCAGCAGAAGTTATCCACATGCCCATCGGTCTCGTCGTTGAACAGGCCATCCGGCAACCAGATGATCTTATCCACCGCCAGGTTAGCGCTGAGCACCGCTTCGATTTCCTCACGCTGCAGGTGCGGGTTGCGATTGCGGTTAAGCAGGCATTCTTCAGTGGTGATCAGGGTGCCTTCGCCGTCGACGTGGATCGAACCGCCTTCCAGCACAAACCCTTCGGTGCGATAACGCGGGCTGCGCTCGATCTCGAGGATCTTGCCGCCCACCTGGGAGTCGCGGTTCCACGGCGAGTACAAGCCACCATCAAAACCGCCCCAGGCGTTGAAGTCCCAGTTCACACCGCGCACTTCACCGCTGTTGTTGATCACGAAGGTCGGCCCGGTATCGCGGACCCAGGCGTCGTCGCTGGACATTTCCACCAGGCGAATATTCGGCACGTCCAGGCGCGCCCGGGCGTTTTCGTACTGGCCGGCCGAGACCGCCACGGTCACCGGTTCAAAACGTGCGATGGCCTTGGCCACCGCCACATGGGCGGCCTGCGCCGGCTTGCCGCCCAGGCGCCAGTTGTCCGGGCGCTCGGGCCAGATCATCCAGGTTTGGGTCTGTGGCGCCCATTCGGCAGGCATGTAGAAGCCGTCGGCGCGGGGGGTGCTGTGCAAAGTGGTCATGGCGATTCAGGACTCCAGGGAACCGTCGAGGGTTTTAAGCGCACCATACAGGTTCGGACGGCGGTCGCGGAACGAACCCCAGGCGCTGCGAATGTGTTCAAGTTCATCGAGATCGAAGCGGTGCACCAGGATGCCTTCTTCGGTTTCGTTGAGTTCTTCTACTTTCTCGCCAAACTGATTGGCGATGAAGGACGAGCCGTAGAAGGTGATGTCGTAGCCGTCTTGCTCTTCGTTACCGATGCGGTTGCTGGCGATCAGCGGCATCAGGTTGGCGCCGGCATGGCCTTGCTGTACCCGCTGCCAGTGGTCACGGGACGAAATTGTCTTGTCGTGGGGCTCGCTGCCGATGGCGGTCGGGTAGAACAGGATTTCCGCGCCTTGCAGCGCCATGCTGCGGGCGGCTTCCGGGAACCACTGGTCCCAGCAGATGCCCACGCCGATCTTCGCGTAGCGGGTGTTCCACACCTTGAAGCCAGTGTCGCCGGGGTTGAAGTAATACTTTTCATGATAGCCCGGGCCGTCCGGGATGTGGCTTTTCCGATAAATCCCGAGGTTGGAGCCGTCCGCGTCGATGATCGCAATGCTGTTGAAACGCGCGCGGCCGGCCAGTTCATAGAAACTGATGGGCAACACCACCTGCAGTTCCCGGGCGACCTTCTGGAAGTGCTTGATCGCGACGTTATCTTCAACCGGGGTCGCCAGTTGCAGGTAGTCCGGGTTCGGCTTCTGGCAGAAGTACGGGGCCTCGAACAGTTCCTGGATCAGGATGATCTGCGCGCCCTTGGCGGCGGCCTCACGCACCAGCCTTTCAGCGGTTTCGAGATTGGCATCAAGGTCCCAGGAACAAGCCATCTGGGTCGCGGCAACGGTAACGATACGGCTCATGAATCATCTCCTCGGCGGCGGGCAAGTGGACGCCTTTATAGCGGATAAAAATCGGCTTTTGAAGCTAATAAATATCCACCCATCGAAAAATGATCAAATTTTACCGATAACAATCGAGTTTATTGTTACAAGCCTTCCTCCAGAACCTTCGCCAGCATGTCGACGAAGAAATCCACACTGTGCCGTGAGGTGACCATCGGCGGCTTGATCTTGAGGATGTTCAGGTAGTCGCCGGTGGGCTGCATGAAGATCCCCAGTTCCCGCAGCCGGTCACACAGCAGCGCGGTCTCTTCGGTGGCCGGTTCCAGGGTCTGTCGATCGCGGACCAATTCCAGCCCCAGGTAAAACCCGGAACCATGCACTGCGCCCACCAATGGATACTGCTCGACCAGCGCCTCCAACCGCGCCTTGAAGTGTCCGCCCACCTCCTGGGCGTTTTCCCACAGCTTTTCTTCCTCCATCACATCCAGCACCGCCATGCCGATCCGGCAACTCACCGGGCTGCCTCCCGATGAGGAGAAGAAGTAACCCTCGGCCTCCAGCGCCTCGGCGATTTCCCGGCGGGTGATCACCGCGCCCAACGGCTGGCCATTGCCCATGCCCTTGGCCATGGTGATGATGTCCGGCACCACGCCCTGCTCTTCAAAGCCCCAGAAGAAATGCCCCATGCGGCCGTAGCCCACCTGCACTTCGTCGGCGATGCACACGCCGCCCTGCTCACGAACCAGCGCGTACACCTGCTGCAAATAACCGGGCGGCAAGGAAATCCCGCCGGCATTGCCATACACCGGCTCGCAAATGAAACCCGCCAGCTGGCGATTCTGCGCGGCGATTTTCGCCAGGTTGTGTTCCACGCTGCGTACGTAGTCGGGGGCGCTGTCCTGCCCGCGAAACTCGCCGCGATAGGTATTCGGCGCGGTCACCGGGTGCACCCAGTCCGGGCGGCTGCTCAAGGCCTGGGGGTTGTCGGCAATCGAAGTCGACACCGCATCCGCCGCCACCGACCAGCCGTGGTACGCCTCCAGCACGCTGAGCATGTCGCGCCCGCCGCTGTAGGCCCAGGCCAGGCGAATCGCCAGGTCGTTGGCCTCGGTGCCGCTGTTGACCAGGAACACCCGGTCCATGGAGTCCGGCGCCAGCGCCAGCAAACGCTCGGAGAATTCGGCAATCGCCGCATAGTGGAAGCGCGAGTTGGTGTTGAGCAGCGACCATTGCCGCGCCGCCACCTCGGCCATGCGCGGGTGACCGTGGCCGAGGACGGCGACGTTGTTGAGCATGTCGAGGTAGGAACGGCCCTGCATGTCGATCAGGTGGTTGCGCCAGCCGCGCTCGATGCGCGGCGGGTCGACGTAATAGTGCTTCTGCGAGCGGGCGAAGCTGGCGTCCCGGCGCGCCAGCAGGGCTTCGGGGTCGAGCTCCGGCTCGGCGTCGCAGGCCAGCCCCAGCAAGGTAGCCGGGGATGGGCACAACGCTTGCCATGCCGCCGCCCGGGAAGGCGTGCAGAACAGCGGCGGCTCAAGCTCGGCGCGGCACAGTTGTACTGTCAGCGGCGCGACCACGTCGCCGATTACCTGGCCTTTTACCACTGCGGCGCCGTGCTTCAACAAGGCGTTCACGCCCCACAACCGAACACTCAACTGGGCGCTATGCAGGCTCAGCAGGCCGTCGGCGCCATGGCGCAAGGTGCCGGCGAACGGTGCTTCCACCGTGGCGCCCAAGGGCATGTGCAGTTCTACGTGAAGCGCGAAGGTGTCGGGCTCGACGGCACTGTCGAGTTGGGTGCGGGACAGACGGTATTGACCATAACGACTGGCTGCCAGGCCATGGACCACGGCCGCTTGTTCCAGCAATCGGCGATCAATGCTCTCCTGCTCCCAGTTACCGGCCTCGAAATGCGGGCTGAGCACGCCCAGATCGATCAACGCGAATTCACGCCCAACGAGCCCCGGCAACAAAGGCGCGAAGCCTTCACCGACAATCGGCGGCAATTCGGCACCGACGCAGTTCAGGATCGCCGCCTCCATCAATTCAAAGGGCACCGAGGTGGCTACGTGGAAAATTTCCCACTCATGCTCGGCATTCTTCAACAGGTACGCGTTATCCGGGTCCAGGCGTTGCTGCTGTTCACTGCTCAGCACCAACACCGCGGCCCGCGCGACGATCAGCGGCCATAGCACCTGCAACTCTTCGTGCTGCAACGGCGTGATCCGGTGGCACGCCTGGATCGCCGGCAGGATTGCGAACGGATCACCCTCGGCATGATGCAGCAGCGCCGCGCAGGTCACCGACAGGTCGGCAATGCGCCAGGTGCGCACCAGGTCGCCAAAATCGATCACCCCCTCAATCTGCCAATGCCGCTGGGCATCGCGCTGCCAGACCACGTTGTCATCGGTGATGTCCATGTGCACGGCTTGCCAGGGCAGGCGGTCGGCCAACGGCAGCAGACGCTGCCCGACCTGCTCCACCACGCGCTCCAGCCCGGCCCGGTGCGGGAGGTTTTCGAGAGTCGCCAGCAAATGAGTGATCAGCTCAAGGGCATGGCGTGGGTCCCATTGCAGGGTACGTTCCAGGCCCGGATGCTCGAAGTCGGCCAGCGCCTGGCTCATCCGCCCGCAGAGTTCGCCGAAGCCTGCGATCACCTCGCGCCCCAGATGGGGCAGATGGGTCAGCGGCTGGCCGTCGATGTAGTCCAGCAACCGCAGGTGCACGGTTTGCCCGGCGACGGTCTCGGTCAGCAGTTCTTCGCCACCGAGCGACGAGATCACCTTGGGCACCCATACATCCGAATGGCCCTGCAGATGCTTCAAAGCGGCGTGCTGGGCCTGCAGCTCGACGGCGGCGTAGTCGCCCCGGCAGATTTTCAGCACAAAGCGGCCACGCTCGCTGTCGATACGGTAGTTGAGGTCTTGCTGGCTGCCGAGGGACTGCAACGCCCCACCCAGGCCGTAATGCTGCTCAAGTAGCTGCGTCGCAGGCACAGGCCCGACTTGCGGGCAAGGCAGGCTGGCGCGATGAATCAACGTGGCGAGCAACATGTGAAGACCCCTGGCTTTTTTATCAGGCGCTTATATCGCCATTGTTGACGGGGGTTACGCAACCCCCAGTCCCGCGCAGTGCCGTCAATCTGACTGTGGCCCCTTGCACCACCTGGCTCCACAACTCAAGCTATGCTCCATTCGCTTAATGTCTGTCTAAGGAAAAGGGCCTCCGACATGCGCATTCTCATCACCGGCGGCGCCGGATTCATCGGCTCCGCTCTGATCCGGCACCTGATTCAACACACCGGGCACGAAGTGCTCAACCTGGACAAATTGACCTACGCCGGCAATCTTGAGTCGCTGGCCAGCATCGCGAGCAACAGCCGCTACGAGTTTGTCCAGGCCGATATCATCGACCAGGCCACCGTCAGCGCCGTACTGGCGCGCTTTGAGCCCCACGCGATCATGCACCTGGCGGCCGAGTCTCATGTGGACCGTTCCATCGACGGCCCGTCGGATTTTATCCAGACCAATATCGTCGGCACCTACAGCCTGCTGGAGGCCGCACGCGGTTATTGGCAGAAGCTGGAAGAACCGGCAAAGAGCGCCTTCCGCTTCCACCACATCTCCACCGATGAAGTGTATGGCGACCTGCACGGCGTCGATGACCTGTTCACCGAAACCACGCCCTACGCCCCAAGCTCGCCGTACTCGGCCAGCAAGGCCGCGTCCGATCACCTGGTACGCGCCTGGCAGCGCACTTACGGCCTGCCGGTGCTGTTGACCAATTGCTCGAACAACTACGGGCCGTTCCACTTTCCCGAGAAGCTGATTCCGCTGGTGATCCTCAACGCCCTCGCAGGTAAACCATTGCCGGTGTACGGCGACGGCCTGCAAGTGCGCGACTGGCTGTTCGTCGAAGACCACGCCCGCGCGCTGTTCAAAGTGGTGACTGAAGGTGTGGTAGGCGAGACCTACAACATCGGCGGCCATAACGAGCAGAAGAATATCGACGTGGTGCGCAGCATCTGCGGCCTGCTGGAAGAACTGGCACCACAACGCCCGGCGGGCGTGGAGAAATTCACTGACCTGATCACTTTCGTCAAGGATCGCCCGGGCCACGACCAGCGCTATGCGATCGACGCCAGCAAGATCGAACGCGAGCTGGGCTGGGTTCCGCAGGAAACCTTTGAAACCGGCCTGCGCAAAACCGTGCAGTGGTACCTCGATAACCTGGAATGGTGCCGCAGGGTCCAGGACGGCAGTTATCAAGGCGAACGACTGGGCGACACCGACTTTAAGGATCTGATCGCATGATGAAGGGAATCGTACTGGCCGGTGGCTCCGGCACGCGTTTGCACCCCATTACCCTGGGCGTTTCCAAGCAACTGTTGCCGGTGTATGACAAGCCGATGATCTACTACCCGATCTCGGTGCTGATGCTGGCCGGGATCAAGGAAATCCTGGTGATCTCCACCCCGGTAGACCTGCCGCAATACCGCAACCTGTTGGGCGATGGCAGCCAGTTTGGCGTGCGGTTCACTTATGCGGAGCAGCCGTCCCCGGACGGCCTGGCCCAGGCGTTTTTGATTGGCGAAGAGTTTATCGGCGATGACCCGGTATGCCTGATCCTGGGCGACAACATCTTCCACGGCCAGCACTTCGGCGAACAACTGCGCACTGCTGCCGAACGCCCATCTGGCGCCACGGTATTCGGTTACTGGGTCAAGGACCCGGAGCGTTTCGGCGTGATCGACTTCGACAGCCAGGGCCGCGCGCTGTCCATCGAGGAAAAACCAGCCAAGCCAAAGTCGAGCTACGCGGTGACCGGCCTGTATTTCTACGACAACGACGTGATCAGGATCGCCAAGGCAGTCAAGCCATCGCCACGGGGCGAGCTGGAGATCACCGACGTCAACAACGCCTACCTCAAGCGTGGCGACCTGCACGTGGAGCGCTTCGGCCGTGGTTTCGCCTGGCTCGACACCGGCACCCACGACAGCCTGCTGGAGGCCTCGACGTATGTGCAGACCATCGAGCACCGCCAGGGTTTGAAAGTGGCGTGCCTGGAAGAAATCGCCTACGAGAACGGCTGGATCGACCGTGACCACTTGCTGGAGCGGGCCAAGTACTTCGGCAAGACCGGCTACGGCCAATACCTGTATTCACTGGCCGGGGAGCAAAAATGAAGGTCACCGACACGGCGTTGCCGGGCGTATTGATCATCGAACCGAAAGTGTTCGGTGACGAGCGCGGCTTTTTCTACGAAAGCTTCAACGCCCGCGCCTTCGAAGAGGCCACCGGGCTCAAGCGTGATTTCGTGCAGGACAACCACTCGCGCTCGCAAAAAGGCGTGCTGCGCGGCCTGCATTACCAGCTCGAACATACCCAGGGCAAACTGGTGCGCGTCATCGCCGGCGAAGTGCTGGATGTGGCCGTCGACATCCGCCGCAGCTCGCCCAACTTCGGGCAATGGGTGGGCGTGCGGCTTAGCGCCGATAACCATCGCCAGTTGTGGGTACCGGAAGGTTTCGCCCACGGCTTTGTGGTGCTGAGCGACTACGCCGAGTTCCTCTACAAGACCACCGATTACTACCAGCCGAGCGCCGAGCGTTGCATCCTCTGGAACGACCCGACGCTGGCCATCGACTGGGAACTGACGGAGACGCCGCAACTGTCCGCCAAGGACCAGGCCGGGAAAAGCCTGCAAGAGGCCGACCTGTTCCCATGAAAATCCTTATCAGCGGCCAACATGGCCAAGTCTCCCGGGAGTTGCAACAGCGCCTCCGGGGCCTGGGCGAGTTGATCGTGCTGGGCCGCGATCAACTGGACCTGGCGCATCCCGAGCAGATCCGCGACCAAGTACGCGCCCATCGCCCGGGCCTGATCATCAACGCAGCCGCCCATACGGCCGTCGATCAAGCCGAGAGCGAGCCGGACGTGGCCTTCGCCATCAACGCCACCGCGCCCGGGATTTTTGCCGAGGAAGCCAAGGCACTGGGCATTCCGCTGATTCACTATTCCACCGACTACGTGTTCGACGGCAGCAAGGCCGCGCCCTACAACGAGGACGACGCAACCAACCCGCTGGGCGTCTATGGCGCAAGCAAGCTGGCGGGCGAACAGGCGATCGCGGCCGTCGGCGGTGAACACCTGATCCTGCGCACCAGCTGGGTCTACTCGACCCACGGCAAGAACTTCCTGCTGACCATGCAACGCCTGCTGCAGGAAAAACCGCAGATGCGCATCGTCGCCGACCAGATCGGCGCGCCGACCTGGGCCGGGACCATCGCCAACAGCACCCGTGCACTGATCGAGCGCTGGCAGGCGGGCCAGGCCGGGGATTGGGGTGTCTACCACCTGACGGCCCAGGGCGAGACGTCGTGGTTCGGCTTTGCCCAGGCCATCGGCGAGCAACTACGGGCCAACGGTCGTGCCTGCGCCGAGCTGGAAGCGATTCCCTCCAGCGCCTATCCAACGCCGGCCAGGCGCCCGCTGAACTCGCGCCTCGATTGCAGCCGCCTGCAACAGCAATGGCATGTCTCGCAACCGCAGTGGCATGACGCATTGCGCGAGTGTCTTGCCGAGCAGCACTAGGCATAATGCGCCTGTACCCACAGGCGCATGACTCCCATGACTCCACCCCTTCCGCGAAGACCCCGCTGGCGCAGCCTGGCATTGCTGGCGCTATGCCTGGCACCGCTGTTGTGGCCGCTGGAGCACTTGGCCGAGCGTTATTACCGCAACGAACTGGCCGGTCAGAACCGCCAGACGCTGGACCTGTACGTCGCCAACCTGCTGGGCACCCTGCACCGCTACGAAGTGTTGCCACAAATCCTCGGTGACCTGCCGGCCCTGCGCACCGCCATCGACGCGCCTCACGTCAGCACCAACCTGGTCAACGCCAACCACCTGCTCAAGGACGTCGCCGCGCAGGCCGGGGTGGAAGTGATGTACCTGATGGACACCACCGGCAAGACCCTCGCCGCGTCCAACTGGGACAAGCAGGACAGCTTCGTCGGGCGTAATTTTTCCTTTCGCCCCTACTTCAGCGAAGCCATGGCCGGGCGCCTCGGGCGCTTCTTCGGCCTGGGCACCACCTCGGCCAAACGCGGTTACTTCTTCGCCGCCGCTGTGCGAGATGGTGACAAGATCATCGGTGTGCTGGTGGTAAAGGTCGACCTGGACCACACCGAAAGCCTGTGGGGCAACACCCCCGAACAACTGCTGGTCACCGACCACAACGGCGTGGTGATCCTGACCTCGCGCCCGCAATGGCGCTTCCGTGCCACCCGGCCGCTGACGGATGAAGAACGCCGCGCCATCATCGCCATCCAGCCCTATCCGACCCGCGACCCGCAGCCGCTGAGCCTCAGCCCGACGGCGTGGGTGCGCCAATCCACCGACATCGCCGAAACCGGCTGGAAAGTCGAGATTCTCGCGCCGCGCACCTTGATCAGCCGCCCGGTGCGCACCGTGGTCGCGGTGGGTGGCGCCGCCTTGCTGGTGCTGATGCTGTTGCTCGGCCTGATGATGCAGCGCCGTCGTCACTACCTGGAACGCATCGCCTTCGAAGCCAAGGCCCGTCGCGAACTGGAGATGCGCGTGATCGAGCGGACCAGCGACCTGGAAGGCCTCAACCGGCGCCTGAAACAGGAAGTGCTGGAGCGTGAACATGCGCAGCAGGAACTGGTGCGCGCCCAGGACGACCTGGTGCAGGCCGGCAAGTTGTCGGCGCTGGGCACCATGTCGGCGAGTATCAGCCATGAACTCAACCAGCCGTTGGCGGCGATTCGCAGCTACGCGGAAAACGCCGGGATTTTGCTCGACCATGAGCGCACCGACGACGCCCGTGGCAACCTCAAGCTGATCAGCGAGTTGACCGGGCGCATGGCCTCGATCATCGCTCACTTGCGCGCCTTCGCCCGGCGCGACCGGCATGCGCCGGAAAGCGTGGCCCTGCAACCGGCCCTGGACGATGCCCTGGCGCTGCTGGCCAAGCGGCGACGGGCGATGGAAGTGGAACTGATCCGCGACCTGCCCGAGGCCACGTTGTGGGTGGCGGCGGGCGAAACCCGCCTGCGCCAGGTGCTGGGCAACCTGTTGGCCAACGCTCTGGACGCTCTGACCGAAAAAGGCCCGCCGCGCAAACTCTGGCTGAGTGCCCAAACCACCGAACAGGGCGTCAACCTGTACATTCGCGACAACGGCCCGGGTTTCTGCATGGAAGCCCTGGGCCGCGCCAGCGAGCCCTTCTACACCACCAAGACCCGCACCCAGGGCCTGGGGCTGGGCCTGGCGATCTGCGACACCCTGATGCGCGCCTTTGGCGGTGAACTGTTGTTCGCCAACCACAAGGAAGGCGGCGCACTGTTAACCTTGAAACTGCGCGCCGGAGCACCGGGTGTCAGTCTGCAACCGTCCGAGGACCGCAGTGTATGACTATCGATAACCAGATTCAGGTGGTGTTGATCGACGATGATCCACACCTGCGTCAGGCCCTCTGCCAGACCCTGGACCTGGCCGGGCTGAAAGTCCTGACCCTCGGCGAAGCCCAGGGCCTGACCGCGCGCCTGTCCCGGGATTGGCCGGGGGTTGTGGTGAGCGACATCCGCATGCCCGGCATGGACGGCCTGGAACTGTTGAAGGAACTCCACGCCCAGGACCCGGAGCTGCCGGTACTGCTGATCACCGGCCACGGCGACGTGCCACTGGCGGTGCAGGCGATGCGCACCGGCGCCTACGACTTCCTGGAAAAACCCTTCGCCAGTGACGCCCTGCTCGACAGCGTGCGCCGCGCCCTGGCCCTGCGCCGCTTGGTGCTGGACAACCGCAGCCTGCGCCTGGCCCTGAGCGACCGTCAGCAATTGAGTACACGCCTGGTGGGCCACTCCCCGCAAATGCTGCGCCTGCGCGAGCAGATTGGCGCGCTGGCGGCGACCAAGGCTGATGTGCTGATCCTCGGTGAAACCGGTGCCGGCAAGGAAGTGGTAGCGCGTGCGCTGCACGATCTGTCGAACCGCCGCAGCGGCCCGTTTGTGGCGATCAACGCCGGCGCCCTGGCCGAGTCGGTGGTGGAAAGCGAGTTGTTCGGGCATGAGCCAGGTGCCTTTACCGGCGCCCAGAAGCGGCGCATCGGCAAATTCGAATTCGCCAACGGCGGCACGCTGTTTCTCGACGAAATCGAAAGCATGAGCCTGGATGTGCAGGTCAAGCTGCTGCGGCTGTTGCAGGAGCGTGTGGTGGAGCGTCTGGGGGGCAACCAACTGATCCCGCTGGATATCCGCATCATCGCCGCCACCAAGGAAGACCTGCGCCAGTCCGCCGACCAGGGGCGCTTCCGGGCGGACTTGTATTACCGCCTCAACGTTGCGCCGCTGCGCATTCCACCGCTGCGCGAACGGGGTGAGGATGCGTTGATGCTGTTCCAGCACTTTGCCGACGAAGCCAGCACACGCCACGGGCTACCGATGAAAGAGCTGCAACCGGGCCAGCGCGCGCTGTTGTTGCGTCACAGCTGGCCGGGCAATGTGCGCGAGCTGCAAAACGCCGCCGAGCGTTTCGCCCTGGGCCTTGAGCTGGCGCTGGACAGCACCCCGGACAGCCCTTCGCCGGGCATCCTCACCAGCACGCCCGGCGGCTTGAGCGAACAGGTCGAACAGTTTGAAAAAAGCCTGATCGCCGCCGAACTGGCGCGCACCCACAATTCCATGCGCAGCCTCGCCGAGGCATTGGGCGTGCCGCGTAAAACCCTGCACGACAAACTGCGCAAGCACGGGCTGAACTTCGCTGACAGCGGCAACAGTCACGCTGACGACGAATGACCCTTTTCCCCCTGCCACGAGGCCACCATGAGTCGCGATAGCCGTTACCTGGAATCGATCCTTCACCACGACATTCCCCTGACCCGGGAAATGGGCCTCAAGGTTATCGACTGGCAGGACCGGCAGCTGCAACTGCGCTTGCCGCTCGACGCCAACATCAACCACAAGAGCACCATGTTTGGCGGCAGCCTGTATTGCGGCGCCGTGCTGGCAGGTTGGGGCTGGCTGCATTTGCAGTTGCGCGAGGAAGGGATTGAAGACGGGCACATCGTGATTCAGGAGGGGCAGATCAGTTATCCGCTGCCGGTGACCACCGATGCGACGGCGATTTGCCAGGCGCCTGATGACAAGGTGTGGAAGCGGTTTTTGGCGACCTATAAACGGTATGGCCGGGCGCGCTTGGCGCTGGAGACATGGATCGTCAACGAGGGCAGTGAAGAGCGGGCCGTGGCCTTTACCGGGCAGTACGTCCTGCACACATAACAAATGTGGGAGCGGGCTTGCTCGCGAAAGCGGCGGATCAGCCAATACATCTGGTGACTGACACACTGCCTTCGCGAGCAAGCCCGCTCCCACATTTTTGACCGGCGCTGTGCTTAAGACCGGGCCAGGGTCAGCAACCGCTCACGCCATTCAGCCTTGGCCGGCAGTGCCAAAAAGAACGGATTCAACAGCGATTCCCGCGCCGGGTAACTGAACGGCTGCCCATTCAATTCCAGCACTTCACCGCCCGCTCCTTCCAGCACACCCTGTGCCGCAGCGGTGTCCCACTGCGAGGTGGGCGCCAGGCGCGGGTAGCAATCGGCGCTGCCCTCAGCCAACAGGCAAAACTTCAAAGAACTGCCGATATTGGCCAGCTTCAACTCGCCCAATCCGGCACTCAAGCCAGCGAGCAAGCGATCCTGTTCAGGGCTCGTATGGCGACGACTGGCAACCACGGTAAATGCTTCACCGCTCGCCGGGGTCTGGCGCACCTGGATTTGCTTGGGCGCAGCACCTACATCGGAACGCCAGGCACCCAGCCCGGCACCCCCGAAGTAGCACCGACCGCTGGTAGGCATCGACACCACACCGAACACCACGCGGCCTTTTTCGATCAGCGCGATGTTGACGGTGAACTCCTCGCTGCCGGAGATGAATTCCTTGGTGCCATCCAGCGGGTCCACCAGCCACCAGCGCTGCCAACCGGCGCGCACGCTCTGGTCAATGTCCGCGTCTTCCTCCGAGAGCACCGGAATGCTCGGGTCCAACGCAGTCAGCCCGGCGAGGATCAAGTGATGGGCAGCCAAGTCGGCGGCAGTGACCGGTGAATCATCGGTCTTGGTGGTGACGGCAACATCGGCGCGCCAATACGGCAGGATGACCTCGCCAGCCTGGCGGGCCAATTCGATCGCGGGGGCAATAAACGGGTGACCCAGGAACAGTTCGCTCATGGCTGGAACGCTCCACGTTGAGTCAACAGGTCGCGTACCAGGTACAGCGCGGCCAACGCGCGGCCCTCGCTGAACTGCTCGTTCTGCGCCAACTGCGAGAGCTCCCGCAGGTTGACCCGGTCGACGCGCATCGGCTCGGGCTCGTCGCCTTCCAGGCGCTCTTCATACAGTTCGGTGGCCAGCACCACCTGGATTTTCTGGCTCATGTAGCCGGGGGACAGCGACAGCTCGGTGATGTGCTCCAACTGGCGGGCGCCGAAACCGGCTTCTTCCTTGAGCTCACGGTCGGCTGCCGCCAACACGTCTTCGCCCGGTTCGATCAGGCCCTTGGGCAGTGACAGTTCATACTCGTCGGTGCCGCCGCAATATTCTTCGATCAGCAACGCATGGTCCGAGTCGATCATCGCCACGATCATCACCGCGCCATATCCGGCACCCCTGCCCACCAGGCGCTCGTAGGTCCGCTCCACGCCATTGGAAAAGCGCAATTGCACTTCCTCCACGCGGAACAAACGGCTACTGGCGACTATTTCGCGGGCGAGGACGGTGGGTTTCTGGCGCATGAGCGGCTCCTTGGCGTGATCGGGTTACTATACCGTGGCTTTTCCGATTGTCTGTGTCGGATATCTTTTCTTACATGAGTGTTCTTTATGCCTCCATTGCCCTGGCACGCCATCGACACCGTCCTGCTGGACATGGACGGCACCTTGCTCGACCTGCACTTCGACAACCATTTCTGGATGGAGCACCTGCCCCAGCGCTATGCCGAGTTGCATGGTGTGAGCCGGGCCATGGCCGAGATGGAGCTGCAGCCGCTGTTCGAGCGTAACGCCGGACAGTTGCAATGGTATTGCCTGGATTTCTGGAGCGCCGAACTCAAGATCCCGGTGCGCGAGCTCAAGCTGGAAACCGCACACCTGATTGCCTTGCGCCCGGATGCCGACACCTTCCTGGCGGCGATCAAACAGGCGGGCAAGCGGGTGATCCTGATCACCAACGCCCATCGGGATTCGCTGTCGTTGAAGCTGGAACGCATCGAGTTGGCGCCTTATTTCGAGCGACTGATCAGCTCCCATGACTATGGTTTCGCCAAGGAAAACCCGCAGTTCTGGGACGCCCTGCACGCCGACATCGCCTTCGACCCGGCCCGCAGCCTGTTTATCGACGACACCTTGCCGATCCTGCGCAGCGCCCGGGATTTTGGCGTGGGGCACTTGCTGGCGGTGAAGGAACCGGACAGCCGGAAGGGGCCCAAGGACACGGCGGAGTTTGCAGCGGTTGGGGATTACCGGGACTTGATCGTAGGTTTGTAACAACGCTGAAGGTCCAATGTGGGAGCGGGCTTGCTCGCGAATACGGTGTGTCAGCCACTGAATATATTGACTGACACACCGCATTCGCGAGCAAGCCCGCTCCCACATTGGGTCCGCGGATTACTCAGGAATACGCAGCGTCTGCCCTGGATAGATTTTGTCCGGATGGGACAGCAGCGGCTTGTTGGCCTCGAAGATTTTGTTGTACTGGTTGGCGTTGCCATACACCGCCAGCGAAATAGCGCTCAGGGTGTCGCCCTTTTTCACCACGACAAAGCGGGCCGCCGCGACAGCAGGACCGGAAACAGTGATCTGGTCATCAACACTCGCAACGCCGGCGATGTTACCCAGCGCCAGCAATATCTTCTCTTTCTCTTCCTGGCTGGCGACTTCACCTGTCACGGTCACCTTGTCACCGTCGACGGTGGTTTGCACATTGGGGTTACCCAATCCAACCTTGGCCACGTGCTCTTTTAACTGCTCGCTCGCGTTGGCATTACCCGGTGTCAACAGGTCAATCAACTTCTCGCCTGCTTCCTTAACAAAGCTTAAAAGACTCATGGTGCGCTCTCCTTGGGATTTAATTTCCAGATGCCAAAGACTAGACCAGTCCTACAGAATTGGGTTCCAGCCTGACCAAAGACCCAAACACGCTAGAATCCCACCGCATTGGAATAAGCCCGGAGCGAAGATGGACATCAAACAGCTGAAATTCCTCATCGCCCTCGACGAAACCCGTCACTTCGGCCAGGCGGCGGCGCGCTGCCATATCACCCAGCCGACCCTGTCGATGCGCCTGCGCAGCCTGGAGGAAGAGCTGCAGTTGCCGCTGGTCAATCGCGGGCAGCGCTTCGAAGGCTTTACCGCCCCCGGCGAACGCGTGCTGGCCTGGGCACGCACGGTGCTGGCGGCCTATGACGGCTTGCAGGCCGAGGCCGCTGCGTGTCGCGGCAACCTGGTAGGCACGTTGCGCCTGGGGGTGGTGCCGTTGTCGAGCTTCGATCCGCTGGCGTTGATGCAGAAGCTGCACAAGGAACACCCCAGCCTGCGCTTTGAGTTGTCCGCGTTAAGCTCCGAGCAAATCCTTGAACAACTTGCCAGCAACCGCCTGGACCTCGGTGTGTCGTACCTCGAGCGCCTGGACGCCGAACGTTTCGACTCCCTGGCCCTAGGCGAAACCCGCATGGGCCTGCTGTACGACCAACGGTTCTTCAGCTTCGGCGACAAGCCCCTGAGTTGGGAGGCGCTGATCGAACTGCCCCTGGGCATGCTCACCAGCGGCATGCACTTTCGCCAGTCCATCGACCATAACTTCCACAGCCGTGGCCTCAACCCGCAGCCACTGTTGCAGACCGATGCCGTCCATCAATTGTTACAAGCGGTGCACGGCGGCCTGTGTTGCGCGGTGATGCCACTGGACGGCGGCCTCGACGCCCTCACCGAGCACCTGCGCCTGCAACCCATTGAAGACGCTCACACTTTGGCTCGCCTGGGGTTGATCATGCGCCGCAGTGCACCCCGTTCGGCCTTGGCGGAAGCGTGTTTTGCGCTGTATCAGAAATCGCTGATCGAGACTTGATCGACGGCATCTATCGGTAGATCAGTACTGACGATTAGACGCGACCCTTTGTCGCGCCTAGTCTTACAGCTGAATACTCCCGGTGGTAATGCCCAATGAACGCCCAGCGCCCAGTCTGCGCGGCGCCCGCCCTCGAAACGCCCGCGCCCGCCGCCAGCCAGAGCTACCAGTTTTGTAATCTCGAACACACCGAATCGGCCAGCACCGCGCTTGCCGAGGAAGTCGCGTTGGCGATTGCCTATAACGACATCAGCCAGGCGGTGATGCTGGTGACGCCGACCGATCTTGAAGACTTTATTGTCGGATTCAGCATCGGTAGCGGCATTATCGAAGACGTTAGCGACATTTATGACCTGAAAATCAGCGGTTCGGGCTCGACCCAATACGCTCAGGTGCAGATTTCCAGCCGCGCGTTCTGGAATATGAAGCAGCAGCGCCGGCAACTCGCCGGCACCAGTGGCTGTGGGCTGTGCGGCGTAGAAGCCGTGGAGCAGGCGCTGCCCAACCTCAAGGTGTTGCCCGGCGCGCCGTTGCCGCCTGCCGAATGGCTGGATGGCCTGCGCCAGCGCATCAGCGCGTTCCAACCGCTGGGCCAGTACAGCGGCGCGGTGCATGCGGCGGTGTTCATGAACAACCAGGGCGAATTGCTGCTGGGCCGTGAAGACATCGGCCGGCATAACGCCCTCGACAAGCTGATCGGTGCGCTGATCCGCCAAAAGATTCCGACCGACGGCGGCCTGGCGATTGTTACCAGTCGCTGCAGCCTCGAACTGATCCAGAAAGTCTTGCGTGCAGGCATCCAGACCCTGGTCAGCCTGTCGTCGCCCACCGGCCTGGCCCTGCAATGGGCTCGCCGGCACAACCTCAATCTCATCCACCTGCCGCAGAAAAGTGCGCCGCGGGTCTATAGCCCTGCGATGGAGAATCAAGCGTGAGTAATCATCATCAAGCCGACGACAAACCCACCCCGCGCTACAAGCCCTATAAAGGCCCGGCGGGTGGTTGGGGCGCACTGATCAGCGTGGCGCAAGCCTGGCTGACCAGCGACAACGCGCTGAAAAACATCCGCATGATGCTCAAGACCAACCAGAACGGCGGCTTCGACTGCCCGGGCTGCGCCTGGGGCGACTCGCCGGAAAGCGGCATGGTCAAGTTCTGCGAGAACGGCGCCAAGGCGGTCAACTGGGAAGCCACCAAGCGCCGGGTCGACGCGGCATTCTTCGCCAAGCACAGCGTCAGCGCGCTGCTGGAGCAGAGCGACTACTGGCTGGAGTACCAGGGCCGCCTGACCGAGCCGATGAGCTACGACGCCGAAACCGACCGTTACAAACCCATCAGCTGGGAATCGGCTTTCGACTTGATCGGCAAGCACCTCAATGCGCTGCCAAACCCGGACATGGCCGAGTTCTATACCTCGGGCCGGGCCAGCAACGAAGCGGCTTACCTGTATCAACTGTTTGTGCGCGCCTACGGCACCAACAACTTCCCGGATTGCTCGAACATGTGCCACGAAGCCAGCGGCGTCGCCCTGGCGCAAAGCGTGGGCGTGGGCAAAGGCACCGTGACCTTCGATGACTTCGAGCATGCGGATGCGATTTTCGTCTGGGGCCAGAACCCCGGCACCAACCACCCACGCATGCTGGAGCCGCTGCGCGAAGCGGTAAAACGCGGCGCCCAGGTGGTGTGCATCAACCCGCTGAAAGAGCGCGGCCTGGAACGCTTCCAGCACCCGCAACACCCGCTGGAAATGCTCACCAACGGCGACAAGCCAACCAACACCGCCTACTTCCGCCCGGCGCTGGGAGGCGACATGGCCATCCTGCGGGGCATGGCCAAGTTCCTGCTGCTGTGGGAACGCCAGGCCCAGGCCGAAGGCAAGGAGGCCGTGTTCGACCACGACTTCCTCAACGAACACACCGCCAACGTGCTGGATTACCTGGGCAAGATCGACGACACCTCATGGGATGAAATCGTCGAGCAGTCCGGCCTGACCCTGGTGGAGATCGAGCAAGCGGCGCGCATGTACGCCAAAGGCAAGAACGTGATCATGTGCTGGGCGATGGGCATCACCCAGCATCGCCACTCGGTGCCGACCATCCAGGAAATCGCCAACCTGATGCTGCTGCGCGGCAACATCGGCCGCCCGGGCGCGGGCCTTTGCCCGGTGCGTGGCCACAGTAACGTGCAGGGCGACCGCACCATGGGCATCAACGAACGGCCACCGGTGGCGTTCCTCGATTCCCTGGAGCGTCGTTTCCAGTTCCAGGTACCGCGCGATAACGGCCACAACGTGGTGGAAGCGATTCACGCCATGCTCGAAGGCCGCTCCAAGGTCTTTATCGGCCTGGGCGGCAACTTCGCCCAAGCCACGCCGGACAGCCCACGCACCTTTGAAGCACTGCGCAATTGCGACCTGACCGTACAGATCAGCACCAAGCTCAACCGCAGCCACCTGATGCATGGCAAGGACGCGCTGATCCTGCCATGCCTGGGCCGCACCGACATCGACATCCAGGCCGAAGGCCCGCAAGCCGTGACCGTTGAAGACTCGTTCAGCATGGTCCACGCCTCCAACGGCCAGCTGCAGCCGCTGTCGAAACAGATGAAATCCGAGCCTGCGATTCTGGCGGGCATTGCCGCCGCCACCCTGGGCAGCAAGCCGGTGGACTGGAACTGGCTGGTGGCCGATTACGACCGTATTCGCGACCTGATCGCCGACACCATTCCGGGCTTCAAGGACTTCAACGAGCGCCTGAAAAACCCGGGCGGTTTCTACCTGGGCAACTCGGCTGGCGCTCGTCGCTGGAACACCCCGTCGGGCCGCGCCAACTTCCGCCCGAACATCCTGCCCAAGGACCTGGTGCACGAACGCACCCGCAACACCGGGCAATTGCCGGACCTGATCATGCAGTCGATGCGCTCCCACGATCAGTACAACACCACCATCTATGGCCTGGACGACCGCTATCGCGGGGTCAAGGGCCAGCGGGATGTGTTGTTCGTCAACGAAGCCGACATCATCCGCCTGGGCTTCAAGCCGGGGCAGAAGGCTGACATCGTGTCGATCTGGGACGACGGCCGTGAGCGTCGGGTGAAGGGCTTTACCTTGCTGGCATTTGATATTCCGGCGGGGCAGGCTGCGGCTTATTACCCGGAAGTGAATCCGCTGGTGCCGCTGGAAAGCACGGGGGATGGCAGCCATACGCCAACGTCGAAGTTTGTAGCGATCCGCCTGGAAGCAGCGAGTGCAACCGGCTTGATCATGGCGAAGTCGGCCTAAGCGACACCTCATTGTGGCGAGGGAGCTTGCTCCCTCGCCACAGACAGCACCCGAGTTTCTTACGGGCACAAAAAAGGCCGCTTTTGCATAAAAGCGGCCGTTCCGAAGTAACTAAAGACTCGCAAAACTCACTTAAGTTCCTCATACAAAACAGTAACTTAGAGAATTGTATACAACCCATACCACTGGTCGGGTTTCGATTGTCACCGTCTCGATACAACCTCAGGATCGCGCCGTCATCCTCTTGAGGTTCCTCTATGAAGTTCTCCTCGATTCTCTTGTTGTCCCTTGGCCTGGTCAGTGGCGCAGCCATGGCCGGTGGCACCACCGAAGCCGGTGTGGGCGGCGCATTGGGCGGGGTTCTAGGTTCTGTCGTAGGTCAGCAGTTGGGCGGTAACACCGGCTCGGCGATTGGTGCAGCACTCGGCGGCGCGGGCGGCAGTGCGGTGGGCGCAGACAAGCGCAGCCGCGGTGAAGCAGCCATTGGCGGCGCATTGGGCGCGGCCGGCGGCAACGTGGTGGGTCGCAGTGTCGGCGGCAGCACCGGCAGCCTGATCGGCGCAGCAGCCGGCGGTGGCGCCGGTGGCGCACTGGGCAACTACATGGGCAACAAGAGCGATGACGATGATCGTCGTTACCGTGGGCGTGATAACCGCCGCTATGACCGCGATGACCATCGCGGGCGCGGCCATGCTTATGGGCATCGCAAAAACAAGCATCACTATCGCCACCACCGGTAACACGCGAATCGAAAGAACAACGCGGGTTTAATGTGGGAGCGGCGGTGCGCCGCTCCCACATTTGATTTTCATTGCTTCGCAGATCGTATTCAGATCACCAATCGCTGTAACGCCTCGCGCAACATCCCCGGGATCGTCACCGGCTGGTTCGACGCCCGATCCACAAACACATGCACAAACCTCCCCGCAGCACAGGCATCTTCTTCTCCCGCCTTGAACACCGCCAACTCATACTGCACCGAACTGTTGCCCAACTTGCCCACCCGCAGGCCGATCTCGATGCGATCCGGAAAGGCAATCGAGGCGAAGTAGTCGCACGCCGAACTCACCACAAACCCAACCACTTCGCCGTCATGAATATCCAACCCGCCCTGCTCGATCAGGTAGGTATTCACCGCGGTGTCGAAGAAGCTGTAGTAGGTGACGTTATTCACATGGCCATATACATCGTTGTCGTGCCAGCGCGTGATGATCGGCTGGAAGTGGCGGTAATCGGCGCGTTGTGGCATGGCGTTGGTCATCGGTAAAACCCGGGCAGGAGGAGGCTCTCTTGATACTGGGTTCAAGCACTACCCGCAAGCCTAGGTTGGGCTTTGCTCAATCGTTTGCTGGACGCACGCCATACGCTTGAGCGCTTGATCCGTCTCGGCCGATTGCTGCAGGCACTGGCGATAGGCGGTGATATAGGTCTCGACTGCAGCGCTGGCCTGCTGCGGCGTGACCCGCGCCAGATACTCCACGAACGAACGCCGGCCGATCTGGAAGTGTTGGTAATCCAGCGGAAAATCCCAATAACCACCCCAGGTCAAAAAGCCGTGTTCGGCGAACAGGTCAATCACCTCTTCTGCCCGGCCAGGGCGCGCCGGCTTGCCGGGGCGGGCATCCAGGCGGTTAACGGCAGTCGCGGTACTTGCCCTGGGCTCAACAGTGGCCTGGCCGGTGAATTCACCTCGCGGGTTACGCCCGAACAAAACGAATGGGTTTTGCAGAGGGTTAAGGTCGATTGCGGCGCCATAGGCGTGCAGCGACCACCCCGAAGCGCCACTGACCTGGCGCCCATTAAAACCACTGGTATTGTTGCGGGCCATCGAGACCTTGTCGTTGCCTCGATAGGTTTCCAGCCTGACCGCCTGATGCACCGGGAACCGACGTTGCAGCAACTGCCTGAAGATCTCCTCCACATGGGGTGCGATGGCATCCAGCACCACGAGCTGCCCGTTGTTATGCAGCACTCCGCCAAAGTCCACATAGCTGAACGTCACCCGCGCCAGGCGTGCGCAGGGCAATGGATTGGCGGCGGTGATAGTGTTGCGAAGCTGCATCTGCCGACAGTCATTCACGCTCAACGGGATGACCGAGGCCAGCGTGCCTTGTGCCACCAGCAACCCGGCGAACAGCAAGACGCCGGGGACAACACCACGAGAAAAACCAAAAGCCATGGGCAATTCCTTTGCAGAAGAAGTGAAGCGTCAAACCTTCTCACGTGCGGGCACGGTCCGGCTGTCGGCGGCGTCTGCCACTGGAAGGGAAAGCGCGACCCTCCAGACCGGAAATCAGAGTGCCTCCAACCCTGCCTCCGCCCATTCACGAACCTCTGCATAGGGATACTCCTCCAGTACCGCGAAACCTGGAATCCCTCGTGCCTTCAGCTTGGTAAACAACGGCACGCTGAGACCGCATAAAAACCGTGTCAGCCGCTCCGCGCTTGGCAAGTCGCCGCTGTACTCATGGTGGCTGTGGATAAATTCACCGCACAGCGCGAGAAAGTTTTTATCCACAAGCGGCGGCAAGCTCGGCGGCGCCGGCAAGTGGGCGACGTTACCGTGGCACACCGAGCAGTGCCCGCACTGCCGGGGCGCGTTTTCATCGCCGAAATAGTGCGCCAGGCGGTAACCCAGGCACTCCTGTGTCGCGAACAGATCCAGCATGGCGTGAATTCGCGCCACCTCCGTCACCTCATGCTGCTTGAAGCCTGTGTATAACTCCGTGCTCAGCGCCTGTGGATCGAAGTCGGTATACAGCAGGGCGTAAACCTCGGTCATCTGCCGGCTTTCCATCTCGATCAGGCCTTGTTCCTGAAAGTAATCCAGGGCCTTCACTACCCGGCTGCGATCGGCCTGGTGCTGTTGATACAGCGCGTCGAAGTCCACCGTCGCCCAGGTTTTCGCCCGTTTGCAGACCTGGATAATCGCTGCGACAAACTGCTGCCGCTCGCCGGCAAAACGCGCCAGCAATGCCTCTGGTTCAATCAAATACTTGAAGCGGTATTCGGCATAAAACGCGTAGCGCGGCGCAATCACACCCTTGAGTTCAAGCTGCACGAGCAAGGTCTTCAGCGGTAGTTCACGGATGTTGCTGTGGTCCGACAGTGAGCGGAGCATAAACTCCCACTGTCCATCGGCACGGACCGCCTGTATTTCCTCCAGGACTCGGCGAATACCTTCCTGTTCCGGCGTATCGCCGTACACAAAGTTTTCCAGGATATTCAGGCTGTCGCGGTTGGCCAGAACCAGACACTCAGACGGCTGCCCGTCACGCCCGGCGCGGCCGATTTCCTGGCTGTAGTTCTCGATGGATTTGGGCAGGTCGAAGTGCACCACGTTGCGGATATCGCTTTTGTCGATGCCCATGCCGAAGGCAATGGTGGCGACGATGCAGTTGGACTGCCCGCCCATGAATCGCTTCTGAATGGCCTCCCGCTTATCGTGAGCCAGGCCCGCGTGATAAGCCTCGGCCTGGATTCCATTGCGATTCAAATGCTCGGCAATCTGCTCTGCGGTTTTTTGCAGCGTGACGTAGACGATGCTTGGCTGATTGGCTCGCTCCTGCATCCACGTCACCAGGCGTCGTCGCTTGTCCTGGCCACTGACGGGCTCAACCAGCAGGTTGAGGTTGGAGCGGTAGAAGCCGGTGGTGATCACATCGTCAGGTGCAATGGCGAACTTGGCCTGCATGTCGGCGATCACCTTGGGCGTCGCCGTGGCGGTCAGCAGCAGCGCCTGGGGGATGCGGAACTGGCGTTGGTAATCCGGCAGCTTCAGGTAGTCCGGGCGAAAGTTATGGCCCCATTCGGAAATGCAGTGAGCCTCATCCACCACCAGCAGCGAGATCGGCACGCTTTGCAGGAAGTTGCGAAAGCGCTCGTTCTTCAAGCGCTCCACGGAAACCATCAGGATTTTCAGCTCGCCCGAACGCGCCCGGGCCATGACGTCATTGGCATCATCGCGGCTCTGGGCCGAGTCGATGCTGCCCGCCGAGATACCGTGGCGCTGCAGGAAACCCAACTGGTCCTGCATCAGCGCCAGCAACGGCGACACCACCAGCGTCAGGTGCGGCAGCAACACGGCGGAAAGTTGATAACACAGGGACTTGCCGGAACCGGTGGGAAAAATCGCCGCCGCCGAACGGCCGGCCAGCACGGCACTGACCACCGCCTCCTGGCCCAAACGAAACTGTGGATAACCAAAGACCTGTTGGAGGGTGTTGTGCATAAGCTGTCACTCCATTGACCGCTGAACGAGCCCAAAACATAGACCAGCGCATTCAGCGAATCGAGAAAGGTCGCAAGGAAAAAAGAGTCTGGATGATACACAGCCTGGGAAGTGGAGTAGGCACCCGTAAGAATCGTTCCAACCTTACGCGGGACGCATCTCGAAACTCATTGCGCTACAATCAACCTTCGCACCGAGAGGACGCTGTCATGGCCGAACTGACGTTTGAGCAAAAGCAGGATCACTACGACAAGATCCGTCGTTCCAACTACCTGGCCAGCCTGCGCCTGGAAGGGTTCGACACCCAGCCCGCCGACGTCGACAAACCCCTGCCGACCCGCGAAGCCGTCCTCGCCAAGTACCGCAACACCCCACGCTGATGCTCGACAAATATGGCGTGGGCCAGGACCCGTACTGCTACCCCGGTAGCAGCGTCCTGCGCAACCGCCTCGATTTGTTCGACGAAGAACGCCTGCACCAGGCCGAGCGGGAACTGTCTGAAATCGCTGTCGGCAGCCTTCCGCTGTATCCCCCGCCCTACGACCTGGAACGCCTGCAACACATCCACCGCACCCTGTTCGCAGACATTTACGAATGGGCCGGGGAACTGCGTACGGTCAACATCCAGAAAGGCGACACGCTGTTCTGCACACCGGAGCGTATCCCGCCTGAGGCGAGCAAGATCATCCAGCACATGGCGCAGGCGAACTGGTTTGTCGGGGTGACGCAGGCAGAGTTGGTGACGCAAATTGCCGAGGCCTATGGCGACCTCAACGTGATCCACCCGTTTCGCGAAGGGAATGGCCGGGCGCAGCGGATTCTGTTCGAGCAGATCATCGTGAATGCCGGGTTTTCAGTGAACTGGTGGCTGGTGAAGAACGCAGCGTGGATACCGGCGAACATCGATGCGGTGGCGTGTGATTATCGGGGGTTGGAGGCGATTTTCGAGCGGTGTATCAGCACCCCGCGCTAGCCCCGATCGTTCCCTACGCTCCGCGTGGGAATGCCGCCAGGGACGCTCCGCGTCCCGTCATCCGCGCACGACCCAAGCCATGAACACTGGTGACGCGGAGCGTCACGGGATGCATTCCCACGCGGAGCGTGGGAACGATCAGTACATCACCAACGCACTGTATTTGCTGGTCCAGGATGGCTGTGACCTGCTGGAAGCCGCCCAAACCGGCATGATGCAACTCACCACCGCCGACGCCGTAAAGCGAACGCCATCTGAGCAGTCGCAGAGCTAGAAATGTGGGAGCCGGGCTTGCCTGCGATGGCGGTGTGTCAGAAAACACTTCTACCACTGACACACCGCCATCGCGGGCAAGCCCGGCTCCCACATTTGACCTGTTTCGTTTGAAGGATCACGGTTCGATCGATAAAGTCTGTCGCCCTGCCCACTCACGCGTAACCACCATGAACCTGGCCCCCAACTTTCCTGAAGACTTTGCCATGCAACAGCTCTTGCAACTGCTGCATGAAGAAATTGGCCTGCCTGAACATAAGACGCTGCGCCTTGAAACGGCCATCAACCTGGACCTGGGTTGCGACGGCGCCGAAGCCAATCAATTGATGGAAGCGCTGGAGCAAGGCTTCGCTGTCGACTTGAACGACTACGACGCTTATCGTTACTTCCAACCTCCCGTATTCGACGTCTTCCTGAAGCACAGAGCCAAAGGTCGCGGCGACAAGCTCCCGCTGACCATCGGCATGCTTTACCTGGCTATCAAGACCCAACGCTGGGACACGCAAGCCCTGGAAAACCGGGCGAACAAAAAACCTTAATTTGATACACCGCAGCCTTCAAAAAATAACAAGGACCTTACATGGACGTATTAATGGGCCTGCTGGCCGCCCTGCTCTGGGGCGGCACGGACTTCCTCGTGGGCCTCAACGCCCGAGCTGTCGGCGTCAAACGCGCGGTGTACTTCGGCCAGGCGCTGGGCTTCCTGATCATGACCCTGCTGCTGGTCATATTCCCGGCCTTCCTCGTCAAATCCCTCGCGGCGCCTTTGAGTGTGTGGCTCCTGGGAGCCGCAGCAGCCCTGCTGACCGTCTCCGGCGCCCTTGCGCTGTCCAAGGCCTTCTCGCTGGGCAAAGCGGCGATTGTCGCGCCGCTGGTGACGTCCTACGGTGTCGTGACTACTTTGCTGTCATGGGCCAGCGGCGAACACATCAGCCTGATCCAACTCGGCTGCATCGCTCTCTGCGTAATTGGCGTGATCCTGTCCAGCATTCACAAGGACAATGGCGTCCCTCACAACAGTTCCAGCCGCTCAATCGCCTACGCGATGCTCGCAGCGTTGCTCTACGGCACAAGCTTTTGGGTGCAGGGCCGCTACACCCTGCCGACACTTGGCCCGGTCACGATGCTTTGGCTTGGGTATTTGGTTGGCCTGTGCGTCCTGGTGTTGATGGTGCTTAAGATCAAAGACGGCCTGAAAATCCCACCGCTGAAAAACTGCGCAACGCTGACCAGCGCGAGCCTGATGAACCTGGGTGGGTTCTCGGCGTTCTCGTGGGGTGCAATGGCGGGGTCGGTTTCCGTGGTGACGGTGATCAGCACCCTGTCCGGTGGGATCGCCGCGATTCTGGGGTTTGTGTTTTTCAAGGAGCGGCTGTCAGCGGTGCAAGTGACCGGTGTGGTGCTGGTGTTAGTGGGAGCCGTGGTTCTGCACCTCGTCGACTGATCCTTCGCCCACAAAAAAGCCGCCCACTAGGGGCGGCTTTTTCACAACGGCCGAATCTTACAACTTCGGACCCGCAGCCTTGATCGCATCGCTCACTTCAAACTTCTTGAAGTTCTCGATGAACAGACCCGCCAGCGCTTTCGCCGCTTCATCGTAGGCAGCCTTGTCAGCCCAGGTGTTACGTGGGTTCAACAGGCCAGTCTCGACGCCCGGTACAGCCAATGGCACGTCCAGGTTGATGGTGTCCAGGTGCTCGGTCTCGGCACCAATCAACGCACCGCTCTGGATCGCTGCAATCACGCCACGTGTGGTCGGGATGTTGAAGCGCTTGCCAACGCCGTAGCCGCCGCCGGTCCAGCCGGTGTTGACCAGGTAGACCTTGGAGCCGAAGCCGCGCACGCGCTTGATCAGCAGTTCTGCGTATTCACCAGCCGGGCGTGGGAAGAATGGCGCGCCGAAGCAGGTGGAGAAGGTCGACTTGATGCCGCCGCCCGAACCCATTTCGGTCGAGCCCACCAGAGCGGTGTAGCCGGACAGGAAGTGGTACGCCGCTTGTTCTTCGCTGAGGATCGACACGGGCGGCAGTACGCCGGTCAGGTCGCAGGTCAGGAAGATCACAGCGTTTGGCTCGCCACCGAGGTTTTTCTCGGAACGCTTGGCCACGTGCTCCAGCGGGTAGGCGGCGCGGCTGTTCTGGGTCAGGCTGACGTTGGTGTAGTCGGCGTGCTTGGCATCGTCGATCACCACGTTTTCGAGCACGGTGCCGTGCTTGATGGCTTTCCAGATCACCGGCTCGTTCTTCTCGGACAGGTCGATGCACTTGGCATAGCAACCGCCTTCGATGTTGAACACCACACCTTCGCCCCAGCCGTGTTCGTCGTCGCCGATCAGGTAGCGGCTTTCGTCGGCGGACAGGGTGGTTTTACCGGTGCCCGACAGACCGAAGAACAGGGTCACGTCGCCGGCTTCGCCGATGTTGGCTGCGCAGTGCATCGGCAGCACGTCGGAGGCCGGCAGCAGGAAGTTCTGCACCGAGAACATGGCTTTTTTCATCTCACCGGCGTAACGCATGCCGGCGATCAGGACTTTTTTCTGGGCGAAGTTGAGGATCACGCAACCGTCGGAGTTGGTGCCGTCACGCTCTGGCACGCATTCGAAGTTGGCCACGTTGAGCACTTGCCACTCTTCACGACCGGCCGGGTTGTACTGGGCCGGGTTGATGAACAGGCAACGACCGAACAGGTTCTGCCAGGCAGTCTGGGTGGTCATTTTCACGGCCAGGTAGTGGTCTTCTGCAGCCCCTACGTGAACGTGGGAAACGAAATGCTCTTGCGCGTTGTTGAATGCCTCGACGCGAGCCCACAGGGCATCGAACTTGTCGGCCGGGAACTTGCGGTTGATCGGGCCCCAGGCAATGGCAGCCTGGGTGGAAGGCTCTTCAACGATGAAGCGGTCGACTGGCGAACGGCCGGTACGGTGACCGGTTTCTACGACCAGCGCACCGGTATCGGCAAGCACGCCTTCACCGCGCTGCAGGGCTTCTTTGACCAGATCGTCAACACTCAGATCGGTGTATACGGCGTTATTGGCTTGCGTCATGAGGTTCCCCGTCGGCCAGTGGCCGAGTGCTCCAAACGTTTTGTAGTAGAAAGTTGCGCACTACTACCGCGAAAAAAGTGGGCCGGATTATGCCAGAAAAGCCCAAAAAGAGTAGGGCCCTCCGGTCAGAACGGCGGAAATCCGGCGTTTGTCAGGTGATTTACCTGTGCTTAAACGTTTTAGTGGCGGGTGCCTGAAGGGGTATCTACGCCCGCGCCGGCGAATAATTGAGCAATATCGGCAGCGTCGAACAGGTAGCGCTGGTTGCAGAACTGGCAGTCGATCTCGATGTTGCCACCGTGTTCCACCACCAGGTCCTGCGCATCTTCCAGGCCCAGGCTGACCAGGGCAGTGGCCGAGCGCTCGCGGGAGCAGCTGCAGTGGAAGCGCAGCGACTGCACGTCGAACAGGCGCACGGCCTCTTCGTGGTAGAGGCGGTGCAGGATGGTTTCGTTATCCAGGCCCAGCAACTCTTCGGCTTTCAGGGTGCCGGCCAGGGCGGTGATGTGGGCCCAGCTGTCGGCGCGGTCTTCTTCGTCCTTGATGCGGTCGGCCGGCAGTTGTTGCAGCAGCAGGCCACGGGCGCGCTTGCCGTCGGCGTTGAGCCAGAAGCGGGTGCCCACTTGCTGGGACATCACGAAATAATTGGTGAAGCAGTCGGACAGGGTTTCGCCGTCGAGGTCGACGATACCCTGGTAACGCTGGCCTACCGTCGGGTCGACGGTCAGGGCCAGCACGCCGTCTGGCATCAGGTCAGCCAGGGTCGCATCGGCGGCGATGCGGTCCGCGTCGTAGCGGGCCAGCCCACGGATTTCGCGCTCGCTGGAGCATTCGATCATCAGCAGCGGGATCGGGCCTTCGGAGCGGGCCTGCAGGATCAGCAAGCCATCGAACTTCAGGGTGCCCACCAGCAGCGAGGCAGCCGCCATCAGTTCGCCGAGCAATTGCGCGACCGGCTCCGGATAGGGGTGCTTGGCGAGGACTTCGGCATAGCTGCGCTCCAGGGCGACCAGTTCGCCGCGGGCGTCGCTGTCGTCGAAGATGAAGCGTTGGGTGAAGTCGGTATCCGGTAGATCAGTCATAGGTCTGGGTATCTGAATTGATGACAAAAAGATGACAAGGTTTATAGAATTACACGCTTTAGCACCGTTTTGGTGCGGCCTTCTGCGGGAAAACGAAGCGCTTTAAAGCTAAGAGGAAACAGTTTATGAACAATCCGGGTTTGTTCCAAGCCAGGTGGGACCTCGGTCGATTGGCCCTGTGTAATTTACTCGCTGTGGGGCTGCTGTGTTTTTGGCTCTGGCCGGCGGGCCAGGCGCTCTGCACGGTTTTCGACGAGTGGCTGTTTCATCTGCTCAATGACCCGCTGGCAAGCAGCTCCGCGTGGCTGCATGTGTGGGCGGTGGCCAGTTTGCGGCCGTTTGACGCGGTGGTCGGGGTGATTCTGCTGACGCTGTTGATCCGTGGCGACTGGGTGTTCAAGGCGATTGAAGTGCGCCAGGCGTTTTTCGGCTTCCTGGGCATTCTGCTGCTGTTGCTGTTTATCCGCATGCTGTTTTCCAAGCTGGCAGCGCAGATGGGCTGGCAACACCATAGCCCGTCGATGGTGATCAGCGGCGCGATTCAGATGAGCGACTATTTCCCGGGCCTGGAGAAGACATGGGAGTTGAAGGACCGCTCCAGCCAGAGCTTCCCGGGGGATCATGCATCGGTATTGCTGATCTGGGGCATGTTCATGACCGTGTTTGCCAAGCGGATCGGGCAGGTGCTGGTGATCTGGGGCTTGGCGCTGCTGTTCATGATGCCGCGGCTGGTAGCCGGTGCGCATTGGGGGCAGGACGATTATATCGGTGGGGTGTTGCTGGCGCTGTTGGCGTTGGGCTGGGGTTACTACACGCCCTTTGCAGCGAAGGTTTCGCGGGGGCTGGTGCGAGTGACGGGCCCGGTGTTTGAGTTGTTTCGGCGAGTACCGCTGGTTAATCGCTTGAGCGTGATTCGCAGCGTTTGAGTTGAAATAGCAGGAGCCGACCTGGCTCCTGCGGTCTGCCGATTAATCATCATTGCCACTGCCGCGAAACTTGAACAGGTCGCGCCGCTGTTTCTTGCTTGGCTTGCCGTCGGTGGTCATGCCCAGGGAGCCGGCCTTGCGCATGGCCGCCGCGTTTTCGCGCTTGGCGATGCTGGCTTCGGTCTCGGTATACAACGCCTGCGCCTCGGGAGCGCCCCTTCGCACAATTGAAAGGGCCTGGACTACGACGGTTCGCTCATCAAACCCGGCACGGATCTGAAACTCATCGCCGACGCGTGGCTCCTTGCCGGGCTTGCAACGCTCGCCGCGCCAATGCACCTTGCCACTCTCGATCGCCGCCTTGGCCAAGGCACGGGTCTTGAAGAAACGCGCCGCCCACAACCACTTGTCCAAACGGACTTTTTCTTCCTCTTCCTGCTTCTGAACCACTTGAATTCCTCGCTCTGAAAAATGTCGCAACTTTACCGTTGAAACCCTTCAACGCATAAACCCTTGAGCTCACCTAAGATACGCCAGGTAGCATCCTGTTTTCGCGAGGTTAACGTGTGACCGACTTTCCCATTTCACTGACCTCGCCCAAACAAGCCTGTGCGGGCTGCCAGCAAAGTGAGCCGCTGGGCTTTGAGTTTGCCTTTGCGTATCAGCCTATCGTGGACCTGCGTGACCAGTCGATTTTTGCCCATGAAGCCTTGGTGCGCGGCGTGAATGGTGAGGGCGCGCTGTCGGTGCTGGATCAGGTCAACGACAGCAATCGCTACCGTTTCGACCAGCAATGCCGCACCCGCGCGATCGCCACCGCTTCGACACTCAACATGCAGACGCACCTTTCAATCAACTTCATGCCCAATGCGGTCTATCGACCAGAACTGTGCATCCGCAGCACCCTGGAGGCGGCCCGGGCGCATAATTTTCCGTTGGATCGGCTGATTTTCGAGACCCTGGAAAGCGAGCATGTAGATAACTATCGCCATTTGACGAATATTCTGCGTGAATACCGCGAATTCGGCTTCAAGACCGCCATCGACGATTTCGGGGCGGGCTATTCGGGGCTGAATCTGCTGGCCGATTTCCAACCTGACCTGATCAAACTCGACATGGCGCTGATCCGCGATGTCGACCGTGATCGTGTCCGTCAGGTGATCGTCCGGGGGATTGTCACAATCTGTGAGCAGTTGGGCGTTACTGTCATCGCCGAGGGCATCGAAAGCGCCGGCGAGCGGGACTTTCTCGCCGACTGTGGAATATTTCTGATGCAGGGCTACTGGTTCGCCAAGCCTGCATTCAAAGCCCTGGCCGAGGTATCACCCGCCGCCTGGGCGAATTAATTGCCGGTTATTCATATTGAAGACATTTGACCATTTGACCGTTGTGGGTCTGCGTGAGTGGGTGGCACTTCCCGACTTGGGAGTGGCAGGCCTGCGCGCCAAGATCGACACCGGCGCCAGTACCTCAAGCCTGCATGCCACCGAGATCGAGCCATTTGAGCGCGACGGTGCAAAGTGGGTGCGCTTCACCGCGCACCTGGGCAGCGTGGTGCAACTGCGTCACCGGCGCTGCGAAGCACCGCTGGTGGCGATGAAAACCATTAAAAGCTCCAACGGCCAGGCCCAGGTGCGGTATGTGATCAGCACCACCCTGGCCCTGGGCGATCGGGTATGGCGGGTGGAATTCACCCTCGCCTGCCGCAAGGCCATGCGTTACCGCCTGTTGCTGGGCTCCAAGGCCCTGATTGACGGCCAACTGGTGGTCAGTCCCGGCGTCAAATACGTTCAAGACAAGCCGGTGTTCCCGGTCTCTACTACCTCTGCCACAGGTGCTGCATGAAGATCGCTGTGCTGTCGCGTAACCCGCGTCTGTATTCCACCCGTCGCCTGGTCGAGGCCGGCACCGAACGTGGCCATGAGATGGTGGTGATCGATACGTTGCGCGCCTATATGAACATTGCCAGTCATAAGCCGCAGATCCACTACCGGGGCAAACCGCTGGAAGGCTTCGATGCGGTGATCCCGCGTATCGGTGCTTCCGTGACGTTCTATGGCTGCGCGGTACTGCGCCAGTTTGAAATGATGGGGGTGTCTCCCCTCAATGAATCGGTGGCTATCGCCCGTTCGCGGGACAAGCTGCGCTCGCTGCAGTTGCTGTCGCGCCGTGGCATTGGCTTGCCGGTCACCGGCTTTGCGCACTCCCCGGATGACATTCCCGACCTGATCGAGATGGTCAACGGCGCGCCGCTGGTGATCAAGGTGCTGGAAGGCACCCAGGGCATCGGCGTGGTGCTGTGTGAAACCGCGACTGCGGCCGAGTCGGTGATCGAGGCGTTCATGGGCCTCAAACAGAACATCATGGTGCAGGAGTACATCAAGGAAGCCGGCGGTGCGGATATCCGCTGCTTCGTGGTGGGCGACAAGGTGATTGCCGCGATGAAGCGCCAGGCCAAGCCGGGTGAGTTTCGGTCCAACCTGCACCGTGGCGGCAGTGCCAGCCTGATCAAGATCACCCCGGAAGAACGCATGACCGCACTGCGGGCAGCCAAGGTCATGGGGTTGAGCGTGGCGGGTGTGGATATATTGCGCTCCAACCACGGGCCGCTGGTGATGGAGGTGAACTCGTCACCGGGCCTGGAAGGAATTGAGACCACCACCGGCAAGGATGTGGCGGGGATCATCATTCAGCATTTGGAGAAGAGTGGTGGGCCGAATATGACGCGCACCAAAGGCAAGGGCTGAATACACCCGACCTATAAAGCACCGCAAAACCAGTGTGGGAGCGGGCTTGCTCGCGAAGGCGGTGGATCAGTCGACATTTCTATGGACTGACCCACCGCCTTCGCGAGCAAGCCCGCTCCCACATTTAGACCGCGTCCCTGGGCAACATCAGCCCCAACGGCAAGCGCACTCGCGCTTCCAGGCCGCCATCCGGCCGGTTGCGCAATTCGACGTTGCCGCCATGCATCGAAGCAATCCGCCGCACAATCGCCAGCCCCAGGCCCGTGCCTTTGCCACCCCGGGCACGGTCGCCTCGGGTGAACGGGTTGAAGATACCTTCCAGTTCCGCCGGATCGATGCCGGCCCCACGGTCCATGACACTCAGCACCACGTAAGGCGCGCTGGTATCCCCGGAAACGTAGGCTGCCACTTCCACATCGGAACCAGCGTGATGCAGCGCGTTACCAATCAGGTTATTCAGCAGGCGCTTCATCGAAACCCGACGCAACGCGAACGGCTGGATCGGCTCCAGGCGCATGCGCACCTGCTCGCCATTCTGGTTGTAGGGCGCAACCACCTCGCGAACCAGGTCCGTCAGGTCGACCTCTTCCACCACCTCGTCCCTGCCATCGCGGATAAACGCCAGGAACTGGTCGAGAATCGCGTCCATGTCCTCGATGTCTCGAACCATGTCGTCGGTAAGGTCGGTGTGGTTACCCATCAGTTCCAGGGAAAGCCGCAGACGCGTCAGCGGCGTGCGCAGGTCATGGGACACCCCCGCCAGCATCAGCTCGCGCTCGCGCCCCGCCTGTTCGACATCCTCGGCCATCTGGTTGAACGCGCTGTACACCTCGGTCATTTCACTCGGCGTATCGCTGATGGGCAGGCGCACACTGCGGCCCTGGCCCAGCTGGCGTGCGGCAAACACCAGGCGCTTGAGCGGCTGATTGAGCTGGCGCACGAAAATCCAGGCAGACGCGGTGGAAAGCAAGCCAATCGCCAGGAACCAGCCCAGCACGTTCCAGATCTTCTGCCCCCGCAACGGATGCGGATACAGCGGCACTTTCAGCCAGTCCTCCCCCAGGCTCGGCGCTCGCACCCACAGCGCCGGCGACACATGCATGCGCAGCCGCACCTCGGTGTCTTCACCCAGTTCGGCCTGCATCTGGCGCTGGTAGATTTCGCTGTAGGGCCAATGTTGCTCGCCCTCGGGCACGCCCGCGCCCGCGACCCGGACCAGGGTAGCGGCCTTGGCGATCTTCTCGCGGTTCTCGGGGTCTGCGGCCCAGTAGGCGCGCAAGGTCAGCGCGACACCGTGGCTGTACTGCCGGTCCACCAGCACGTCTTCGTTCATCAACAGATAAACCAGTGTCAGGGCCTTGGAAAACAGTACGACGATGAGCACCAGCCAAAGGGTGCGTGAGAAGAAACTCTGCGGGAACCACAACGGGGTTTTCATAAAAGACAGCTGGACACCTTGCAGGAGCGAGCCAAGCTCGCAGAATTGCAAACGCCGGGCAACCGGCTGACTCTTATCGAGTCATCACCGGCACGCCCGCCTCTGCAAATCATCGGTCACTTGGTTGCAGTGCCATCCGGCACAAACACGTAACCCACACCCCACACCGTCTGGATATAACGCGGCTTGGATGGATCGGGCTCGATCATCCGGCGCAGACGGGAGATCTGTACGTCGATGGAGCGCTCCAGGGCGTCCCACTCGCGGCCACGGGCCAGGTTCATCAGCTTGTCGCGGGTCAGCGGCTGGCGAGCGTTCATCACCAGTGCCTTGAGCACGGCGAATTCGCCAGTGGTCAGCATGTGCACTTCATCGCCACGCTTGAGCTCACGGGTGGCCAGCGACAGCTCGTAGTCACCGAAGGTCACGCTTTCGTCTTCGCTGCCTGGGGCGCCCGGTACCGGGGCGGCCTGGCGACGCAGTACGGCCTTGACCCGTGCCATCAGCTCGTCCGGGTTGAACGGCTTGGCCAGGTAATCGTCGGCGCCCAGTTCCAGGCCCTTGATGCGGCTCAGCTCATCGCCCTTGGCGGTCAGCATGATGATCGGGATCTGATTGTTGGCGCCGCGCAGGCGTTTGCAGGCGGTCAGGCCGTCTTCGCCGGGCAGCATCAGGTCCAGCACCACCAGGTTGAAGACTTCACGTCCCAACAGGCGGTCCATCTGTTCGGTGTTTGGCACCGCGCGGGCACGGTAGCCCTTGGAGTTGAAGAAACGCTCCAGCAGGCTGCTCAGCCCCGGATCGTCATCAACGATGAGAATTTTTTCGCCTTCAGCAGTTTGTGCAGTGCTGCTCATTAGATGCTCCTCTTATCTCGGCGCGCATTATGGCGTAGCTGCCGTTATACGCACCGTGTGCATTGTTAGCAGATTTTTCCTCTACCGCCAGCGAACCCGCGCCCTACAACCTTGGCGGCAATCCCCCCAAGGGCAGAACGCTGGTTATAATGCGGCGCCTTTGTGCAGGGCAACGTCAGTTCGTTACCGTTTACTGCCAGGGGATTTTTTTCACCCGCTTGTAGTGATTTTTTCGATTTCGAGGGTCAATAGGCTGCCTCTTGACCCAGGCAGCGGCGCCAGACGGGCCGCTCAACCAGCCTCGCGAGCCTTGTTTTCCGGGCCTGCGAGCCTGCTTTCAGAATTTCAGGTGGTTTTATGGACAGCATCAACAGCCGCATCGCCGAGGAACTCGGCGTACGCCCACAACAGGTCGAAGCGGCCGTCGCTCTACTGGATGAAGGCTCCACAGTGCCCTTCATCGCCCGTTACCGTAAAGAAGTCACCGGCAGCCTCGATGATATCCAGTTGCGGCATCTGGAAGAGCGCCTGCGCTACCTGCGAGAACTCGACGAACGGCGTATCAGCATCCTCGCCAGCATTGAGGAGCAAGGCAAGCTGACCCCGCAGCTGGAACGCGACATCAAGCTCGCCGACACCAAGACCCGCCTCGAAGACTTGTACCTGCCGTACAAGCAGAAGCGCCGCACCAAGGGCCAGATCGCCCTGGAAGCCGGCCTCGGCGAGCTGGCCGACGGTCTGTTCAACGACCCGTCCCTGGCCCCGGAAGCCGAAGCTGCACGCTTTGTCGATGCCGAAAAAGGCGTGGCCGACGTCAAGGCCGCCCTCGAAGGCGCCAAGTACATCCTCATGGAGCGCTTCGCCGAAGACGCCAACCTGCTGGAAAAACTGCGCAACTACCTGAAGCAGGAAGCCACCCTCAGTGCCCGCGTAATCGCCGGCAAGGAAGAGGAAGGCGCCAAGTTCCGCGATTACTTCGAACACGACGAGCCGCTGAAAAGCATGCCGTCCCACCGTGCACTGGCGATTTTCCGCGGCCGCAACGAAGGCATCCTGAGCTCCGCGCTGAAAGTCGGCGACGAGCTGCCAGGCACCATGCACCCGTGCGAAGGCATGATCGGTCAACAGTTCGGCATCCAGAATCAGAATCGTCCTGCGGACAAGTGGCTCAGTGAAGTCGTGCGCTGGACCTGGAAGGTCAAGCTCTACACCCACCTGGAAACCGACCTGCTGGGCGAGTTGCGCGACGGCGCCGAAACCGAAGCCATCAGCGTATTCGCCCACAACCTGCACGACCTGCTGCTGGCCGCACCCGCCGGCCCACGCGCAACCCTGGGCCTCGACCCGGGCCTGCGCACCGGCTGCAAGGTTGCCGTGGTCGACGCCACCGGCAAGCTGCTGGATCACGCCACGGTTTACCCCCACGTGCCACACAACAAGTGGGACCAGACCATCGCCATCCTGGCCGCCCTGTGCGCCAAGCACGCGGTGGACCTGATTGCCATCGGCAACGGCACCGCCAGCCGTGAAACCGACAAGCTGGCCGCCGAGCTGATCAAAAAATACCCAGGCATGCAGATGACCAAGGTGATGGTCTCCGAGGCCGGCGCTTCGGTGTACTCCGCGTCTGAACTGGCTTCCAAGGAATTCCCGGACCTCGACGTGTCGATCCGTGGCGCCGTGTCCATTGCTCGCCGCCTGCAGGACCCACTGGCCGAGCTGGTGAAGATCGACCCGAAATCCATCGGCGTCGGCCAGTACCAGCACGACGTGTCGCAGCTGAAACTGGCTCGCGGCCTGGACGCCGTGGTTGAAGACTGCGTGAACGCCGTGGGCGTGGACGTAAACACCGCTTCGGTTGCGCTGCTGGCCCGCATCTCCGGCCTCAACGCCACCCTGGCGCAGAACATCGTGACCCACCGCGACGAAAACGGTGCGTTCAAGACCCGTGCAGCGCTGAAAAAAGTCGCACGCCTTGGCGAAAAAACCTTCGAGCAAGCCGCCGGCTTCCTGCGCGTCATGAACGGTGACAACCCGCTGGATTCCTCGGCTGTCCACCCGGAAGCCTACCCGCTGGTACAACGCATCGCCGCTGAAACCGACCGCGACATCCGCTCGCTGATCGGCGACGCCGCGTTCCTCAAGCGCCTGGACCCGAAGAAGTACACCGACGAAACCTTCGGCGTGCCGACCATCACCGACATCCTGCAAGAGCTGGAAAAACCTGGCCGCGACCCGCGTCCCGAGTTCAAGACCGCCGAATTCCAGGAAGGCGTCGAAGACCTCAAGGACCTGCAACTGGGGATGATCCTCGAAGGCGTGGTGACCAACGTGACCAACTTCGGCGCGTTTGTGGATATCGGCGTGCATCAGGACGGTTTGGTGCACATCTCTGCGCTTTCGGAGAAGTTCATCAAGGACCCGCGTGAAGCGGTGAAAGCCGGTGATGTGGTCAAGGTCAAGGTCATGGAAGTCGACATCCCGCGCAAACGCGTCGGCCTGTCGATGCGCATGAGCGACACCCCGGGCGAGAAAATCGACGGTGCCCGCGGCGCACGCCCGGGCTCGGCGCCACGCCAATCCCAAGGCGCCGCCCCCCGCAAGGAAACCGCTGCGCCAGCCCCGGCCAACAACGCCATGGCTTCGCTGTTCGCCAACGCCAAACAACTGAAGAAACGCTAATGGAACTGCCAGCCGGCTTGACCCACAGCGCTTTCAGCGAACTCATTGGCTGCCGCCTGCAGCGCCTGGAAACCGGTGTTGCCGAGGTGGCCTTGACCCTGGAACCGCAGTTGCGCAACCGCGCTGGCAAGCTCCATGGCGGGGCGATCTTCAGCCTGGTGGACATTGCCATGGGGCTGGCGTGTTCCAGCTCCCATGGTTTCGACCAGCAGAGCGCGACCATCGAATGCAAGATCAACTACATCCGCGCCGTTTCCGACGGCGATGTGCTGTGCACCGCTCGAGTGATTCACCCGGGTCGGCGCACGCTGGTGGTCGAGGCGGACGTGTACCAGGACGAAAAACTGGTCGCAAAAGCACAAGGCACCTTCGCTGTCCTATAGCTCCCTGTCATCGATTTGAGTTAATTTCGGCGCTTCGAAAGTTGCGCCGAACTTTTCCTCGTGCGCGATAGCCAGATTCAGGGACGAGGGCGGCTCTTTCAGAGTGGGTCAATCCGGCTCAAAAACCAGGCGATAACGCCAGTTTCCACTTCACCCTTGTAGACCGTCCTGACCACCCCCATATTGGGGCGACTGACGCGTGAAGGAATCCAACTTGAGCGAACTTCTCAACCGCCGCCTGGCCCTGCTCGGCAAGCACGAACACCTCTCTTTGCTCGAGCAATGCCTGCACGGCATCGAGCGCGAATGCCTGCGCGTCACCGGTGAAGGCCGACTGGCACAAACGCCGCATCCCGAGGCCCTGGGCGCTGCACTGACCCACGAACAGATCACCACCGACTATTCCGAGTCGCTGCTTGAGTTCATCACGCCGGCGTTGCCCAACCCGGCCGATACCCTGAGCAGCCTCGACAAGATCCACCGTTTTGCCTACAGCAAGCTCGGCAGCGAGTACCTGTGGAGTCCATCGATGCCGTGCCCGTTGCCGGCCGAGGAAGATATTCCGATTGCCTACTACGGCACCTCCAACATCGGACAGCTCAAGTACGTGTATCGCAAGGGCCTGGCCCTGCGGTACGGCAAGACCATGCAGTGCATCGCCGGGATCCACTACAACTTTTCCCTGCCGGAAGACCTCTGGCCGTTGCTCAAGGAAGCCGAAGGCTTTGTGGGGACCGACCGGGATTACCAGTCCACGGCCTATATCGCGCTGATCCGTAACTTCCGCCGCTACAGCTGGCTGCTGATGTACCTGTTCGGCGCCTCGCCGGCCCTGGACGCGGGTTTCCTGCGCGGTCGTTCGCACCAGCTCGAAGTGCTGGACGCCGACACCCTGTACCTGCCGTACGCTACCAGCCTGCGCATGAGCGACCTGGGTTACCAGAGCAACGCCCAGGCCGGCCTGACGCCGTGCTACAACGACCTGGCGAGCTACACCGACAGCCTGCGCGAAGCTGTGGCAACACCCTACGCACCGTACGTCGAAGTCGGTACCCATAAGGACGGTGAGTGGGTTCAGCTCAACACCAACATCCTGCAGATCGAAAACGAGTACTACTCCAACATCCGGCCCAAGCGCGTGACCTACACCGGCGAGCGGCCGATCCAGGCGCTGATGGCCCGTGGCATCCAGTACATCGAAGTGCGTTGCCTGGACATCAACCCGTTCCTGCCGATGGGCATCGACTTGCAAGAGTCGCGCTTCCTCGATGCGTTCCTGCTGTATTGCGCGCTGAATGACAGCCCGCTGTTCGCCGACAATGAGTGCGGCAACGCCACCTCCAACTTCCTCAGCGTGGTCAAGGAAGGCCGCCGTCCGGGCCTGCAATTGCAGCGCCGTGGCGAATCGGTGGACATGAAGGAATGGGCGGCAGAGCTGCTGGAGCAGATTGCTCCGCTGGCGGCGATGCTGGACCAGAGCCAGGGCATCAATGAACACAGCCAGGCGCTGGACGCGCAGCTGGCGAAGGTCAAGGATTCGTCCCTGACCCCGTCGGCCCAGGTGCTGGCGGCGATGAGCGAGCGTAAAGAGAGCTTTGCGCAGTTCTCGCTGCATCAGAGCCAGGTGCATGCGGAGTACTTCCGCAGCGAGCCGTTGAAGGCAGAGGAACAGGCACGTTTTGAGGAGCTGGCGCGCAGTTCGCTGGCGCAGCAGGCGGAGCTTGAGCAGAACGAAGTGGGTGATTTTGACGTGTTTGTCGGGTCGTACCAGGCGAGCATCCTCGCTATCAGCAACTAAAAGGCTGACACAGACCCCTGTGGGAGCGGGCTTGCTCGCGAAAGCGTTGTATCAGTCGATGTATTCGGTGACTGATTCACCGCTTTCGCGAGCAAGCCCGCTCCCACATTTGACCTATGCGCCTTCTAGCCTGGCGCGCGAGTTTCTCCTCATAAGCTAATTCGAAAATGTTATTTATTTTCGGATTCTTAGATCATTTAGTCTTCTCACACGCCGACCTCCGGCCGCCTGATGAGGACTTCCCCCTTGAAACTGCACTTCCCCCTTCGCCTCTTGGCGGCGTTGTCCCTGGCCGGTGCCAGCCTGTTTGCCCAGGCCGCGGACGTGACCATCGCTTACCAGACCACCGTTGACCCGGCGAAAGTCGCCCAAGCCGACGGCGCTTACGAAAAAGCCACCAACGCCAAGATCGACTGGCGCAAATTCGACAACGGTGCCGACATCATCGCCGCCATCGCTTCCGGTGACGTGCAGATCGGCTACCTCGGTTCCAGCCCGCTGACCGCTGCCGTGACCCGCAAGGTTCCGGTGGAAACCTTCCTGATCGCCACCCAGATCGGCGGGGCCGAGGCCCTGGTGGCCCGCAACGGTTCCGGGATCAACAGCCCGCAGGACCTGATCGGCAAGAAAGTCGCCGTGCCGTTCGTTTCCACCGGCCACTACAGCCTGCTGGCCGCGTTGAAGCACTGGAACATCGACCCGTCCAAAGTGACCATCCTCAACCTCGCCCCGCCGGCCATCATCGCCGCCTGGAAACGTGGTGATATCGACGCCACCTACGTGTGGGACCCAGCGCTTGGCGTAGCCAAGGAAAACGGCAAGGTACTGATCACGTCCGGCGAACTGGCCAAGTTCGGCGCGCCGACCTTCGATGCCTGGATCGTGCGTAAGGATTTCGCCGAGAAGCACCCGGAAATCGTCACGGCTTTTGCCAAGGTCACCCTGGATGCCTACGCCGCTTACCGCAAAGACCCACAAGCCTGGCTGGCTGACAAAGGCAACGTCGACAAACTGGTGAAGCTCTCCGGGGCCAAGGCCAGCGACATTCCGCTGCTGCTGCAAGGCAACGTCTACCCGCTGGCGGCTGACCAGGTCACCCTGCTCGGCGCACCGACCACCAAGGCTGTCACCGATACCGCCGCGTTCCTCAAGGAACAAGGCAAGGTCGACGCCGTACTGCCGGACTACGCCCCGTACGTCAGCCCGAAGTTCATCACTAACTGATACCAGGAGTTAACCGCGATGGCCTTGCTACAACTGGAGCGCATCAGCGCACAGTACCCAGGCAGCCCGGAGCCAGTACTGGCAGATATTTCCCTGAGCCTTGGGCCCCAGCAATTGCTGGTGGCCCTCGGCCCTTCCGGCAGTGGCAAGACTTCGCTGTTGAACCTGATTGCCGGCTTTGTCGAACCCAGCGCCGGGCGCATCACCCTTGACGGTGTGCCGGTAAAAGGACCGAGCGCCGAACGCGGCGTGGTGTTCCAGGACGACGCCCTGCTGCCCTGGCAGGACGTGCTGGCCAACGTCGGCTTCGGCCTGGAGTTGGCAGGCGTGCCCAAGGACCAGCGGGAAATCCGCGCCCGGGAAATGCTCGCCCTGGTGGACCTCGCCGGTTTCGACAGCCGCCGTATCTGGCAACTCTCCGGTGGCCAGAAGCAACGTGTCGGACTGGCCCGTGCATTGGCTGCCGACCCCCGCGTACTGCTGATGGACGAACCCTTCGGCGCCCTTGATGCCTTCACCCGCGAACAGATGCAGGAGCTGTTGCTGCAAGTCTGGCGGCGCACGGCCAAACCGGTATTCCTGATTACCCACGACATCGAAGAAGCGGTGTTCCTCGCCACGGATTTGATTCTGCTGGCGCCCAACCCCGGCCAGATCGTCGAGCGCCTGAGCCTGGACTTCGGCCAGCGCTACGCCGCCGGTGAGTCGGCACGCGCGATCAAGTCCGACCCGCGCTTTATCGAAACCCGCGAACACGTGCTGGGCAAGGTGTTCTCGCAAAGGCAGGTGTCCGCATGAGCAGTTACGAATTACCGGCCACGGCCACCAAGCCGGCGAGCAAACCCGTCGTGCCCGTACGCCGCAGCCTGAGCACCCGCTGGATCAGCGTGCTGACCCTGGTGACCCTGGTTGCCATCTGGTGGGCCGTGACCGCCAGCGGGCTGATCGAGCCGCTGTTCCTGCCACCGCCTTCGGCCGTGCTGCAAAAAGGCTGGCTGCTGGCGACCACCGGCTACATGGATTCCACCCTGTGGCAGCACCTGGGCGCGAGCCTCAAGCGCATCGGCCTGGGCCTCGGCTTTGCCGTGCTGACCGCTGTGCCGGTGGGGATTGCCATCGGTTCCAACCGCATCGCCCGGGGCATTCTCGACCCGCTGATCGAGTTCTACCGGCCGATTCCACCACTGGCCTACCTGCCGCTGATCGTGATTTGGTGCGGCATCGGCGAGCTGTCCAAAGTACTGCTGATCTACCTGGCGATTTTTGCGCCGATCGCCATCGCGACCGCCACCGGCGTACGTACCGTCGACCCGGCCAAACTGCGCGCCGCGCAGTCGTTGGGCGCTACCCGGGCACAACTGATTCGCCATGTGATCCTGCCGAGCGCCCTGCCCGACATCCTCACCGGCGTGCGGATTGGCCTGGGCGTGGGTTGGTCGACCCTGGTAGCCGCAGAATTGATCGCGGCCACCAGCGGCCTGGGCTTCATGGTGCAGTCCGCCGCGCAATTCCTGGTCACCGACGTGGTGGTGCTGGGGATTCTGGTGATCGCGCTGATCGCCTTCGCCATGGAAATGGGCTTGCGTGCCCTGCAGCGCAAATTGGTGCCGTGGCATGGCCAGGCACACTGAGAAATTTTCGACGAGAATCCCATGAGCAGCCTGACCGTAACACCTCTCAGCACCGCCCTTGGCGCCCAGATCAGTGGCGTCGACATCACCCAACCGCTGAACATTGAAGACCGCGACGCCATCGAACAGGCGCTGCTCAAGCATTCGGTGCTGTTCTTCCGCAACCAGCCGATCAACCCGCAGCAACAGGCGCGGTTCGCGGCGAATTTCGGCGACCTGCACATTCACCCGATCTACCCCAACGTGCCGGAGCAGCCAGAAGTGCTGATCCTCGACACCGCCGTGACCGACGTGCGCGACAACGCCATCTGGCACACCGATGTGACCTTCCTGCCCACCCCGGCCCTCGGTGCGGTACTCAGCGCCAAGCTGCTGCCGGAGTTTGGTGGCGATACGTTGTGGGCCAGCGGGATTGCCGCGTATGAGGCGCTGTCCGAGCCGTTCAAGAAACTGTTGGACGGTTTGACGGCAACCCATGACTTCACCCGCTCCTTCCCGCTGGAACGTTATGGCAACACGCCGGAAGATTTGGCGCGCTGGGAAGAAGCCCGGCGCAAGAACCCGCCGCTGTCTCATCCGGTGATTCGTACCCACCCGGTGAGCGGGCGTAAATCGCTGTTCGTCAGCGAGGGGTTCACCAGCAAGATCAACGAACTGGAGCCGGCGGAAAGCGACGTGGTGTTGAAGCTGCTGTTTGCACATGCAACACGGCCGGAATTCACCATTCGCTGGCGTTGGCAGGAAAATGACGTGGCGTTCTGGGATAACCGCGTGACCCAGCATTACGCGGTGGATGATTACCGGCCGCAGCGGCGGGTGATGCATCGGGCGACGATTCTTGGAGATGTGCCGTTCTAGCAGGCACACCACAAATCAAATGTGGGAGCGGGCTTGCTCGCGAAAGCGGTGAATCAGTCGACATATCCAGTGACTGACACTCCGCTTTCGCGAGCAAGCCCGCTCCCACATTGGGTAGAGGTTGATGCAGGAATCGGGCTCTACCGCTTATTCAGCCGTAGACGGCTTCTCCCACAAGTTAATCCCGCCTTCCTGGGCAAACCGATCAATCTCCGCCAGTTCCTGCGCGCTGAAGCTCAGGTTCTGCAACGCACCGACGTTTTCAATGATCTGCTCCGGCCGGCTCGCGCCGATCAGGGCGCTGGTGACCCGTGGATCACGCAACGTCCACGCCAACGCCATCTGCGCCAGGCTTTGGCCACGGCGCTTGGCAATTTCATTCAGCGCGCGGGCGTGGGCGATGTTGGCCTCGGACAAGTGCTTGGCCTGCAACGAACCACCCCCCGGACGATTGACCCGCGCATCCGCCGGTACGCCGTTGAGGTATTTGTCGGTCAGCAGGCCCTGGGCCAATGGCGTGAACGCGATCACCCCGGCACCGAGTTCTTCGGTGACGTCCAGCAGGTCTTTTTCCACCCAGCGGTTGAGCAGGTTGTAGGCCGGCTGGTGGATCAGCAGCGGGACTTTCCACTCCTGGAGCAGCGCCGCAATTTCCCGGGTTTTCACGCCGGAGTAGGACGAGATCCCGATGTACAACGCCTTGCCCTGTTGCACGGCGGTGGCCAGTGCGCTGGCGGCTTCTTCCAGCGGGGTGTCGGCATCAAAACGGTGGGAGTAGAAGATGTCCACATAGTCGACGCCCAGGCGTTGCAGGCTCTGGTCGAGGCTCGCCAGCACGTACTTGCGCGAACCGCCGCCCTGGCCATAAGGGCCCGGCCACATGTCCCAGCCCGCCTTGCTGGAGATGATCAGTTCGTCGCGGTAATGCTTGAAGTCTTCCCGCAGCAAACGACCGAAGTTGATCTCGGCGCTGCCGTATGGAGGGCCGTAGTTGTTGGCCAGGTCGAAGTGGTTGATACCCAGGTCGAACGCGGTGCGCAGCAAGGCGCGCTGGGTGTCGATCGGGGTGCTGTCGCCAAAGTTGTGCCACAGCCCCAGGGACAGTGCCGGCAGCACCAGTCCGCTGCGACCTACGCGGCGGTAAGGAATAGATTCATAGCGGTTTTCGGCAGCAATGTAAGTCATCGAATCCTCTCTTGGACTTGGGGCAAATAAGGCCCGGGAATAAGCATATTCCCGGGCCTTTTAAGCAGCTGAATCGCTTAAGTCTGCCTATCCCTTTTACAGCAAAGTCCTACCAGAGTGGAACGACGTAGCTTACATAGAAGCGGTTTTCATCTTGCACCGTGGCACCGGTGATATCCGGGCTGGCGTGGGCATTTCGCCAGGTCACGCCCAGGCCTTTGAGGGTGCCGGTGGGCACCTGGTAAGCCACGGTGACGTTACGTTCCCATTCGCTCGTAGTGCCTTGGGTGGTGCGGATGTCATCACCGTGTGCGTAGGACGTGGCGAAGGTCAGGCCGTTAAGGCCGAGTTTGCCGAAGTCATATTTGTACTGCGCCAGCCAGGTGCGCTCGCCGGCATGCTGGAACTTGTTCAGTTGCATGTTGGTGAGTGCCGGGGTGTCGGCGCCCGATCCCGGGCCCTGGTTGCTGGCACCGCTGTTCAGGCCGGAATCCAGGTACGGGAAGTCGCTGTCGCCGCTGTTTTTCTGGATGCCCAGGCCGACGGTATGGCCGTCCAGGCTGTAGCTTTCCAACAGGCTGACGGTGGACTGGTTGATGCGGCCCTTGGAGGTGCCATCGCCGTAGAGACCCGCAGCCGAATAGTCTTTGTCGCCCGCGGCGTTTTCACCCACACCCAGGCTGCGGTACAGGCGCACGTCGGTGTCGATCGCGCCGACAGGCAAGGCGTCATGACGCTTGGCACCGAGGAAGAACTGCTGGTAGTAATCCTCAAGGTTGGAGTACCACAGGCTGACGGTGGTGTCCGGCAAACCTTTGTAGTCCGCGCCGCCGTAGAGGAAGCGATCGCTCTCTTTGGTGCCGCCGGCGGTGATCATGCCCTGGTCGCCGGTTTCGTTGCGGATCTTGGTCTTGAGGATGTCACCGGCGGTAAAGGTGAAGTCGGTCAAGTCCTTGGAAACCAGCTGCACGCCGGTGTTGGTCTGCTGGTACAGGCGGCCGTCGGTGTTGGCCAGCACCGGGTTGTTGCCGTACAGCGTACCGACGCGCAATTCATCCTGGGCGAAGCGCATCTTGAAGGTCGGGCTGAGCACGCCGAACTGGTCGGCCGACTTGCCGTTATCCAGCGGGAACATGCTGCCGGGGTAGCGGCCCTGGTGATCCTTGTCATTGAGGTCGCCGCCGGAGTCCAGTTTCAAACCGTAGAACGCCTGCAGGTCCAGGCCAAAGCCCACCGGCCCGTCGGTGTAGCCGGACTTGAAGTTGAACTCAAAACCCTGGCCCCAATCACGGATGCTGTGGGCCTTGTTATTGCTGTTCACCACATCCCGCCCCTGCTGGTTGAGGTAGCGGTTGAGCAGGGTCACGTCGGCGTGGCTGTCATCGATAAAATCGGCGTGGGCGGACAGCATAAAGCTCGCCATGGCGGCACCCACCATGGGGCTTAATAACGTCTTCATTGGTACCGGTCTCCGTCACTGTTCTGAAATGAAAGCGTCAAACGCTTCACACAATTAGGCGATGGCCATGTGACAGTTCGGAGTCAAAACACCCTTTACCCGGATGAAATTAAATTTAAGAAACCCAGTAAAGACGCGGGTTAGCGGGCAGTGGCGAAGATTTCGGCGAGCCAATCGACGAACACTCGCACCCTCGGCGACATGTGTCGGTTTTGCGGGTAGAGCACCGAAACCGGCATGGGCGGCGGTGGTGTATCAATGAGGATTTCCTGCATAACGCCCTGGTTGATCAGCTCGGCGATGCGGTAGTGCGGGCACTGGATAATGCCCAGTCCGGCGACTGCGCTGGCGGCATAAATCTCTGCGCCGAACACCGACAGCGCCCCCTCGATCGTCACTTCCTGCACCTGGCCGTCGACCATGAATTCGAAGGGGAACAGCTTCGCGGTGGTGCGTGAAACATAGTTCACCGCACGGTGCTCGCCCAGGTCGGCGAGGCGCTTCGGCTCGCCGTATTTGCGCAGGTAGGCCGGGCTCGCGCAGGTCACCTGGCGCAGCGTCGCAACCCGGCGACCGATCAATGCCGAATCCCCCAGGGTGCCCGCCCGCAGCACACAATCCACGCCTTCGGCGATCAGGTCGACGAAGCGGTCCGCCTCGCTGATGGACAGCTCGATTTCCGGGTAGCGCGCCATGAATTGCGGCAGCGCCGGGATCACGAAGTACTTGGCCAGGGTGCCGTGCAAATCCACCCGCAGGCGGCCCTTGGGGGCCACCGAACGGAAGGCCAGTTCCGCCTCTTCCAGCTCCGCCAGCAGTTGCACACAGCGCAGGTAATAGGCCTCGCCATCCAGCGTGGGGCGGACGCGGCGGGTGCTGCGTTCCAGCAGGCGCGTGCCGAGCCAGGCCTCGAACTGGTTGAGGGTGTGGGTCAGGGTGGCGCGCGGCAGGTTCAGGTCATCGGCCGCCAGCGTGAAGCTGCTGCGTTCGTAAATCCTCACGAACACTTTCATCGCTTTGACCTGGTCCACGGCGCGTCTCCATTGTTGGCGATTCTTGAACAGTCAAGGCAACTCTGGCGCATTTATCGGCCTGGGTAAACATGTGAATCTGCCTCCACACCCAACCACTGCCCCAAGGAAACCAGATCATGACTACCCAAGTTGCTATCGTTACCGGCGCCTCACGCGGCATCGGCGCCGTGGTTGCCAGACAACTGGCTGCCGACGGTTATGCCGTCGCCATCAACTACGCCAACAGCGCCACCGAAGCGTCAAGGCTGGTAGTGGAGTTGCGCCAGGCCGGCCACCAAGCCATAGCGATCCAGGGCGACGTGGCCAGCGCCGCCGACGTCAAGCGCCTGTTCGACGAGACCGAAGCCCAGCTGGGCAAGGTTGATGTGCTGATCAACAACGCCGGGATCCTCAAGGTGCTGCCGCTGGCCCAACACAGCGATGAGCTCTACAACCAGAACTTCGACATCCATACCCGCGGCACCTTCAACGCCCTGCGTGAAGCCGCCACCCGCCTGAACGACGGCGGGCGCATCGTCAATTTCTCCAGCAGCACCGTCGGCCTCAACTTCCCCGGTTATGCGGTGTACATCGCCAGCAAGGCGGCGGTGGAATCCCTGACCCAGGTGTTCGCCAAGGAAATGCGCGGCCGGCGCATCACCGTCAACGCCGTTGCCCCGGGGCCGGTGGCGACCGAACTGTTCCTGCATGGCAAAAGCGAAGAGCAGATCCAGGGCCTGGCCAAGATGGCACCCCTGGAACGCCTGGGCCAACCGGAAGATATCGCCAGCGTGGTGGCGTTCCTGGTGAGCCCGGCCGGTGGTTGGGTGAACGGGCAAATCCTGCGGGCCAATGGTGGTTTGGTCTGAAGGCCGGCAAACGCTCGTTCAACGGCAAACTACTATTGTGGCGAGGGAGCTTGCTCCCGCTGGAGTGCGCAGCGCTCCCATCTTTTTTGGGGCCGCTGCGCAGCCCAGCGGGAGCAAGCTCCCTCGCCACAGGTTTGGTGTTCATGGAAAATCAGCGGGTATCAGGAGACTTAAGATATGCACACCGCCCGCGTCATCACCGCCGGCCTGATCCTCCTCGCGCTGATGCTGTTCATCGGCCAAAAGCTGGGCGTCAGCCGGCACATTCTGGCCTACAGCTTTGTCGGGATCTGGCTGGTGGTGTCGGTGGTGAACGGCGCGGTAGGCGTGGTCACTGCCGGCCAGCCCCTGGTCTCGGAGCTGGTGATCGGCAGCGGGGTATTCGGTGCGCCGTTGGTGGCACTGGCCCTGTTTATCAGGACCTGAGCCTTAACGAACCAGGTGCAGGAACTGCATGTGCCGTTCGTACTGGTCGAGGATGTCGTTGATGATCTGCTCCTTGGTGTAGCCCACCAGATCGTAGTCCTGACTGCCCTCGCTCAAGTGCACTTCCGCCCGGTAGTAGCGGCGGTTGTTGAGCTGCTTGGAACCCATGCCGCCCCGTGCGAATGACGGGGTGAAATAGCCGCGCATCTGCACCTGATACACAAACGGGTGCTGCTCGCCGTGGCCGATCTCCAGGCTGACGCTGTCATTGGCCGGGTCAGGCTGGGTGACCACGTTGAGGCCTTTTTCGACAAACACCGCCGTCACTTCTTCGATGGCCGGGCGCACCGTGGTCTCGAGGAAACGGTACACCTCATCCCGTGACGGGAAATGCACCGCCTGGCTCAGGCGCTGGCGCCAACCGCCCGTGCCCTTGCGTGAGCCCGATACCGGCGCGAGGGAATGCATCTGCGCAATCTGCTTCTGCGACTCAAGGTAGAACGCCTTGTGCAGCCCCCACATCATCAGCAGCAGGATCATCGAGAACGGTAGCGAGGTCAGGACCACGGCCGACTTGAGCGAGTCGATGCTGCCGGCAAACAGCAGCGCGCTGGTCACCAACGCGGTCATCGCGCCCCAGAACACCCGCAGCCACTTCGGCCCGTCTTCATCGGCGTTGCCGCCTTTGGCCGACAAGGTCGAGAGCACCACCGTGCCGGAGTCGGCCGAGGTGACGAAGAACACGAAGCTGATAAACACCGTGACCGCGATAACGGTCTTGCTCCACGGGTAGGTTTCCAGCAGCAGGTAGAGGCTCATCGACGGGTCATCAATGGCCGACTGTCCCAGCGCCGTGAGGCCGTGGTTGAGCACCTGGTCGATGGCGCTGTTGCCGAAGATCGACATCCACGCCAGGGTGAAGCCCAGCGGGATCAACAGCACGCCGAACACGAATTCACGGATGGTACGACCGCGGGAAATGCGCGCGATAAACAGGCCTACGAACGGCGACCATGCGATCCACCAGGCCCAATAAAACACGGTCCAGCCGCCCAGCCAGTCGCTCGGTTTGTCGTAGGCGTAGAGGTCGAAACTCTTGGTCGGCAAGGCGCCGAGGTAGTCGCCGATGTTCTGGATCAGGGTGTTGAGCAAGTGTTGGGTAGGGCCGGCGAACAACACGAACAGCAGCAGCGCGCAGGCCAGCAGCATGTTGATGTCGGACATCACCCGCACGCCTTTATCGACACCGGAGACCGCCACCAGGATCGCCGCGCCCATCATCAAGGTGATGAGGCCGACCTGGATCCACTGGGTGTGGGCCACGCCGAACAGGTAATCGAGCCCGGAGTTGAGGTGCAACACGCCAAAGCCCATGTCGGCGCCGAGGCCGAACACCGTGGCGATGATGCCGAAGCCGTCCACCGCATAACCGATGGGGCCGTTGATGCGCTTGCCGATCAGCGGGTACAGCGCCGAGCGCAACGCCAGCGGCAGGTTATGCCGGTAGGCGAAGTACGCCAGGGCCATGCCGACGAAGGCGAACACGCCCCAGCCATGCAGGCCCCAGTGCAGAAACAGGATCTGCATGGCCTGGCGCGCCGCGTCACCGTTCAGGGCCTCGCCCTGGGGCGGTTGCACCAGGTGAGTCAGGGGTTCGGACACGCAGAAGAAAAACAGCGTGATGCTGATCCCGGCGGCGAACAGCATGCCGGCCCAGGACAGGTAACTGAATTCGGGCTCGTCGTGGTCGGCACCGAGTTTGATCTTGCCGTAGCCCGATAACGCGGTGACCACCACGAAGACCAGATACAGGGTCATCGCCAGCATGTAGTACCAGCCGACCGTGTTGGCCGCCCAGTTTTGTGCGGCCAGCAGCCAGGCGCCGGCTTGTTCGGGAATCGCGATGACGGTCAGGCCGAACAGCAGGATGAAGCTCGCTGCGAAGTAAAACACCGGCGGATTCATGCGGACCAGACCGCTGGAAGGTGTGGACGATGCACTCATGTAGGGCGCACCTCAAGGGTATGGGATGTGGCTGTAAAAAACGGACTCAGCAAAGGTAAGCCTCCTGTTGTGAGCGGGCAGCGAACCACCGATTTAACTTGAACGAACAGTCAAGTTAAACATGGATAGGGGTTTGAGGACTAATCGCAGGGCCGAGTGGTAGGTGTTTCCTACACTAGCTCAAGGAAAGGTATGACGTATGGGGATGACGAAACGTTCAGCGATTGCTGAGTGAAATACGGCTCGAATTTGGGTAGTGCGGCTCAAATTTGGAATGCAGACAAAATGTGGGAGCGGGCTTGCTCGCGAATGCGGCGTGTCAGCCAACACTTCTGGCGACTGATACACCGCATTCGCGAGCAAGCCCGCTCCCACATTGGATCTGTGTGATCGTTAGAGAGGGTGCTGCTCTATTTCTGCGTCCCATCATCATGCTGCAGATTCGCCTGGGTCAGGTTCGCCCCCGCCGGCACACTGCGCGTCAGCCACACATTGCCGCCAATGGTCGAGCCCTTGCCGATGGTAATCCGCCCCAGGATCGTCGCCCCGGCGTAGATCACCACGTCATCCTCGACAATCGGATGCCGCGGATGGCCTTTCTGCAATTGCCCATCCTCATCCGCCGGGAAACGCTTGGCGCCCAATGTCACGGCCTGGTAGATCCGTACCCGCTCGCCGATGATCGCCGTCTCGCCAATCACCACACCCGTCCCGTGGTCGATAAAGAAGCTCGGGCCGATCTGCGCGCCCGGGTGGATATCAATCCCGGTCGCCGAGTGCGCGATTTCCGCGCTGATGCGCGCCAGCAACGGCAACCCCGCCCGATACAAGTGGTGCGCCAGGCGATGGTGAATCACCGCCAAAATCCCCGGGTAGCACAACAGCACTTCGTCCACGCTGCGCGCCGCCGGGTCTCCGTGGTAGGCGGCGAGCACGTCGGTGTCCAACAGGCTGCGCAAGCCTGGCAACGCCAGGGCGAAATCCTGGATCAGGTGGATGGCATGGGCGTCGACTTCACTGTCATCCTGGCCGCCTTGGCGTGCTGCATACCGCAGCTCCAGCCGCGCCTGGGCGAGCAACGCGTTCAGCGCCACATCCAGGGTGTGGCCGACGTAGAAGTCTTCACTTTCTTCACGCAGGTCCACCGGCCCCAGACGCATGGGGAACAGCGCACCACACAACGCCTCGAGAATCTGCGCCACGGCTTCCCGTGAAGGCAGCTCGCGACCACCCTGCTCGCCGCTGACCCGGCCATTGCGGGTGCGCCACTGGTCCCGGGCGCTGCGCAGCTGGCTGACGATGGTCTGTAATTGCCAATGACTGGAACGCTCACTCACGGTCTTCACTCCTGACGAAATGCCCACCACTTTACGGCAAGGCACCTGAGCGTCCTTAAGAACCAATAGTGCAATGCTAATAACCCGTCGACATAAGCGATTGGCGGTTGCCGACGCAAAAGTGCCTGCCTATAGTCCCAGCATCTCTGACCACCCGTGCGTAGCCATGATCAAACAACAGCTCGACCGCTTTAACCGTCTGGAACTGCTGGGCGGCGCCACTGCCCTGGAAAAACTCGAGCGGCTGTCGGCCTGGCTGGGGCGTGACGTCTACGTCAAACGCGACGACACCACGCCGCTGGCGATGGGCGGCAACAAGCTGCGCAAACTTGAATACCTTGCCGCCGATGCGCTGGCCCAGGGTGCCGATACCCTGGTGACCGCCGGCGCGATCCAGTCCAACCATGTACGCCAGACCGCTGCGCTGGCCGCCAAGCTGGGCCTGGGCTGCGTTGCCCTGCTGGAAAACCCGACGGGCACCGAAGACCCCAACTACCTGGCCAACGGCAACCGCCTGTTGCTGGAGCTGTTCGACGCCAAGGTCGAGTTGGTGGAGAACCTGGACAACGTCGACGACCAGCTCAACGCCCTCGCCGACCGCCTGCGCAGCAACGGCAAGAAGCCGTACCTGGTGCCCATCGGCGGCTCCAACGCCCTCGGCGCCCTGGGTTACGTGCGCGCCGGGCTGGAGCTGGCCGGGCAGATTGAAGACAGCGGCATCCCGTTCTCCACCGTGGTCCTGGCCTCCGGCAGCGCCGGCACCCACAGCGGCCTGGCCCTGGCGCTGGCCGAAGTGCTGCCCGACCTGCAAGTGATTGGCATCACGGTGTCCCGTACCGACGAAGCCCAGCGCCCCAAGGTGCAGGGCCTGGCCGAACGTACGGCCGAATTGCTCGGCGTGCCGCTGCCGGACGCGTTCAAGGTGATCCTGTGGGACGAGTACTTCGCCCCCCGTTATGGCGAGCCGAGTGCCGGCACGCTGGCGGCGATCAAGCTGGTAGCCAGCCAGGAAGGCCTGCTGCTGGACCCGGTCTACACGGGCAAGGCCATGGCCGGGTTGCTGGATGGCATTGGACGCCAGCGCTTTGAAGAGGGGCCGATCATCTTCCTGCACACGGGTGGCGCACCGGCGTTGTTTGCTTATGATTCGAGCTTTTAATATTCCATAAAGAAATATCAATCTGATTTTATATTATTTTCAAGTCTTAAAAACCGGCTTTATAGTCGCGCCGTAGGCGAGCTTGATGGCGATACGCATGACTGGGCAGATCCAAAACACCGAGTTGATGCAATCGCGGGCAAGCCCGGCTCCCACACACCGCGCTTTTAAGGCAGGATACGACTACCGCGTCACCTGCATCGCTCAACATAAAAAACACAGGGGCTCTTCATGACTATTTCCGTATTCCGTCGCACGTTACTGGTTGGCACATTGGGGCTGGCGCTTGGCGCCGGGTGGCTCGGTCAGGCAGTTGCCGGCGAGCAGTTGGACAACATCAAGAAAGCCGGCGAAATCAAGATTGGCCTGGAAGGCACCTACCCGCCGTTCAGCTTCGTCGACGAAAGCGGCAAGCTCAGCGGTTTCGAGGTCGAGTTGTCTGAAGCGCTGGCCAAGAAGCTGGGCGTCAAGGTCAAGCTGCAAGCCACGCCGTGGGATGGCATCCTCGCCGCCCTGGAATCCAAGCGCCTGGACGCGGTCGTCAACCAGGTGACCATCTCCGATGCGCGCAAGGAAAAGTATGACTTCTCCAAGCCTTACACCGTTTCCGGGATCCAGGCGCTGACCCTGGCGAAGAACGTCGACACCATCAAGACCGCCGACGACCTGGCCGGCAAGAAAATCGGTGTGGGCCTGGGCACCAACTACGAACAATGGCTCAAGGAAAACCAACCGAAAGCCATCGTCAAAACCTACAACGATGACCCAACCAAGTTCCAGGACCTGCGCATCGGCCGTGTCGACGCCATCCTGATCGACCGCCTCGCCGCGCTGGAATACGCCAAGAAAGCCAAGGATACAGCCGCCGCAGGTGCTGCGTTCTCCCGTCAGGAAGCCGGTATTGCCCTGCGCAAAGGCGAGCCTGAACTGCTGGCCGCGGTGAACAAGGCTCTGGACGAACTGCGCGCCGACGGTACCTTGAAGAAGCTGTCCGAGAAGTACTTCAACGCTGACGTTACTCAATAATGGAAGCAGGTTTCCAACTCGCGCTGGACTCCGCGCCCTTTCTGCTCAAGGGCGCGTACTTCACGGTCATCCTTAGCCTCGGCGGGATGTTTTTCGGCTTGCTGCTGGGCTTCGGCCTGGCCTTGATGCGCCTCTCGCGCTTCAAGCTGTTGAGCTGGACCGCCCGCGTCTACGTGTCGTTCTTTCGCGGCACGCCCTTGCTGGTACAGCTGTTCCTGATCTACTACGGCTTGCCGCAAGTGGGCATCGAGCTGGATCCGATCCCGGCGGCCATGATCGGCTTTTCGCTGAACATGGCTGCTTACGCCTGTGAAATCCTGCGTGCCGCCATCGGTTCCATCGAGCGCGGCCAGTGGGAAGCTGCGGCCAGTATCGGCATGACCCGTGCGCAGACCCTGCGCCGGGCCATCCTGCCGCAGGCCATGCGCACGGCCTTGCCGCCGCTGGGCAACAGCTTTATTTCCCTGGTCAAGGACACTGCCCTGGCCGCCACCATCCAGGTGCCGGAGCTGTTCCGCCAGGCGCAATTGGTCTCGGCCCGTACCTTCGAAATTTTCACCATGTATCTGTCCGCCGCCTTGATCTACTGGATTCTTGCCAGCGTCCTGGCGCACGTGCAAAACCGCCTGGAAGCACGAGTCAACCGGCATGACCTGGAGTCTTGAAGCATGATCGTGGTTGAAAAACTGACCAAACAATTCAAGGGTCAGGTGGTGCTTAACGGGATCGACCTTGAGGTCAAGGAAGGCGAAGTCGTCGCCATCATCGGCCCCAGCGGTTCCGGCAAGACCACCTTGCTGCGCTGCCTGAATTTCCTCGAAGAACCCACCAGTGGCCGAATCAAGGTCGGTGACATCGAGATCGACAGCAGCCGCCCGCTCAACCAACAGCAAAGCCTGGTGCGGCGCCTGCGCCAGCACGTGGGCTTTGTGTTCCAGAACTTCAACCTGTTCCCGCACCGCACGGCCCTGGAGAACGTCATCGAAGGCCCGATCGTGGTCAAGAAGATGCCCCGGACCGCCGCAGATGCCCTGGGCCGCAAGCTATTGGCCCGGGTCGGCCTGGCAGGCAAGGAAGACGCCTACCCACGCCGCCTCTCCGGTGGGCAGCAGCAACGGGTTGCCATTGCCCGGGCCCTGGCGATGGAGCCGGAGGTGATCCTGTTCGATGAGCCGACTTCAGCCCTGGACCCGGAGCTGGTAGGCGAAGTGCTGGCGACCATTCGCAGCCTCGCGGAAGAAAACCGCACCATGGTCATCGTGACCCACGAAATGAGTTTCGCCCGGGATGTGGCCAACCGGGTGATCTTCTTCGACAAGGGCGTCATTGTTGAACAAGGCGAAGCCAAGGCGCTGTTTGCCAACCCGAAAGAAGAACGTACCCGGCAGTTTCTCAGCAAGTTCATCAACAACTAACTTGCGCCGATTCATTGTAAGAAGCTTCGCTTTATAGAGTTGCCGAAAGGCAACTCGCCTCTTTAGTGTTTTTGGGGAAACACCCTTTATTCATTGGGTAAAAGTCACCCTGAAGCACGCACTTGCAGCGCCCTCCCAGTAAGACCCTTCTGAATATTCCATAACCCCCTGTTTGCCCCGCCCAGCCTCTTGACGCCAACTAACCAAGCCTCTTATCTAACGCCCAGAGGATTGGATCCATTCTGGTTTTTTATTAAATCGTTTCTTTCGGACTACGTCGCCTGCCCGCGCCTGATGTCCGGAACGATTGCTGCTGGCTGCACCAAGGAGATTATTTATGAAGCGTATTTCCACCCAGGCGCTGCTCACTGCCCCGACCTTGCCCCAGGCCCATCGAGAAGGCATCAATGCCCTCGCTGCGACAAACCTGCAGGTCGATATCGCGCCTTACTGCGGCATGGACGAGGGCGACCTGATCGAGTTGTTCTGGAACAACTGCTTTGCCGCCTCCCGGCGCATCACCGCCGGCAAGATCGGCATGCCCACCAGCCTGCGAGTGCCGGAGAGCTTTGTGCAAAATGGCCCGGCACGGATTCATTACCGGGTCATGCAGGTCGGCCACGGCCCGGCGCGCTCGGCCATCACCCGGGTGCGGGTCAAGACCGACTACCCCGGCGGCATGCCCTCGGCACTGAGCCTTGATGAAAACCAGAACCTGGCCGCCGTCAGCCTGCCCGAGACCATCCGTCGCCATGGCGTCAACAGCAGCCAGATCCGCCGTGGCGTGCCCCTGACCATCGAGCCGTACCTGAACATGGCGACCGATGACGAGATCACCCTGCGCTGGGGTGACGTGCGCCTGGACCTGCCGAGCATCCAGGCTGGCGATGTGGGCAAGGCGGTGCAGGTGTGGGTGCCGTCGGCCATCATTGTCGAGGCTGGGGACGACCATCGCCTCGAAGTGACCTACTGCATTCTCGACCGGGTCGGCAACAATTCAAGCTGGGCGCCAGCCCGCATCCTGCGCATCGCCGCGCTCGCTCCCCAGGCCCCGACCAGCCCCGCCAGGGCCCCGCTGGCCTACCAACCCCGTCGCCCCGGCTCGCCCTGTGAACCGGGGTGACAGACCTTCTATGCATATTCCTAAAAGTTAGTTTATTAAAAAATTTAACACGCTTAGGGTATATGCACCGGACCACCGGACATTCCTGATTTTTTTATCTTTTCAACGGATGTGAGGTAGGTATGGTCAAAATTACCCCGGTGCGTAACGCCAGGGCATTGCGTGCAGCCAAGGAGCGGCGCTGATGTCTAACTTGGCACAAACACCCCCCCAGAGTGATCTGGACGTTGCCCCGCTGTTGTTGCCCGCCAAAGTGCTGCGCAACGACGCCGAGGCCCTGAGCGCCGCCCACGAGCTGGCACAGGCCGCGCGCCTGCAAGCGGCCAGGCGCGATCAGCAACGCAAACTGCCCTGGGCTGAAATCGAACACTTCACCCGCAGCGGCCTGGGCAGTATTTCCATTCTCCGTGAGTACGGCGGCCCGCAGGTGTCCTTCGTGACCCTGGCCGAGGTGTTCGCGATCATCAGCGCGGCCGACCCGGCGCTGGGGCAAATCCCGCAGAACCATTTCGGCATCCTGCACGTGCTGCAAGGTGCGGCCAGCGAGCGCCAGAAAAAGCAGCTGTTCCAGAGCGTGCTGGACGGCTGGCGCATCGGCAACGGCGGCCCGGAACGCGGTACCAAAAACACCCTGGACCTCAAGTCACGCATCACCGCCGAAGGTGACGGCTACGTCGTCAGTGGCCAGAAGTTCTACTCCACTGGCGCGCTGTTCGCCCATTGGGTGGCGGTCAAGGCCTTGAACGATGACGGCAAAGTCGTCATGGCGTTCGTGCGCCGTGGCACCGAAGGCCTGCGTATCGTCGATGACTGGTCCGGCTTTGGCCAACGCACCACCGCCAGCGGCACAGTGCTGCTGGATCAAGTGGCGGTGGACGCCGAACTGGTGGTGGAAACCTGGCGACTCGGCGAAACACCGGGCATCCAGGGTGCAGTCTCGCAATTGATCCAGGCGGCCATCGATGCCGGCATCGCCCGTGGCGCGATCGACGACACCATCAGCTTTGTACGCGAACGCTCGCGGCCATGGATCGACGCCAAGGTCGAACGGGCCAGCGATGACCTGTATGTGATCGCCGATATCGGCAAGCTGAAGATCGAACTGCACGCCGCTGAAGCCCTGCTGCGCAAGGCCGGCCAGGTACTGGACCAAGTCAGCGCCGCGCCGATCACCGCGCAGTCCGCCGCACGCGCCTCGATTGCCGTGGCCGAAGCCAAGGTGCTGACCACCGAGATTTCCCTGCTCGCCAGCGAAAAGCTGTTCGAGCTGGCCGGCAGCCGCGCGACCCTCGCCGAATTCAACCTCGACCGCCACTGGCGCAACGCCCGGGTGCACACCCTGCACGACCCGGTCCGCTGGAAGTACCACGCGGTGGGCGCTTACCACCTCAACGGCACTTTGCCTGCCCGACATTCCTGGATTTAACCGACCAGACCTCTGGAGAATACGCATGACCCTTTCTCATCACGTCGCGGTTATTACCAGCGATGAACAAGCCCTCATTGTCGCCAGCGACCTGGCCGAAGACTTCCGCCGCGACAGCGCCTTGCGTGACCGTGAACGCCGCCTGCCCTTGCCTGAGCTGGACGTGTTTTCCCGCTCCGGCCTGTGGGGCATCAGCGTACCCAAGGAGTTCGGTGGTGCCGGCGTTTCCAACGTCACCCTGGCCAAAGTCACGGCACTGATTGCCCAGGCGGATGCGTCCCTGGGGCAGATCCCGCAAAACCATTTTTATGCCCTCGAAGTGCTGCGGGTGAACGGCAGCCCGGCGCAGCAAAAACGCCTGTACGCCGAAGTGCTCGCCGGCCAGCGCTTCGGCAATGCCCTGGCAGAACTGGGCACCAAGACCGCCCACGACCGCATCACCAAGATCACCCGCGACGGTGACGGTTTCCGTATCACCGGCCGCAAGTTCTACTCGACCGGCGCGATCTACGCCCAACGTATTCCCACGTCCGTGGTGGACGAAAACGGTGTGCAGCAACTGGCCTTTGTCACCCGTGACAGCGAGGGCCTGAGTGTGATCGACGACTGGAGCGGCTTCGGCCAGCGCACCACTGGCAGCGGTTCGGTGGTGTTCGATAACGTGTGGGTCGCGGCCCAGGACGTGATCCCGTTCCAGAGTGCCTTCGAGCGCCCGACCACTGTCGGCCCGCTGGCGCAGATCCTTCACGCCGCCATCGACACCGGCATTGCCCGCGCAGCCTATGAAGATGCCCTGCACTTCGTGCGCACCAAGACCCGGCCGTGGATCGATGCCACCAGCGACAAGGCCACCGAAGATCCGCTGACCCTGAAAAGCTTCGGCCACTTGAGCATCCGCCTGCACGCCACCGAAGCCCTGCTGGAACGCTCAGGCGAATTCCTCGACCGCGCCCAGGCCGACAGCAATGCCGACACCGTCGCGGCCGCATCCATCGCGGTCGCCGAAGTGCGCGCCCTCAGCACCGAGATTTCCCTGGCGGCCGGCAGCACCCTGTTCGAACTCGCCGGCAGCCAGGCGACCCTCGCCGAACACGGCCTGGACCGCCACTGGCGCAACGCCCGGGTGCACACCCTGCACGACCCGGTGCGCTGGAAGTACTTTGCTGTGGGCAATTACTACCTCAACGATGAAAACCCGCCACTGCGGGGGACTATCTGATGGCGAAGAAAAAAATCCTGTTCAATGCCTTCAATATGAACTGCATCGGGCACATCAACCACGGCCTGTGGACCCATCCACGGGACAACTCGACCCAGTACAAAACCATCGAGTACTGGACCGAACTGGCGCAGTTGCTGGAACGCGGACTGTTCGACGGGCTGTTCATCGCCGACATCGTCGGCGTGTATGACGTCTACCAGAACTCGGTGGACGTGCCGCTCAAGGAGGCGATCCAGCTGCCGGTCAACGACCCGTTGCTGCTGGTCTCGGCCATGGCGGCGGTGACCAAAAACCTTGGCTTCGGCCTGACCGCCAACCTCACCTACGAACCGCCGTATCTGTTCGCCCGGCGCATGTCGACCCTCGACCACCTGAGCCGTGGCCGGGTGGGCTGGAACATCGTCACCGGCTACCTCGACAGCGCCGCCAAGGCTATGGGCCTGACCGAGCAGGTCGAGCACGACCGGCGCTACGACCAGGCCGACGAATACCTGGAGGTGCTCTACAAACTCTGGGAAGGCAGCTGGGAAAACGACGCGGTGATCAACGATCCGCAGGCGCGGGTGTATGCCCAGCCGGAGAAGGTGCACAAGGTCGAGCACAAGGGCGAGTTCTATCAGGTGGAGGGTTATCACCTGTGCGAGCCGTCGCCGCAACGCACGCCGGTGCTGTTCCAGGCGGGCAGCTCCGACCGTGGACTGCTGTTTGCCGGGCGTCACGCCGAGTGCGTGTTCATCAGCGGGCAGAACAAGGCCTCGACCAAGATCCAGGTGGACAAGGTGCGCGCCAGCGCCGTGGAAGCCGGGCGCAACCCGGACGATATCAAGGTGTTCATGGGCCTGAACGTGATTGTCGGCGCCACCGAAGAAGCTGCGTGGGCCAAGCACGCCGAGTACCTGAGCTACGCCAGTGCGGAAGCCGGCGTGGCGCATTTCTCGGCCTCTACGGCGATTGATTTTTCACAGTACGAAATCGACGAACCGATCCAGTACGTGAAGAGCAACGCCATCCAGTCCGCGACCAAGAACCTGCAGAACAATGACTGGACCCGGCGCAAGTTGCTTGAGCAGCACGCCCTGGGCGGGCGCTACATCACCCTGGTGGGTTCGCCGGCACAGGTGGCGGATGAACTTGAATCATGGATCAGCGAAACCGGCCTGGATGGCTTCAACCTGACGCGCATCGTCACCCCGGAAAGCTACGTCGACTTCATCGAACTGGTGGTGCCGGAGCTGCAGCGCCGGGGCTCGTACAAGACCGCGTATGAGACCGGGACGTTGCGGGAGAAAGTCTTCCACCACTCGGCGCACTTACCTGAACAACACACCGGCTCCACCTACCGCCACTGAACCAAAATGTGGGAGCGGGCTTGCTCGCGAAAGCGCTGTATCAGTCGCCGGATGCATTCACTGACACACCGCTTTCGCGAGCAAGCCCGCTCCCACAGTTGACCGAGTTGTTTGCACTCACACCTTATGACTGGAAATCCACTATGAAAAAAACATTGCTCAGCCACCCAGTCAAAGCACTGGCGCTCGCCCTCGGATTGTTCAGCTCGGCGGTATTCGCCGCTGACGCACCGTTGAAAGTCGGCACCACCGCCGCCTTCGCCATTCCCCTGGAGGCCGCCGTCGAAGAGGCCGGCAAACAGGGTTTGAAAGTCGAACTGGTGGAATTCACCGACTGGATCGCACCCAACGTCAGCCTGGCAGCCGGCGATATCGACGTGAACTACTTCCAGCACATCCCGTTTTTGGAAAACGCCAAGGCCGCTGCGGGCTTTGACCTGGTGCCGTACGCGCCGGGCATCATCAACAACGTCGGGCTGTATTCGAAGAAGTACAAGAGCATCAACGACCTGCCCCAGGGCGCCAGCGTGGCGATTGCCAACGACCCGATCAACAGTGGTCGCGGCCTGCAACTGCTGGCCAAGGCCGGCTTGATCACGCTCAAGCCGGGCGTGGGCTACAAGGCCACTGAAGAAGACATCGTCACCAACCCGAAGAAGATCAAGATCCTGCAAGTCGAAGCCGTGCAACTGGTGCGCGCTTATGACGACGCCGACCTGGTGCAGGGCTACCCGGCGTATATCCGCCTGTCCAAGACCTTCGATGCCGAGTCGGCGCTGCTGTTCGACGGCCTCGACCACCCGGAATACGTGATCCAGTTCGTGGTCCAGCCCAAGAGCAAAACCGACCCGCGGGTGATCAAGTTCGTCGACATCTACCAGCACTCGCCGGTGGTGCGCGCCGCGTTGGATAAATCCCTTGGCAAGCTCTACCAAGTGGGCTGGGAAGATAAAAAATGACCGCCGCCCACTCTCAACTGCGCGACCTGGGCCTGCCGCCCAGGGACGCCGAGCAGACAGAACTGCACCCGGACCTGAATCGCGCGCACGTGCGCTTTATCAACCTGAGCAAGACCTATGACGGCCAATCCGTGCCCGCCCTGCAAGGCATCGACCTGGCGATCCAGCGCGGCGAAGTCTTCGGCATCATCGGCCGCAGCGGCGCCGGCAAGTCGTCGCTGATCCGCACCATCAACCGCCTGGAACAACCGAGCAGCGGCCGGGTATTGATTGACCAGGTGGACATCGGCGACTTCGACGAAGACCGCCTGGTCGCCCTGCGCCGACGCATCGGCATGATCTTCCAGCACTTCAACCTGATGTCGGCCAAGACCGTGTGGCAGAACGTCGAACTGCCGTTGAAAGTCGCAGGCGTGCCCAAGGAGCAGCGCGAGAAGAAGGTGCGTGAACTGCTGGAATTGGTCGGTTTGCAGGATAAGCACAAGGCTTACCCGGCCCAGCTGTCCGGCGGGCAGAAACAGCGGGTGGGCATCGCCCGCTCACTGGTGCATGACCCACAGATTCTGTTGTGCGACGAAGCCACTTCAGCGCTCGACCCTGAGACCACGCAATCCATCCTCGGCCTGCTGCGGGAGATCAACAAACGCCTGGGCCTGACCATCGTGCTGATCACCCACGAAATGGCCGTGATTCGCGAAATCTGCGATCGCGTGGTGGTGCTGGAACACGGCCATGTGGTCGAGCAAGGTCCGGTGTGGGAAGTGTTCGGCAACCCGCAGCATGAGGTCAGTAAAACCCTGCTGGCGCCGCTGCAACATGGCCTTCCTGAAGAGTTGCAAAGCCGCCTGCAGGCCAATCCGACCTCAAAGGACGCCGCCGTGGTGCTGCGCTTGCAACTGACTGGCAGTGCCGAAGACGAACCCGATCTTGCTGCGTTGTTCAGCGCCCTCGGCGGGCGCGTGCGCTTGCTGCAAGGCGGTGTGGAACGCATCCAGGGCCACGCCTTGGGGCAATTGCTGCTGGCGGTGAGCGGCTCGTCCCTGACCGCCGAAGAACTGCGCAGCCGCGCCGGGCGCTGGGCACAACAGGTGGAGGTGCTGGGCTATGTGGTTTGATCGTTTATTGCAGGGCGCCATCGATACGCTGTTGATGGTCGGAGTGTCGTCGTTGATTGCATTGCTGGTGGGGATTCCGCTGGCGGTGTTCCTGGTGACCAGCGACAAGGGCGGCATCTATCAGGCGCCTGCCTTGAATCGGGTGCTGGGGGCGTTCGTTAACCTGTTCCGCTCGATCCCGTTTTTGATTTTGATGGTGGCGCTGATTCCGTTCACCCGGTTGATCGTCGGCACCACCTATGGCGTGTGGGCGGCGGTGGTGCCGTTGACCATCGCGGCCACGCCGTTCTTCGCGCGGATCGCCGAAGTCAGCTTGCGCGAAGTCGATCACGGCTTGATCGAAGCGGCGCAAGCCATGGGTTGCCGGCGCTGGCATATCGTCTGGCATGTGCTGCTGCCGGAGGCGCTGCCGGGGATTGTCGGCGGGTTCACGATTACCCTGGTGACGATGATCAACTCCTCGGCCATGGCCGGCGCAATTGGCGCCGGTGGACTGGGGGATATTGCCTATCGCTATGGCTATCAGCGTTTTGACACGCAGATCATGCTCACCGTGATTGTGCTGCTGGTGATCCTGGTAGCCGTGATTCAGTTGGGCGGCGATCGGTTGGCCAGGGTTCTGAACAAGAGGTGAGGTATAGTCGGGCCATCTCAGCGCCCGGTATAACCTGCCATGAAACTCGCCCCCGACGACCTCGACCAGATCACCTCCACCACCCTTGGCCACTACAACAAAGTGGCCGAGGATTTTCGTGAAGGCACCCGCGATCACGATGTGAGCCAGAACATTGATGCGTTGCTGCGGCATATCCAGGGCGACGCACCGTTTACCGTGCTGGATTTCGGCTGCGGGCCGGGGCGGGATTTGCAGACGTTTACCCGCATGGGCCACATCGCGGTGGGGCTCGATGGTTCGGAGCGCTTTGCACAGATGGCCCGGGAAGACAGCGGCTGTGAAGTGCTGCAACAGGACTTCCTGAAGCTGGATTTGCCGGCCGGCCGTTTCGACGGGATCTTCGCCAATGCGGTGCTGTTTCATATTCCCAAGCAGGAACTGCCGCGCATTCTTGGGCAGTTGCATGGGGCGTTGAAGGTCGGTGGAGTGTTGTTCAGCTCAAACCCTCGGGGTGAAAACCAGGAGGGCTGGAATGGGCCACGGTATGGCTCGTATCACGACTTGCAGGCGTGGCAGGCATTGCTGACGGCTGCGGGGTTTGTGGAGCTGGAGCATTACTACCGGCCAGCGGGATTGCCTCGGGAACAACAGCCGTGGCTGGCGAGTGTGTGGCGCAAGCTGTAGGTCTTTGTTGTTTGGGCTTACGCCTTCGCGAGCAAGCCCGCTCCCACATTTTGGAATGCATTTCCCTGTGGGAGCGGGCTTGCTCGCGAAGGACTCACAGCCGCCACTCATCCACCTGATACACCACAGCCTGGGCGCCAGGCACAAAAGCCGTAATACGCCCCTCAGCAAAATTCGCCACCAACCGCGTTCCATCGGCAAACGTGGTCTGCTGCACCTGTTTATCTTCGGTCAGCCAGCGAAAATCGGTCATCGCCTGAGTCGCCAACCGTTCATGCAGCGGCCGGAAGAACGCGTCCTGGCGCTGAATCACCGGCAAGCGCTGCTTCACCGTCGCCGCACTCAGGTGATACAGCGGCGGCACGTTGTAGAGCAGTTGCGTCAGCTCGTTTTCGGCCCGCACGTTGCTCAGTTTCAGGCTGTCGAACAGCCAATGGTGGGTGGTGATCACCGAGCCATGGAACACCGCCTGATACAGCGGCAGGCGCATCGTCGGGTCAAAGTAGACCGTGCGAAACGGCTCTTTCAACGGCACCGACTTGAAGAACACCGCCGGCTGTTCCGGCGGGTACCAAGCCCCGACGTAATACGGCGACTGCTTGTCCTTGGTCATCTCACGATCACCCCAGCCCAGCACCGGCGTTTGCATGCCGTGGGCAAACAGGATGCCTCGGGCGGTGATCGCGTTGCCGTCCTCGGAACCTGCCGGCAACTTCAGCGCCGTATTGATCCAGCGGGCCGCATCGATATTGCCTTCGGCGTTTTGTGCCTGGGTCAGGCTCGCACCCGTGCGATAGCTGTCGAACAACATGCTGGTGGCATAGGCGTCTAGGAACCAGGCGTTGAACCCGGACTTGGCCTGCACCGCCTTGATCCGCGCCTCCAGCAACGGCCGCACGCAGCGCGGGTCGGTGTAGTGGCCGGACTTCTGGAAGCCTGTCTTGAGCTGGCCGCCCTTCAACACGATCGCGCACTCGCCATAGGCCTTGCTGCCCAGATGCGCGGTGGTCCAGTCGGGATTTTCAGTGGCAGACAGTGCCGTTTCATAAGAGTCGTAGGGCGCCATCAGGTAACCGGCTTCGACCCCGGTCTTCACCGCCTCAGGATGCCAGAGCCCGCCTTCCCAGCCTTCGCCCTGGGTCACCAGCAGGCGCTTGAGACCGGCGCCTTTCAGCGCGTTGGTGACGGACAAGGTGTTGCCCCAAGTCTCAGGCGTGGCGCTCAAGGCACCGGCAAAGGCCACGGCCAACTCACGACGCAGCGCACCATAGCCATCAGCGAGTTGGGTCATATTCGGCTCGGTGGAGGGCTGCCAGCTTTGCCGGGCCTTTGTGTTGATCGCCGCGTTCAGGCCGCGCAGCAGGACAGCCTGCTCATACGGTTGCTTGACCTGCCGAACCTGCGCAGCCTCTTTGTCCAGCAAGCCATTCAATTCAGCCGCCAAGCCTTTACCGCTGCGTAGCAGCTTGAGCAGTTGCGGCCAGTCGCGCACATCCCCCGGAGCCAGCAGATCATTGCCCCACAGGTAGATATGGCTGGCGCCCAGCAGCTTTTCCGCTTCCGGGGTTTGCCGCAACTTGTCCGCCAACGGTTCAAACAGCCCGTGCTCCACCAACCACTGGTGATAACGCTTGGCGCCGGCCAGCGGGTCGCTTTCGCCCAGGTGCAACAGAACGGTCATCGGCGCCGCGGGGTCCAGCGTGGTGAATTCATGGAAGGCGGACAACGCCAGTCCTTTGCCGTCGGCCTGCCAGCTCAAACGGTTGTTGTAAGGATTGGTCATCAGCCAGTTTAGGGTGAACGCGCCGTGATCCACGCCCCACAGCGGCAAGCTGAGGTCCTGGGTGGTGTTGACGTCGCCCTGTTCCAGCAGGAAGTCCTGCCACACACCATTGCCCGCCGGCACGTAATGCCCTTCGGCCAGGGGCCAGATCAGGCCCTTGCCCATGGCGCTGGCGGGTTGGCGCAGGATCGCCAACTCACCGGCATCACGGGCGGTAATCGTCAGGGCAAGATCCCGTTGCTCGAGGGTGGCGCTCAGGCGATAGGCGCCATCGTCCCATTGCCAACTGGCCTGACGGGTGCTTTGGGAGAGCTGGTTGACCCTGTGCGCAGGGCCTCCGCTTGAAGCCTGCACGGCGGTCTTGTCGCTGGGGATAACGTGGATCGCAAGGGTCGCCGGGTCGATCTCAACCCGCCACAGGGCGTTCTCCAGCACCGTGCCGGCAAGGGCCACGGGCGACAGTAACAAGCTACAAACCAGCAGGAAACAACGCATGGGGCAGGCCTTGGCAAAGGATCAGGCCCGGAGGGTAAAACAATTGATCGGGTGCGAAGGGCAAAAAAATGTTTCAGGGAACATTCCCACGTCCGTGTAGGAATGTCACCGCTGTGGCCGTCAGGCTTGTTCTTTCTTCGGCTCGCGAATCTTGTACCAGGCCACGTACAGCGCCGGCAGGAACAGCAGCGTCAGCAAGGTGGCGATGATGATCCCGCCGATCATCGCGTAGGCCATCGGACCCCAGAACACTTCACGGGCGATAGGGATCATGCCCAGGCTGGCCGCTGCTGCGGTCAGCAGGATCGGCCGGCGCCGGTGTTCGGTAGCTTCCACCACCGCGTCCCACGGCGTGTAGCCGTCGCGCTCGTAGGCGTCGATCTGCGTCACCAGGATCACCGAGTTACGGATGATGATGCCGATCAGCGCAAGGATCCCCAGAATCGCCACAAAGCCCATGGGCGTGCCCGTGGGAATCAGCGCCAACACCACGCCAATCAGCCCCAGCGGCGCCACGCTGGCCACCAGGAACATCTTCTGCACGCTGTGCAGCTGGATCATCAGGAAGGTCGCCATCAGGAACAGCATCAACGGCACTACCTTGGCAATCGGGCCCTGGGCCTTGCCGCTTTCTTCCACGGTGCCGCCGGTGGCGACCTTGTAGCCCACCGGCAACCCAGCACTGAACTTGTCGATGTCCGGCTTGAGCTGTTTCACCAGGTCGGTCGGCTGCATGTCGTCGCGCACCGCCGCCTTGATGGTGATGGTCGGCTTGCGGTCGCGACGCCATACCAACGGCTGTTCCAGCTCATAACGCACGGTGGCGAACGCCAGCAGCGGAATAGAGGTGCCGTTGGGTGTGACGATCTGCAGGTTCTGCAAGGTTTCCGGCGTACCGCGTTCGGCATCTTCGGCGCGGCCGACCACGTTGATCAGGTAGATATCGTCATGCACCTGGGTCACCGACGCACCGCTGACCACGCTGTTCATCAACTGCGCCACGTCTTCCGACGACAGCCCCAGTTGCCGCGCCTTGTCCTGGGCGATGTCCACCCGCAGGACTTTGCCCGGCTCGTTCCAGTCGTAGATGATCTCGCCCATGTGGGTATTTTTATCGAGCATGGTCGCCAGTTCGATCGCGTGTTTGCGCACCTGGTCGATGTCCTTGCCAGACACCCGGTACTGGATCGGACGCCCCACCGGCGGGCCCATTTCCAGTGGCTGCACGAAGCTGCCCACGCCGACAAAATCTTCCCGCAGGCGTTTTTGCAGGCGCGCAATCAAGGCGCCGCGCTCTTCCAGGCCCTTGCTGACGATCACCAGTTGCGCGTAGTACGGGTTCTCCAGTTGCTGGTCGAGCGGCAGGTAGAAACGGATCGCGCCCTGGCCGATATAGGTGCTCCAGCGGGCGATGTCCGGGTCGTCCTTGATGATCGCCTCAAGACGGTCGACGGCCTTGCGGGTCTCGTTGATCGAGGCGTTTTGCGGCAGGTTGAGGTCGACGAGGATTTCCGGACGGTCCGAAGACGGGAAAAACTGGTTCTGCACAAACTGCATGGAAAACACCGACGCCACAAACAACAGCACCGTGATGCCGATGGCCCACCAGCGATTGCGCATGGCCCACAGCATGCCGCCATTGAACGCCCGGCCCACCCGGCCGGGCTCGGCATTGTGGGGTTTTACCTTGCTGCTGAGGATGTGCACGCCGAGCACCGGCGCGAACAACACCGCGACCACCCACGACACCAGCATCGCCACGGCAATCACCGCAAACAGCGTGAAGGTGTACTCACCCGCCGAACTGGCATTAAGGCCAATCGGCACAAAACCGGCAACGGTCACCAGCGTACCGGTCAACATCGGGAATGCCGTGGAGGTGTAGGCGAAGGTCGCGGCCTGCTCCTTGGTCTCGCCTTTTTCCAGGCGCGTGATCATCATCTCCACGGTGATCATCGCGTCGTCCACCAACAGGCCGAGGGCAATGATCAACGCGCCCAGCGACACCCGCTGCATGGTGATGCCGCTGTACTCCATGAACACGAACACCAGCGCCAGCACCAATGGAATCGAGCACGCCACCACCAACCCGGCACGCACGCCGAGGCTGATAAAGCTCACCACCAGCACGATGATCACCGCCTCGAACAACGCGCTGGTAAAGCCGCCGACGGCCTCCTCCACCACTTCGGCCTGGTCGGAAACCTTGTGCACGCCCACACCCACCGGCAGGTCGGCGGTCAGGTCGTCCATGCGTTTGTGCAGGGCCTTGCCGAAGTCCTGGATGTTGCCGCCCTTCTGCATGGCGATGGCCAAGCCGATGGCGGGTTTGCCGTTGAAGCGGAACATCGGCGTCGACGGGTCGACATAGCCACGGGTGATTTCCGCCACGTCGGCCAGCCGATAGAAACGGTCATTGAGCCGCAGGTTGACGTTGGCCAGGTCCTTCTCCGAGGCGAACTGCCCGGAGGTGCGCACCGAAATCCGCTCCGGCCCGGCCTCGATCACCCCAGCCGGGGTCACGGCGTTCTGCGATTGCAGGCTCTGCACCACCTGGCGCTGATCGATCCCCAGCGCTGCGAGTTTGCGGGTGGAGAAATTCAGGTAAATCACTTCGTCCTGCTGGCCGATCATCTCGACCTTGCCCAGCCCCGGTACCGAACGAATTTCGGCGCGCACCTGCTCCACGTAATCGCGCAGCTGGCGCATCGACAGGCCGTCGGCGGTAAACGCGTACACCGAGCCGAACACATCCCCGAACTCGTCGTTGAACGCCGGCCCCTGCAAGCCTTGGGGGAAGCTGCCGCGAATATCGTCGATCTTCTTGCGGACCTGGTACCAGATCTGCGGGATGTCCTTGGCGCTGGTGGTGTCCCGCAGGAACACGAACACCGTGGACTCGCCGGGCCGGGTGTAGCTCTTCACGTAGTCGAGGGAGTCCAGCTCTTCGAGTTTTTTCTCGATGCGGTCGGTGACCTGCTTCAGGGTCTCTTCCTGAGTCGCACCCGGCCAGCGGGTCTGGATCACCATGGTCTTGATGGTGAACGACGGGTCTTCCTCGCGACCGAGGTTCATGTACGAGAACACGCCCATCAGCAGCGCGACGAACATCAGGTACCAGACGAAGGACTGATGCTTGAGGGCCCAGTCGGATAAGTTGAAGCTCCCTTTCATCGCGGGCTGTCCTCGTCGATTTTAACTTTTTGCCCGGGCTTCAGGCTGTTCACGCCGGCACTCACCACCCGCTCGCCGGGTTTGACGCCGGCGTTGAGCAAGGCGCTGTCGGCGTCACGGCTGACGATGCTGACGTCACGGGGCTGTACGGTCTGGCTTTGGGTGTCGATGACCCAGATGCGGGTCTTGCCGTCGGCTTCCTGCAAGGCGCTGAGGGGCAATTCGATACGCGGCGCGATGGCTGAACTCAGGGTCACGCTGATGGCGGTGCCAAGGCGGAACGCGGGCGGTGTTTCCGCCAGGGTCAGGCGGGCGCGACGGGTGCGCGTGGCGCTTTGGGCCTGGGGTTCGATCTCGCGCACGGTGGCGGTGGTGCTGACCGTGGGGTCCATCTGCCCGGCGACCAGGAACACCACATCCGGCGGCAGGCGCTCGGCGAGGCCGGCGGGCAAGTCGATGACGGCTTCCTTGATGTCCGGTCGTGCCAGGGTCACCACTTGCTGCCCGGCGCTGACCACCTGGCCGGCCTCGGCATTCCAGGCGGTGACGATGCCTGCATGGTCGGTGCGCAGTTCGGCGTAGTTGAGCTGGTCCTTGGCCTGGTTGACCGAGGCCCTGGCCTGATCCAGGGAAGCCTGGGTGGTTTTCAGGTCGGTCTGGGCGATGTCCAGCTGGGCCTGGGCGCCGACGCCACGGTTGAACAATTCCTGCTGGCGGCGGGCATTGGCCTGGGCGTTGATCCACTGTGCCTGGACCCGGGCCAGGTCGCCCTGGGCGGCGCGCAACTGGTTCTGTTGATCGGTGGGGTCGAGCACGGCGAGCAACGCGCCCTGCTGCACTTCAGCGCCCACGTCGACCGCGCGCCGGGCGATACGGCCTGGCACACGGAAACCGAGATTGCTTTCGTAGCGGGCCTGGATCGTGCCGGCGAAGCGGCCGAGGTTTTCCTGGTCCTCGGCTTTCACTTCAATCGACAGCACCGGGCGCACCGGTTCCGGTGCCGGTTCTTCCTTGGAACACGCCATCAACAGCAGGCTGGCGGCGAGCACACACGTCAACTGCTTCATGGCTGCACTCCCTGGGCCTGGGCCTGATCCGGCGGCTGGGCGATTTCCACGATCATGCCGGGATGCAGCAATTGCCCGCCGGCCACCACGACTTTTTCGCCGCCCTTGAGGCCGTCGCTGATGATCACCTTGCCGGTCAGGTAACGCGCGACCGTGACCTTGTGCAGTTGCGCCTTGCCGTCGTCGTCCACCAGCCAGACAGCCGGCGCACTGATGTCTTTGGTCAAGGCAGCCCACGGCAATTCGATGCTGGCCTTGGCCGGCCCGTTGGCGGTGGCGCTGACCACCGAGCCCAGTTGCATGCCCTTGGGCAGCGCGTCGAGGGCGATTTTGACTTGCACCGTGCCGGTATTGGCGGCAACGGCCGGGGTGACTTCGCGCACCTTGCCCACGGCGGTGATCTGCGGGTTTTCCAGCAGGCTGACGGTAATCGGTTTGTCCGGCGGCGGCTCCACCAGCAGCGATTCATAGACGTTGAACACCGCGTCGCGCTCGCCATCCCGGGCCAGGCTGAAAATCGGCACGGTGGCCTGCACCACCTGGCCCACCTCGGCCTGGCGGGCGGTGATGATGCCCGGCGCGTCGGCGACCAGCGAGGTGTAGCCCAACTGCTCGCGGGCATTGGCCAACTGCGCCTGGGCCGCGGTCAGCGCGCTCTGGCTGCTGCGCAACGCGGCCTGGGCAGAGTCGTATTCGCTGCGGCTGGTGTAGCCCTTGGGCAAGAGTTTTTCCTGGCGCACAAACGCGGCGGCGGTCTGTTTGACCCGCGCCTGCTCGGCGACCACCTGGGCCTGGGCGGAGTCGACATTGGTCTGCAAATCTTTCGGATCGAGCTTGGCCAGCACCTGCTTGGCGCTGACGCGGTCGCCGACATCCACCATGCGCTGGATAATCTTGCCGCCGACGCGGAACGACAGATCGGTCTGCACCCGGGCCTGGATATCGCCGGTCAAGGTCACGGCGGCGGCAAAGTCGGTGGACTTCACCGTCTGCACAAACACCCGGGAATGCTCCTTGGGTTCGGCTTTTTCCTGGCCGCAACCGCTCAGCAGCGCCAGCAAGCCAAGGCCGAGGATAAATGTGAGTTTGTGACCGCCCATGCAGGCTCCTTTTGCGTGATGCCGACGTGCCAGTGTCTATGCGACTGTGAGCTTAGAACAGGGTTCCTTATCTGCATGGAGAATCCCATACTCCAGGGGTTCCCAAACCGATAATTTTTCTCATGCTCAAGACCCTCGCGGTGGCCAATTACCGCTCGATCAACAAATTGGTGGTGCCGCTGGATCGGTTGAACCTGATTACCGGCCCCAATGGCAGCGGCAAGTCCAACCTGTACCGCGCCCTGCGGCTGCTGGCGGAGACGGCCCAGGGCGGCGTGATCAACGCACTGGCCCGCGAGGGTGGGCTGGATTCAACCTTCTGGGCCGGGCCGGAAAGCATCAGCCGGCGCATGCTCAGTGGTGAAGTGGCGGTGGAGCCCATCGTGCGCCAGGGCGCCAAGCGCTTGCGCTTGGGGTTTGCCGCAGAGGATTTCAGCTATGCGATTTCCCTGGGGTTGCCCGAGAAGACCTTGTCCTATTTTTCCCTGGACCCGGAGATCAAGAAAGAATGCATCTGGGCCGGGCATGTATTTCGCCCGGCGAGCCTGCTGGTGCAGCGCTCCGGCCCGATGGTACGTGCCCGCGATGGCCGCGCCTGGGATGTACTGGCCCAGCACACGCCGAACTACCACAGCCTGTTCGATCAGGTCGGCAGCCTGCGGGGTTCGCCGGAGGTATTGCTGCTGCGCGAAAGCATTCGCGGCTGGCGCTTTTATGATCATTTTCGCAGCGACGTCGACGCCCCGGTGCGCCAGCCGCAACTGGGCACGCGTACGCCGGTGCTGCATCACGATGGGCGGGACTTGGCGGCGGCGTTGCAGACCATCCGCGAGATCGGCGACCCCGAGGCGTTGCAGCGGGCGATCAGCGATGCGTTTCCGGGCGCACGGTTGAATATCGAGCCGTTGCAGGGCGGACGCTTTGCCATCGAGTTTTATCAGGAAGGATTGCTGCGGCCGTTATCGGCGGCGGAGCTGTCGGACGGGACCTTGCGCTACTTGCTGCTGGTGGCGGCGCTGCTGACGCCGAGGCCACCGACGATGATGGTATTGAACGAACCGGAAACCAGCTTGCACCCGGATCTTTTGCCGGCGTTGGCGCGGCTGATCATCCAGGTGTCGCAGCAGTGTCAGGTGTGGGTGGTGTCCCATGCCAGCCGCTTGATTGCGGCGTTGCAGCAGGATGAAGGGTGTAATTCGATCGTGCTGGAGAAGGTGATGGGGCAGACGCAGGTAGTGGGGCAGCGGGTGCTGGATGAGCCGGCGTGGCATTGGCCCAGTTAGGCGGTGCCTGTGAGGGCCTCTTCGCGAGCAAGCCCGCTCCCACATTTGTCCGCATTCCAAAGGTGGAACTCGGTCGAATGTGGGAGCGGGCTTGCTCGCGAAGACGGTAGATCAGTCACCCAACAGCTAACTGATCAACCCTGCCACTTCCCGCCTTCAACAATCACACTCTCAGGCTTGGTGTCATCGCTCAGTTCCTTGCGAACATACTGGTCATACAGCTTGAGCAAATACTTCTCTTCGCCCAACTTCGCCAGCTCGGCATTCACCCAATCCCGCAATTCGATGTTGCCCTTCTTCACCGCCGGCGCAATCGGCGCTTCATCCCCCAGTTTCTGCTCCAGCACGCGATAGCCCGGGTTCTGCTTGGCCCAGCTGAACAGCACCAGGTTGTCCTGGGCATAGGCATCACCACGGCCCGCCGACAACGCTTGCAGCGACTCGGAATTTTTCTCGAACTTCAGCAGTTTCCAGTCCGGGTGGTTCTTGGTCAGCCAGATATCCGCGGTGGTGCCGGTGGTGACGATGGTGGTGCGGGTCGCCAGGTCGTCCAGGCTCTTCACCGAGCTGTCCTGCGGCACCAGGGCCTGCACCGCGACTTTCAGGTTCGGGTTGGTGAAGTCCACCGCTTCCTTGCGCTCCGGCGTCACCGTCATGTTGGCGAGGATCAGGTCGACCTTGTCGCTTTGCAGGAACGGAATGCGGCTCGCCGGCTCTACGGCGACGAATTCAACCTTGTTCTCGTCGCCCAGCAGGTCCTTGGCGAAACGGCGGCCGATGTCGGTATCGAAGCCGACATAGCGGCCGGACTCATCCACGAAACCAAACGGCGGCTTGTCGGTGAATACGCCGACGATCAGCTTGTCCCGCGCCTTGATCTTGTCGATGTAGCTCACTGCAGCGGGTGCCGGGGTGGCAGCGGCAGCCGTCTTGGCGGGCTCTTCGGACTTATTGCAGCCGGCCAGCAAAGCGAGGCCGAACAGGGGGAATAACAACTTGGCAGTTTTCATGACAGCTCCAGTTCCTTGGTTCTTTTGGGCAGTGTTGAAACGAAGGAGAACTTCTCCAGGAACTGCTGCGCGCGTGCGGTTTGCGGGTTCGTAAAGAATGCCTCGGGGGTGTTTTGTTCGAGGATGCGGCCGGCCTCCATGAACACCACGCGGTCGGCGACGGCGCGGGCGAAGGCCATTTCATGGGTGACGATCAGCAGCGTCATGCCGTCCCGGGCCAGGCCCTGGATCACTTCCAGTACTTCCTTGACCATCTCCGGGTCGAGGGCGGCGGTGACTTCGTCAAACAGCATGACCTGCGGGTTCATGCACAACGAGCGGACGATGGCGATGCGTTGCTGCTGGCCGCCCGAGAGCTGGCGCGGGTAGGCGTCACGCTTGTCCGAGAGGCCCACCCGTTCCAGCAGTTTTTCTGCCTGGGCCCGGGCTTCGCGGGGCTCGCGCTTTTGCACTTTCAGCGGGCCGAGCAGGAGGTTGTCGAGCACGCTCATGTGCGGGAACAGGTGATAACTCTGGAACACCATGCCCACGTCCTGGCGCACCTGGCGCCAGTCGGTGGCCTTGTCCAGCAGCTCCTTGCCGGCAAAACGCAGGCTGCCGCTGTGGGCCAATTCCAGGCCATTGAGGCACCGCAGCAAGGTGCTTTTGCCGCAACCGCTGGGGCCGAGGATCACCACCACTTCGCCGCTTTGCACACTCAGGTCGATGCCGTCGAGCACCTGCTGGTCGCCGAAAAACTTGTTGAAACCCTGGAACTCGATCAATGCGCTCATGCTTGGGCCCAGCGCCGTTCCAGCACCTTGGAGGCGGCCGACAACGGGTAGCAGATAAAGAAGAAAAACAGGAACAGCGCGCCGTAGATCAACACCGACTCGTAGGTGCGCTCGATGATTTGCTGGCCGACCTTGATCACGTCCACCACACCGATCAGCACCGCCAGGGAGCTGGTCTTGATGATGCGGGTGTAGACGTTGATGGTCGGCGGCGTCATGCGTTTCAGGGCCTGGGGCAACAGCACGTAGCCGTACAGTTGCGGGTCCGACAGGCCAATCGACAGGCCGGCTTCACGCTGGCCACGGGGCAACGAATGCAACGCACCGCGCACCACTTCGCCGACTTCACTGGCGCCCCACAGCGACAACACCAGCACGGCGCACCAGAAGCTCGGAATGCTCAGGCCAAAGAAAATCGGCAGGCCGAAGAACAGCAAGTACAACCACACCAACACCGGAATGGCACGGAACAGCTCCAGGTAAATTCGCAGCACCAGGTTGATCGCTTTCGAATTCAACGTGCGCAGTACGCCATACACCACGCCGCCGACGGTGCTGAAGGCGATGCTCAAGAACGAGATCGACAGGGTTTGCGCCGCGCCCTTGCCCAGTTGCGGCAAGGACACCCAGAGTAATTCAAGACCCGAACTGGCCATGCTGGAGCCTCCTTTCAAGGCGGCTGAGCAGCAGCGACAGCGGCAGGAATAACAGCACGCAGATCAACGTGAGCACCGCGAGCATTTCGTAGGTTTTGTAGTAGAGGGCGATATAGCTTTTGGTGGTGTAGAGAATCTCCGGCACCGCCACCGCCGACACGATCGTGGTTTCCTTGAGCAGGAAAATAAAGTTCGCAAACAGCGCCGGCAGGCTGAGGATCCCGGCCTGGGGCAGGATCACATGGCGCAGCAGTTGCCAGTGGGACAGCCCGATGGACTTGCCCGATTCGATCTGTGCCAGCGGCACCGCCTCGACACCGGCGCGCAACACTTCCGTGAGGTAGGCGCCGCCGAGAAAGGTCATGGTGATGATTGCCGCCCAGAACCCGGAGATATTCAGCCCCAGGGCCGGCAACGCGAAATAGACGAAAAACAGTTGGATCAGCAGCGGTGTGTTGCGCGCCAACTCCACGTACAGCGCCACCAGGCGCCACACGTAGGGCGTGCGAAACACCAGCAGCGCGGCGTTGATCAAGGCCACCAGCATGGAGGTGCCAATGGCGATCAGGCCGACTTGCAGGGTAACGCCCACGGCCTTGAGAAACGCTGGCAGCGTGCTGAGGATAAATGCGTAATCGAAGGTCATCTGAAATCCCTGACGCCGCAGGGGTAAAGCGGCGTTGGTGCGGTCCGGTCCAGCGTGGGTAACGCCGGGTAGCGCCGACTTTAAAGGTATAAAAAGCAAAATTTAAATACCGAAATAGCATATTGATATCACCCAAATAGATAACCTGCGGATTCGCGGTGCAGATGGATGACAGCTACTGTTCCCGGGGAAGTAGGAAGGGTCTTTTTATCGGAGCTGCACTTCAGGGATAGGCAGCGCGTGGCCAGACTGACGGCCAACCAACAGCGAGGGAGTGAGCGATGAACGAGGCAAAACCGATTGATCCGCAGGAACTGGTGAAGTGGCTGGTGGCACTGCGCAGGGCCATCAATAGCCGGAATCTCTGAGCAGACACAGTCCCAAAAAGTGGGAGCGGGCTTGCTCGCGAATGCGGTGTATCAGTCAGCAGATGTGTTGGCTGACCCACCGCATTCGCGAGCAAGCCCGCTCCCACATTTCGATTGTGTTCCAGCCATAAAAAACGCCGACGCTGTAGAAGCCGTCGGCGTTTAAACCTTGAAGGAGGTTTTTGGGTTCGATCAGAACGCCGGCACGACCGCGCCGTTGTATTTCTTCTCGATGAAAGCTTTCACTTCAGGGCTGGTCAGGGCTTTGGCCAGCTTCTGGATCGCGTCGCTGTCCTTGTTGTCCGGGCGGGCAACCAGGAAGTTCACGTACGGCGACTTGGCGTCTTCGATGATCAACGCGTCCTTGGCCGGGTTCAGGCCGGCTTCCAGGGCGTAGTTGGTGTTGATCAGGTCCAGGTCAACCTGGTCCAGGACGCGTGGCAGCAGCGCCGATTCCAGCTCTTTGAATTTCAGGTGTTTCGGGTTGCTGGCGATGTCTTTCGGCGTGGCCAGGGCGTTGGTCGGGTCTTTCAGAGTGATTACGCCAGCCTTTTGCAGCAGCAGCAGGGCACGGCCGGAGTTGCTGCCTTCGTTCGGGATGGCCACGGTGGCGCCATCTTTGAGCTCAGAGATGTTTTTGATCTTTTTCGAGTAGCCGCCGAAGGGTTCAACGTGCACACCCACTACGGTGACCAGGTTGGTGCCTTTACCCTTGTTGAAGTTTTCCAGGTACGGCAGGGTCTGGAAGTAGTTGGCGTCCAGACGCTTCTCGGCCACCTGTACGTTCGGTTGTACGTAGTCGGTGAAGACTTTGATTTCCAGGTCCACGCCTTCTTTGGCCAGGGTCGGCTTGACCAGCTCAAGGATCTCGGCGTGCGGGATCGGGGTAGCGGCTACCACCAGTTTCTCGTTGGCCTGGGCGAAGCTTGCGGTCAGGGCAGCCGCCAGTGCGGTAAACAACAGAACCTTTTTCATGCAGTGTCCTTATCGAAAATCCGGGTCGTCTGGGACGGCCGCTTTTTTAGTGGATGCCAGCGAAGTGCTATCGCGGCGTGGAGCGGACAATACCGAGGTTTTTTATTCCAGAACAATACTTTTTATTCACTTTGATATTCCATTTTGTTCATGCAGGAACCCGTCTTGCCGGCGATGGCGGTCTTGAGCCTTGCGATGCTCCTGAGGACGCCATCGCCGGCAAGCCGGGCTCCTACAAAACAGCGTGTTCTTTCAGATAGCTTTTCAGGGCTTCAACCTCGGCGGCGCTGGCGTGGCCAAGAATTCGCCGCACCTGCTCCACAGGCGAACCCGCCACGGGCAGGTTCAAATGCTCAGGCAGAATCTCGTCGCCACTGCTGACCAGCAAGGCAAAGTGAATCACGTTCTCCAACTCCCGGGTGTTGCCCGGCCAGCTGTGATGTTCCAGCACGCGCTGGGCTTCGTCGCTGATCAGCGGCACCGGCAGGTCGAGGCGCTGGCTGTAGATGCCGAGGAAATATTCGGCCAGTGACAGGATGTCGCCCACCCGCTCGCGCAGTGCGGGCAGCTCCAGTTGGCCTTCGCTGAGGTAATGGAACAGGCGCTCATGAAACTTGCCGGCCGCCACGGCCTGGGCGAGGTCGATGCTGGTGGCCGCCACCAGCCGCACATCCACCGGGCTTGGCTGATGGGCGCCGACGCGAGTGACTTCGTGGTTTTCCAGCGCCGCCAGCAGCTTGACCTGGATTGGCAGCGGCAAGTCGCCGATTTCATCCAGGTACAACGTGCCGCCGTTGGCCGAGCCAAACCAGCCGGCGCGGCTGCTGGCTGCGCCGCTGTGGCTGCCTGCGGCGTAGCCGAACAGTTCGGCGTCGGCGTATGTCGGGCTGATGGCGCCGCAATTCACCGAGACAAACAGGCCGGTGCGGTCGCTGCCACGGTGGATATGCCGGGCGAGCAACTCCTTGCCGCTGCCGGTTTCGCCGCGGATCAACACGGGCAAGGCACGGGGGGCGAGGTTTTCGAGGTCTTCGCGCAGTTGCCGCGAACGCGGGTCGACAAACACCAGCGCCTTGGCACGAATGCTCAGGGGGCTTTTTTCGGCGTCGGGGAAGGTCAGCAGGGGCTGACCGAAGGTTTCATGCAGGCTCATGGCAGGCTCCCGCCCCATCCACGAAGGGGAAGGGGCGTTTAAAAAATTTTATGCACGGCGCCGGGAGTGATGTTCCAGGCGATTTTGCAGGCGATAGAGGTAGGCGAAACCCTGTTCCCAGCGTTGATGGCCGGACTTCACGTTGATGTGCCCGGCGCCCGCGAGAATTCCCGCTTCGGCGCCCCAGTTACGTGCCAGTTCCAGGGCGCGGGTGGCGCTGACGGCGCTGTCGTTGTCGGAGCTGACGACCTGGCTTGGGAACGGCAGCAGGTGGCTGGGGATTGGCGCAAAGTTACGCAGGGCGGGTGCGCAGGCAGGGCGTTCGACATCGGCCGGGGCCACCAGCAGGGCGCCGCGTACCTGACGCAGGAACTGCACCGGTGCGGTGGCCGCCCAATGGGCGACGGTGATGCAGCCCAGGCTGTGGGCGATCAGAATCACCGGGGTGCTGTCGGCGGCGATGGCTTCGGCCAGGGCTGCCACCCAGTCTTCGCGGCGTGGGGTGAGCCAGTCGGCCTGCTCCACACGAGCGCTGTTGGGCAGGCTGTTCTGCCAATGACTTTGCCAATGATCTTCTGGCGATCCTTGCCAGCCCGGCACGATCAGATAACGAATCGACTCGCTGTGCATGGGTGTGCCCTCCTGCAGCGTTTAACGTTGTGGGTCAGTATAGGCACGGGGTATATATTCGTTAAGGAATAAGAAGCTATTTATTAATAACCAAAAATCGAGTGTTAAAAGCCAAATCAAAAACCAGAGCGAAAGCAGAGC
>NZ_JACAPT010000016.1:22953-56351 GCF_013385565.1 Pseudomonas sp. E6002 | reverse complement strand
AGGCGGCCGTTACCTAAATAATGGATATGTACCCCGAACAAAAACCTCAGAGCACCAAGCTCAAATCCAACCGCCCATCACGCACCGGCGGACACCAATAATACTCCCCAGTCAACGGCTTGCTAATGCGATACAACCCATCAACAATCCCATCCTCAAGCCCACTCATCCGCCGCAGTTGCGCTTCAAACGCATCAAACGAATGCCCAAACGCCAGGAACATCAACCCCGCCTGACCATTCTCGGCCCATGGCATCGACCGCCGCACCACAAACGCCTCAGGGGTAAAACTCTCCTGAGCCGTACGCTTGGTGTGCGCCGACTCCGGCGCATCCTCCAGCTCCTCGTTATCACCATGGCGCCGACCAATAATGTGGTCCCGCTCCAGAGCCGGCAACGCTGCAAACCCATCCAGATCATGCTGCCACTGCTGGATCGCCGCAAAACTCGCACCACCCTGCGCCACCGCCGCCTCCACCGCCGCATCATCATGCGGATTCTCAGTGCCGTCCTCATAGTCGGTCAGATCAAACCCAGTCTTGTAGCGAAACCCCTCGGTCATCTGCACCAGACCAAACCCCGGCGCCAGGGCCTTCTCGAACGCCCGGCTGCGCAACAGCAACTCACCGCGATCCACACCGTGCAACCAGACCCACAGCGCCTGCTGGGTCGACGGATTCTCCGCCCCCGGCCCGCTCACATGAGGGAACGCCCGCAACCCGTCAATCCGGGCGCCAAGGGCATTGACCAGCGGCTCACCAAAACCGACCACCGCACTGGCGTCCACCAACTGCACCAGCGCATCCAGTGCGGCAGGCACGGCATCCAGCGACTCAATGGCAAAAAACAGATGGCGTGCCTGCAACGGCACCGGTGCGGCAAGAATGCCCGGCTGGTACTGACTCATGTGAACTCCTTCAAGAAAGCCGCGCAGTTTACCCGGCGAGCTCACGGTTGTGCTCAAGGTTTTCCAAGGTTCGCGGGTTAATGCGTCTAGCCCTTGCCACACGGGCCGTTGATGGGTGAATCTCTAGTCACGTTTTGCAACCATTCCAGGGGTAGCGACATGACCACCGACAACCTGCTCGCCCAGCTGTTTCCCACTGCCGCCGAGATTCCCGAGCAATTCCGGCTCGCGGCGCCCATCGAACAACGTGATTACCTGGTCGGCGGCCAGTTGCATGTGTGGAACGGCCCTTTGGCCGAAGTACGCAGCCCGGTGCAGTTGCGCGGTGCCGACGGTGACACGCCGGTCATCATCGGCAGCACCCCGCTGCTGGACGCCGACACCGCCTTGACCGCCCTCGACGCTGCCGTGGCCGCCTACGACCGTGGCCAGGGCGCGTGGCCGACCATGCGCGTGGTGGATCGCATCCAGCATGTCGAAGCGTTTTTGCGGCGTATGCGCGAACAGCGTGATGCAGTGGTCAAGCTGCTGATGTGGGAGATTGGCAAGAACCTCAAGGACTCGCAGAAAGAGTTCGACCGCACTTGCGACTACATCACCGACACCATCAACGCCCTCAAGGAACTCGACCGCCGCTCCAGCCGCTTCGAGCTGGAACAGGACACCCTGGGGCAGATCCGCCGGGTGCCACTGGGCGTGGCGCTGTGCATGGGCCCCTACAACTACCCGCTGAACGAGACCTTCACCACGCTGATCCCGGCGCTGATCATGGGCAACACCGTGGTGTTCAAGCCGGCCAAGCTCGGCGTGCTGCTGATTCGCCCGTTGCTGGAGGCGTTCCGCGACAGCTTCCCGGCCGGCGTGATCAACGTGATCTACGGCAGCGGCCGCGAAACCGTCAGCGCGCTGATGGCCAGCGGCAAGATCGATATCTTTGCGTTTATCGGCACCAACAAGGCCGCCAGCGATTTGAAGAAACTGCACCCGAAACCGCACCGGCTACGCGCGGCGTTGGGCCTGGATGCAAAGAATCCCGGGATCGTGCTGCCGCAGGTCGACCTGGACAATGCGGTCAACGAAGCTGTCACCGGTTCGCTCTCGTTCAACGGCCAGCGTTGCACCGCGTTGAAGATCCTGTTTGTGCATGAGGACGTGGTCGACAGCTTTATCGAGAAATTCAACCGCAAGCTGGCGACCCTCAAGCCTGGCATGCCGTGGGAAGACGGTGTGTCGCTGACGCCACTGCCCGAGCAGGGCAAGGTGGATTACCTCGGCGGCCTGGTGACCGACGCACTGGCCCATGGCGCCAAGGTGGTGAACGAGAATGGCGGCGCCAGCCGTGGCTCGTTTTTCTACCCGGCGGTGCTGTACCCGGTGAACCCGCAGATGCGCGTGTACCACGAGGAGCAGTTCGGCCCGGTGGTGCCGATCGTGCCTTACCGCGACCTGGAGACGGTGATCGACTACGTGCTGGAGTCGGACTTCGGCCAGCAACTGAGTATCTTCGGCACCAGCCCGAGGGAAGTCGGGCGCCTGGTGGACGCGTTCGCCAACCAGGTGGGCCGGATCAACATCAATGCCCAGTGCCAGCGCGGGCCGGACAGTTTCCCGTTCAACGGGCGCAAGAACTCGGCCGAGGGCACGCTGTCGGTACATGATGCGTTGCGGGTGTTTTCGATCCGTACCCTGGTGGCGACCAAGTTCCAGGCGAGCAACAAGGAACTGGTCAGTGACATCCTGCAGGAACGCACGTCGAGCTTTCTGACCACTGACTATATTTTCTGAGCCCGACACCGATCTAAAAATGTGGGAGCGGGCTTGCTCGCGAAAGCGGTGGTTCAGTCGCCGGATGTATTGACTGACACGCCGCCTTCGCGAGCAAGCCCGCTCCCACATTGGAACTGAGTGAAGCCTGAACAACGAGGTTACCCTGATACCAATGAATCTCCCTCTCTTCGCCCGCCGCTTGCTGCGTCCCTTGCTGGACCCGTACCGGCGCTACCGTCACGCCAAGTTGATCCACGCGGTGCGGGTTTCCATTGGGTTGCTCGCAACGATCCTGCTCACCACCGGCATCAACCTGCCCCATGGTGAGTGGGCCTCGGTGACGATGCTGATCGTGATCGGCGGTTTGCAGCACCACGGCAATATCGGCAAGAAAGCCGTCGAGCGCGCCTACGGCACGTTGATCGGCGCCAGCGTCGGTTTGCTGCTGGTGCTGCAACAGGCGTATCTGGGGCAGCCGCTGTTGACCTATTTGCTGATGTCGGTGGTGTGCGGGTTCTTTTCCTATCACGCCATCGGCAAGGGCGGATACATCGCGTTGCTGTCGGCCATCACCGTATTTATCGTTGCGGGCCATGGCGATAATCCGATATCGGACGGGTTGTGGCGCACGGTCGACATCCTGATCGGGATCGTCCTGGCCCTGGCGTTTTCCTTCGCCCTGCCGCTGTATGCGGTGTATTCCTGGCGCTACAACCTGGCCAGTGCCTTGCGCGATTGCGCGGCGATTTATAGCCGGATCATCAGCGGCCAATCGGTCACCGATGATGAACACCTCAAGCTGCTGAATCGCCTGAACGCCGCGATGCTGCAACTACGCTCGCTGATGCCATCGGTCTCCAAGGAAGTGCGGATTTCCATGACCGAGCTGGACACCCTGCAGCGGCATTTGCGGATGTGCATCAGCACCCTGGAGATCCTCGGCAACACCCGCCCCGACCCACGGGACAAGGAAGCCCTGGCGCGCATGCAGGTGGCGTTGAAAGCCGAGCACCGGCAGATTCGGGTGCAGTTGATCGGGATGGCGCGGGCGTTGCAATCCGGGGCCACCGACCGGCTGGAACGTCCGAGCACCACGCCGACCCACGAACAGACCTTTGAAGTGCCGGTGGTCAACGCGTTGGACGGTTACCGGTTATTGACCCTGCAACTGGCAGCCAATATTGACGCCATGCGCCAGCGCCTGGCCAAGAGCGCCAGCCACTGGAAAATCTGATCAGCCCCGGTGCAGCGCCTGTATCAACAGCTGCTGCAACGCCTGTAACCGAGGCGCGGGGCTGTCCTCGGCAAAGCGCAACACGTTCGCCACTTCGGGCAGCGGCATCCGCTGGTCGAAGGGGCGATACACTTCCACGCGCTTGTCGAGATGGTCACTGCTGAGCAGGCCGATGCCCAACCCGGCGGCGATGGCCGATACCACACCCTCCACCGACCCACATTCCACCACCACCTGCCAGCGAATGCCCAAGGCGCTCAGGCGTTCCTGGGCCAGTTGCCGGTAAAAACAGCCGGGCCCGAAGGTGATCAGCCGCACGCATTCGTCAGGCGCAGGCTGCCAGCCTGGCCGGGCGCACCAGTGCACCTGTTCGGTCCACAGCAATTGGTCCCGCGCTTCGATACGCGGGATGAAATCCTGGTGCAGCGCCAGGTCCAGCTCACGGTCCACCAGGGCCTGGCGAAGCACGTGGCTCTGCTCCACCACAATTCGCACATCCAGTTGGCGGTGTTGCCGGGAAAACTGGCCGAGCAAGTTCGACAACTCGGCCATCGGCACCTGTTCGGTGGCGCCCAGGCGGATGGAACCTTGTAACTGCACCGGATTGAAATGCGTCAGCGCCGCGTCGTGGGCGCCTGCGCAACGACATCCGTGGGGCCGTGCTGCAGGTGGTGGAAAACGCCGGGCACTTTCTGATGGAGGATGCGCCGGAACGGGTGAGTGAGTACCTTGTAGACTTTATCGGCCAGGTTCACAGTAAACGCTGACTGCCATTTGTCGGGATTACACAAGCCAATAGACTTCACACTTTCTCTTACATATTTTTCACGTTTTATTCACATCCAGAGACGTAGGGTAAAGCCTCATCCGTTACAAACGTTGTAGTTAAAAACCCGCCGCCCCAGCGGGTTTTTTTTGCCCGGGATTTGAGTGGCCACACGGTTTCTGGAGAGAGGAGTCGAAGCAAACCGGCTCATTGCGAGCCGGTCTTGATGGGTCAACGAGCCACCTTGTTGACAGGCGACGCCGCTTGCTCACGTATCGCGCGCTGGGTATCGAGCACCCGCGCCAGGGCCGTTTCGGCTTCAGGACTTTGCTGCGGCACACGAATCGCCGCCGACACCAGGGTAATCAGCTTGGCCATGACCTCGGCATCCGTGGCCGGGCGTCCCAGGCTCATGGAGTTCATCAGCAAGCGCAACTCGGTACCGGCCATCACCCCGGAGATCGCCTTGAGGGCAAATTGCAGGCGTACCCCCAGCTCGTTGCGCGGCAAGTCCGGAAGCGCCAGTGCGAAGGCTTCGAAGAAGCGCTGGAACACCGGCTGGTAATGCACCTTGAGGTATTCCTGGATAAACGGCGACGTGTCGCTGTACACCCGCCCCAGGAACCGGATGAATGAACGCCCTTCCCCGCTGGCCGGGTCGCTGCGTTCCAGGCCCATGGCCGGGGCGAACAGCACCCCGAGCAAGGTGTCGCAATCCAGCGGGCCGTCGGATTCGGCTTCGCACCGGGCGAGCAACTCCAGGCGCTGCTCGTTGAGCGGCTCCAGGCGCTGCATCAGCAGGGTTTTCATCAGGGAGTCCTTGTCCCCGAAGTGGTAATTCACCGCAGCGAGATTGACCTGGGCCCTCTCGGTTATCTGCCGCAACAAAACAGCGTCATAGCCGTATTTGATGAAAAGAGCCTCTGTCGCATCCAGCAATCGGGTCTTGGTAACGTTTGGAGCGCTGAGTTTCTTCGCGACCATAGGGATTGGGGTTCCACTGCGGAAATATTGTTTTAAAAATTAATTTGATTTTTTATACCGGGGCCGCTGCCTGAAAGCAAGTAGTGACACAGCGCCATACTATTCAAAGCCAACAGCAACGGGCTCATTGAGGGTAGCTGATGGATTTTTGCAGTGCCGGAAACGTCCCTTTGAAGAATCGTTTCAAAGGGTAAAACCGCTCTATATCCATGGCTGGCGGAACGGCTGGATCGCGGTTAGTATTCAAACAATATTTTAAAAACAAGAAATAAAACCAGTCCGTGACGTGTACCAGGCAGCTCCTGAACTTGTTACAAGGATTTTCGGGGGAAGCACGGCGCTGTCGAGGCTGCAGGCGTAGTCATGATGACAGATACCCCCGCGCACCCAGGCTTTATCTCCTTGCAAGGCATCGGCAAAAGCTATCAGCTGGCCGGTCAACACCTGTCGATTCTCAATGATGTATGCCTGGCCATCGAAACCGGTGACAGCTGCGGCATCCTCGGCGCCTCCGGCTCCGGCAAAAGTACCCTGCTCAATATTCTCGGCCTGCTGGATTTGCCCGACTGCGGCCAGTACCGCTTTGCCGGCCATGACATCTTCAGCGCCAGCCCCGATCAACTGGCGGCGATCCGCAATCAGCAGATCGGTTTCGTCTTCCAGAGTTTCAACCTGCTGCCACGCCTCAGTGCCCTGGACAACGTCGCCCTGCCCCTGAGCTACCGCGGCGTGTCACGCCACGACTCGGTGGAACAGGCCCTGCGCATGCTCGACCAGGTGGGCCTGGCCGAGCGCGCCCACCATCGCCCGGCCGACCTTTCCGGCGGCCAGCGCCAACGGGTCGCCATCGCCCGGGCATTGGTCGGCAACCCGTCGGTGATCCTCGCCGACGAACCCACCGGCAACCTCGACAGCACCACCGCCCAGGAGATCATGGACCTGTTGCTGGCGCTCAACCGCGAGCAGCAGGTGACGCTGATCATCGTCACCCACGACCCGCACATTGCCGAACGCCTGAATCGCAAGATCCTGGTGCGCAATGGCGTGGTGCAAGAGGCCGGGCGCCTATGAGCCTGCGGGTCGAACAAAGCCTGAGCCAGCTGCTGTACGAGGCGTTTGTCAGCCTGCGCACCCTGGGCAAGCGCTCGATCCTGGCCTTGCTGGGCATCGTCATCGGCAGTTCCTCGGTGGTGGCGCTGATCAATATCGGGCACAACGCCGCCGAAGACGCGGCGATGATTTTCAAGGACATGGGCACCGACACCCTGGTGGCGCAATTCCCGCCCAGGGGTGCCAGCACTGCGCAAATGCCCGCCAGCCTGGACCTGGAAGCCGTGCGCCGCAGCGTTCCAGGCATTGCCCATATCGGTGCGGTCTCGCTGTTCAGCGGGCCAGTGGTGTTCCATGGCCGTACCTGGAACGCAAGCCTCGTCGGCAGTACGCCGGACCTCAAGGATGCCATGCGCCTGTCGGTGCGCGACGGGCGCTTCCTGTCGAGTTTCGATGCTGGGGAAACCTATGCGGTCGTCGGTGACCAGGTCGTCCAGGCCTTGAGCGTGCCCGGCGACCCGCTGCAACTGGGCGACCGGGTACGTATCAACGATTACCTGTTCCTGATCGTGGGCATTCTGCACAGCCAGCCCCGGGCAATGCTGATTCCCGTACAGGCCAACGAATCGCTGTTCGTCCCCGCCCCGGGCATGCGCCGGATCTACGCCAGCCCGCAAATCGGCAACGTGATCATCCGTGCCACCCCCGGCCAGGATATGGAACGCCTCGCCCAGGACTCAGCCGTGGCACTGCGAGCCCAGCTCTCCGACCACGATGTCGACATTCAGGTGCCCCAGCAAATGATCGATGGCATGACCCGCCAAAGCCGGACCTTCGCCTACCTGCTGCTGGCCCTGGGCGCGATCTCCCTGGTGGGCGGCGGCGTCGGCGTGATGAACGTGATGCTGATGAACGTCTCGGAGCGGCGCCGGGAAATCGGGATTCGCATGGCCCTCGGGGCGCGCCAGCGCGACATTCGCAACCTGTTCCTGCTGGAAGCCGTGACCCTGACCGCCGTGGGTGCGGTATGCGGCGCGGTACTGGGCATGACCGCCGCGTACCTGTATGCCAGGCTGTCCGGCTGGCAGTTTTCCCTGGCGGTGGCCGCGCTGCCGCTCGGGGTCGGCAGCACGTTGCTGGTGGGGCTGTTTTTCGGGATCTATCCGGCGGTGTCGGCCTCGCGGCTGCAGCCGGTGGAGGCCCTGCGCGATGAATAAACGCCTGCTGTTGTTGACCACCTTGGTAAGCCTGCACAGCGTGGCCGCCGACGTGGTGATTCGCCCCTCCGCGCCCAGTACCACCCGCAGTGGCTATGAACGCAGCGTGTCGCTGAATGCCCAGTCCACCACCCTGACCCTGGGGGATGCGGTGTACCTGGGCCTGCGCAACAACCCGGCGATTCGCAGCGCGTACCTGCAACGGGTGGCGCAGAAATTCGACCTGCGGGTAGCTGAAGACACGTTCAACCCCAAGCTGACCCTGAACAGCTACTACCGCACGACTAAAGGCACTGAAGACAGCTCCCGCAACGCTAACCTCGCGCCCAATGCCACCTTGCTCGGTGAGTACGGCACGCGCCTGAGCATGAACTGGACCCAACAACTGAACAACGCCGATCGCGCCGGACGCTACCGCAGCGACGGCCTCGACCTGTCGCTGATCCAACCGCTGATGCGCGGTGCCGGCTGGGACGCCACCACCGCCCCGCTGCGCCTGTCACGCCTGTCGGAACAGGCCAACCGCCTGAACCTCAAGGCCAACGTGGCGCAGACCATCAGCAACATCATCGCCACCTACCGCGAGTTGCTGCGGGCCCAGGAACAACTGAGCATCGTGCAGGACGCCCTCAAGCGCTCCGGCACCTTGCTTGAAGTGAACAAGGCGCTGATCAGCGCCGGGCGTATGGCCGAGTTCGAGATTGTGCAGACCGAAGCCGATATCGCCACCCAGCAACTGGGGGTGGAAGAAGCCCAGAACCAACTGGACACCAGCCGCCTGGCCCTGCTGCGCCTGCTGGCCCTCGACCTGTCGACACCGATCCGCGCCACCGAGGCCCTTGAAGCCAAGCCCATGGACATCGACAAACGCCAGGCTTTCGTGCTGGCGCAGAACCAGCAGCCGGAATACCTCGCCACCCTGCTCGGCAGCCAGCAGGCCGACCTCAACCTGGTGATCGCCAAGGACTCCGGCCGCTGGCAAGTGGACCTGGTGGCCGGTGCCAACCAGATTCGGGCCGCCACCAATGACGATAACGGCTACAACAGCAATCGGCGCTGGGACAGCTACGCCGGCGTGCAGGTGCAGATTCCCATCGGCGACATCAGTACTCGCCAGGCCGAGGTGCACGCGCGGGTCGATGTGGAAAACCAGGAGATCATCATCGCCGACGCCCGCCAGCAACTGGAGCGCGACGTCAACGATGTGGTGCGCGACCTCGGTACCCGCTGGCGCCAGTATGAAATTTCCCAGCGGGCGGTGGAGTTGTCCAAGCGCAAGATCGAAATCGAACGGGAAAAACTCAGCGCCGGGCGCTCCACGAACTTCCAGGTATTGAGTTTCGAAACCGACCTGCGTAACGCCGAGAACTCACGGCTCAATGCGCTGATTGCCTATTTGAACGCCCAGACTCAGCTCGACCTGACCCTGGGCATGACGCTGGAAAGTTGGGAAATCGCCCTCAATGACTACTAATAAGAAGCGCCTGTTGGGCGCCGTGTTGATTGTGCTGGTGGCCGGCGTCGGCATCACGCTGCTCAGCCGTCAAAGCCCGGCCGCCAACCAGCCCGGCAACGCCGAGCAGTGGCTGGCGGTGAAGGTCGACCCGCTGGTGCATCAGATCGGCCTGGTGGGCAAGATCGAGCCTGACACCACCATCACCCTCACCGCGCCGTTCGACGGTAATGTGCAGGCCAACCTGGTGGAACAGGGCCAGCGGGTCGAGGCCGGCCAGGTGCTGCTGCGCATGGACCCGGCCACCCTCGAAGTGCAACTGCGCGACGCCCTCTCCGCCCAGCTCAAGGCCCGGCGCACGGTGCAGGAAATGCAGGACTGGGACAGTGGCCAGCAAGTCGGGCGCGCCCGCCGCACCCTGCGCACTGCCGAAATGACCGCCAGCAACACCCAGCGCAAACTGACCGAAAGCGAGAACCTGTTCAAGCGCGGCATCATCCCGCGCAACGAACTCGACGACCTGAAACAGCAGGCCACCCAGCAACAACTCGACCTGACGGCCGCCCGCGCTGAGCTGCAACAGGCAGTTGAACAAGGCCAGGGCGAATACCGGCAGATCGCCGATATGGAGCTGACCAATGCCACCGTGAAATATGACGCCCTGCATACCCTGCTCGACGGCAAGGAAGTCAAGGCCCCGTTCTCCGGCATTGTGGTGCCGGCGCCGGGCAGTAACTCATCGACCCAGGGCAGCGGGAGCACTAACGCGCCGGTGCAGGCCGGGAGCAAGGTCAACCAGGGCCAGGTGCTGTTTGGACTGGCGAACATCGAGAAACTGAAAATCGTCGCCAAGGTCTCGGAACTGGACATCAACCAGTTGCACCAGGGGCAGGCGGTGGAGGTGATGGGCGACGGGTTTGATGGGGAACGGCTGACGGGGTCGGTCAGCGTGGTCAGTGGCCTGGCGATTGCCAGCGACAGCCAGGGTAGCGCGCAGTTTCCGGTGACCCTGTCGATTCCCAAGCTGACCCCGCGACAGTTGCAGCGGGTAAGGTTGGGGATGAGTGCGCGGTTGACCATTGTGACCTACAACAATGACCAGGCGATTGTCGTACCGGTCCAGGCGATCAGTCGCGGGGACGGTGCGATGACGGTGGAATATCGGGCCGCGATGGATAAGCCGGTGGAGCGGGTGACGGTGACCACCGGGCAGTCGACGGCCCAGGGGGTTGAAGTGTTTGGGTTGAAGCCTGGGTTTGTGAAGGTCGGTCCATGAACCCGACCTGTAGGAGCTGGCTTGCCTGCGATAGCAATCTCTCAGTTGATAAAGATGCAGCTGACCCACCGCTATCGCAGGCAAGCCAGCTCCCACATTAGATTCAGAGGTGTGCCAACCTCGCGGCCAGCGCCTTGGCCTGAATCGCGACATCCGTCACTGCGGTACTTTCCCACCACATACCGCGCAACGGCGGGCCCATGGCAAACAGCCGACGGCTGACATTCCCGTGGGCATCCAGCACCGCCCCCGACACATCCGCCGCAATCCCCAACGCCAACGGCCCGGGCTGAATCAGCCCGCGCTTGAGCAACTGCCGGGGCAACGGCCGGGCCACGCGCCGCCAGTCATATTCAATCCCGCTGGAGTTGATCAGCGCTGCCCCCGACACCTGCACCACATCCTGCTCTCCACGATGACGCAGGCGGATCGTCACCTCACCTTGCGAAGGCACCAGCCCCTTGTACGAAGCCGCCCGGATCCGCAGCCGCCCTTCCCCATGCAACCGCGCCACCAACTCGGCACTCAACGGCGGCGAACGGTGGTGGTGGCTTTCCCACCAGGGCCGCACATGCCGCACGAACTGACGTTTCTCGCCCTCGCTGGCCTGGCTCCACAACCGCCCGATGTTGGCACGCACGGTGTCCAGCGGCGCTTGCCAGTCAATCCCCTGCTCCAGCGCGAGCCGGCATTGGCGCCGCACCTCCCGCAGCAATTGCCGGGGGCTGCGCAGGCTGTGGTCTTCTCCCAGGAAGTCGACCCAGGCCGGCGGCTGCCGACGGACATGGGGCAACAGGCCGTGGCGCGAAAAAATCTCGATGGGCCCGCGATGGCCGGCCTGTTCCAGGGACACCACGGCGTCCACCATGGTCAGCCCGGAACCGATGATCAGCACGGTAGATTGCGGGTCCAGTTGGGTCATGGCCGATACATCCCACGGGTCGACGGCAGCGGCATTCAAGCCGCTGGATTCGGTCTGTGGCGTGCGTGCCGCCGGGAACATGCCGGTGGCCAATACCGCACAGGCACCGCGCAGTTGCTGGCCGTCGCTCAAGGTCAGCCGTGTGGCGTGTTCATCCACCTCAAGGTCTGTCACCTCGGCGCGAATGTGCTCGACGGTCGACGCGGAAATCGCCTTGGCCTCGGCCAGCCGCTGCTGCGCGTACAGGCCAAAAATCCCGCGGGGCGGAAACAGTTCGCTGATGGGCACGTGCTGCTGGTCCGACTCGGGCCAGCCGCCGCCGGCGATGTAGGCGGTCAGCCACTGGGTCAGGTCATCGGCGTTGTCCGGGTCGACGCTCATGCGCGCGGCGTTGCCGTTCAAGGTGTGCCCAAGCTCTACCGCACTGTAGGCCTCGCCGCGCCCCAGTTCCTGGCGCGGCTCGATCACCAGGATCTGCCGCGTGCCCGGCAGGCGCAGCAACTGCACCGCCAGCATCGTCCCGCTCAGGCCGCCGCCGACAATCAGCACATCGGCGTTGCGAATGGCGCTCGTCGCCTGTCCGCGTTCGGTTTCACTCATGAAATTGCGCCCTTACTGTCTGCCTGAATGGTTGTGGTAAAAATCGCCCCGTGCAGTATCCAGCACATTCACCCGGGACGCCTAGTTCAGCCCGACTGCGGGAAGCCCAGGCTCTGGCCGCTAATCAGCCATTGCTCCAGCACCGTCGCCAGGCCGCCTTGCCAATGGGTGCTTTCCCCGCTCCACAATTCGGTCTTGCCCGAAGGCTGCCACCAGCGACAGAGCCGTTGTGAGGTGTCCACAGGGTCGATCCGTCGCACCATCGCCAACGTCTGGAACCCAGGGACATACGCGTGGGTAGGCCGGATGCGCCACACTTGTTGCTGCAGGGCAGCGGGCTCGAGGTCATCCGCCAGGGTCAGGATCTGGCCACCGATCACCTGGGCGGCCAGGGCCAGCAGCAATAGGCCGGGTTCGAAGGCACCGCTGAGGGCCAGCCGCGACTGCTCGGTAAAGCCCTGCTGACGCAAGCCATCAGCCAGGCGCTCGACATCCCGCAACGCATCAATCCAGCGCCAGGCATACCACTGGCCGTCACGCTTGTGGCGCAGGGCGCTGTGCAACGGGGTCACCTGTGCCCAATGGCGCAACTGCGCCAACGCCTCGGGCAACACCGTAACCCGTTCGGCGGGCCATTCCACATCCAGCGCAAGTTCAAGTTCATGCACGCTCATAGGGTGATGCTCCTATTGGTGAAACAAGCATGCGGTGGTCCGCTGGCCGGATTTATGTGGGCGGCGGTGGGACGGCTCGACTCGCTCGCGAAAACGGTGCTTCAGGCAACATCAATGCTGAATGTCAGTCCGCATTCGCGAGCAAGCCCGCTCCCACATTTGTTTTATGTACACCCGACAAATCACGATAGCTGGCCCCCGGATGGTTGTCCGCCAACCGCGCGCCGTCCCCAAACAATTTCTCCCGCAGGGTGCCCTGGGCATATTCGGTCTTGTACACGCCGCGCTTCTGCAACTCCGGCACCAGTAACTCGACCGCGTCGATAAAGGTCTCGTGGGTCAGTGCATAGGCCAGGTTGAAGCCGTCCACATCGGTCTCTTCAACCCATTCCTGCAACAGATCGGCCACGGTTTCCGGGCCGCCGACGAACAACGGGCCGAAGCCGCCGATGCCGACCCAGTCTGCCAGTTCATTCGGGGTCCAGACCTTGTTCGGGTCGGCAGTGGAGAAGGCTTCCACCGCCGATTGAATGGCGTTGGTATGCACATGCTTGAGGGGTTCATCGGGCTTGAACTGGCTGAAGTCGATGCCGGTCCAGCCGGAGATCAGGGCCATCGCGCCTTCGTAGCTGACGTAGGATTTGTATTCGTCGAATTTGGCCTTGGCCTTGGCATCGGTCTCGCCAACGATCACCGTCTGCAGGTTGAAGATCAGGATTTTCTTCGGATCACGGCCTGCCTCAGCCGCACGCCGACGGATGTCAGCGACGGTTTTCTTCAGCAGCACTTTCGACGGCGCGGCGACGAACACGCATTCGGCCTGTTCGGCGGCGAACTGTTTGCCACGGCTCGACGCCCCGGCCTGGTACAGCACCGGCGTGCGTTGTGGCGACGGTTCGCACAGGTGAATGCCGGGCACCTGGAAGTGTTTGCCGACGTGGCGGATCTCGTGGATCTTGCTCGGGTCGCTGAAGATCCGCCGTTCGCGGTCGCGTAACACCGCGCCCTCTTCCCAGCTGCCTTCCCAGAGCTTGTAGCAAACCTCCAGGTATTCCTCGGCGTAGTCGTAGCGCGCATCGTGTTCGGTCTGGGCTTTCTGGCCGAGGTTCTTCGCGCCGCTTTCCAGGTACGAGGTGACGATGTTCCAGCCGACGCGGCCCTTGGTCAGGTGGTCGAGGGTGGAAAGGCGCCGGGCGAACGGGTACGGGTGTTCGAATGACAGTGAAGCGGTGAGGCCAAAACCCAGGTGTTCGGTGACCAGCGCCATGGGTGCGATCAGCGACAGCGGGTCGTTGACCGGCACCTGGGTCGCCTGGCGAATCGCTGCGTCACCGTTGCCGTTATAGACGTCGTAGATGCCCAGCACGTCGGCGATGAACAGGCCGTCGAACTTGCCGCGCTCAAGAATTTTTGCCAGGTCGGTCCAGTATTCCAGGTCCTTGTACTGCCATGAGCGGTCACGCGGGTGGGCCCACAGGCCCGGCGACTGGTGGCCGACACAGTTCATGTCGAAAGCATTCAAACGGATTTCACGAGGCATTAAACGTTACTCCGGGGGGCGACACCGTTGAGGTGGTAGTTGCCGACAATCTGGTATTTCCAGCGCAGGGGATCATCAAGGGTCGGCGGCAGCGCAGTACGCTGGCCGGTGAGTTCGAATTCGGCGTTGCTGACAGCGATGAGGGCCTCGGCAGCCGCTATCTGGGCTTCTGTGAGGGCCACCGGGCCTGGGTGGGTTTCGGCACGCTCAAACAAAGCAGCCGCTACCTCCACGCGAATCTGCAAATCGCCAAAGCGGCTGATCACGTAGGGGTCATCACTTTTCTCGACAAAGCGCCGGGTGCTTTCCAGCAGTTGGCGCGCCTGATTCAGTGCGGTCATGGATGCAACTCCTCAGTTCCAGGCATGGCGTGCGGGCTTGACGCCGTTGAGCACGAAGTTGCCGATCAGGTGGTATTTCCAGCGGGCCGGGTCGTGCAGGGTGTGGGTACGCGCGTTGCGCCAGAAGCGGTCGAGGTTGTGCTTGCCGGACACCGAGCGGGTGCCGGCCAGTTCGAAGAGTTTGCTGCTGGCGAGCAAGGCGGTTTCCGCCGACAGCACTTTGGCCTGGGCGACGACCAACGAGGCATTGGCCACGGTGTCTTCGTTGGGGTTGGCCAGGGCCTGGTCGACGGCAATGCCGGCCTTGGCGAGGATCGCTTCGGTGCCGTGGACCCGCCATTCCAGGTCGCCGATGGCGGCGATGGTGAACGGGTCTTGCCAGCCGTGATCCTGCTGGCTGTCGATCCAGGGCCGGGCCTGGCGTGCATGAATCTTGGCTTGTTCCAGGGCCCCGAGGGCGATGCCGGTGTCGACGGCCGCCTGGATGATCTGCGAAATCGGGCCGTTGGCGGTGGGTTGGTCGAAGGCCTGGTGGGCGGGGATCACCGCACTCAGCGGCACCTTCACACCGTCGAGGGTCACGCCGCCGCTGGCGGTGGTGCGCTGGCCGAAGCCGTCCCAGCTGTCGATCACTTGCAGGCCCGGCGCGTCCCGTTCGACAAAGGCGATGAACGCCTGGTCTTTTTCGTTGACGCCCACCGTCGGCACGATATGGGCGAACAGTGCGCCGGTGCAGTAGAACTTCTCGCCGTTGATGTACGCACTGTCGCCGTCAAAGCGCACTTGTGTGTCAAACGTGCCGGCGTTCTTGCTCTTGGCTTCGGAGAAGGCATTGCCGAACCGATAGCCCAGCAGGACCTTGGCGAAGTAGTGCTGCTTTTGCTCCTCGCTGGCGGTTTGCAGGAGGATGTCGACGACGCCCAGGTGGTTCTGCGGAATCTGCCCCAGGGACGGGTCGGCGGCGGAGATCAGCTTGATCACCTCGGCCACCGTCACATAGGACACTCCCGCGCCGCCGTAGGCCTTGGGAATGGTGATGCCCCACAGGCCACTGGCAGAGAATTCGTCCAGCTCGGCCACCGGCAGGCGTCGCTCGCGGTCGCGCACGCCGGCGTCCACGGCAAAACGCTTGGCCAACTCGGTAGCAACCGCAATGGCCTCGGCGTCCGAACGGATGATGTGGGCAGGTTGTAGGGGTTGGGCTGACATGGGCCGACTCCAGGCTCCAGAGAGATACTGGAGTGATTGCAGGAGTCGTGCCCGAATGCAATGTGCAACGAAATCAGCGGGTTGCCGGTATATCAGGGAAATCGTTGGCGGGTCAAAACAGCAAAGTGTCCAACCACTGTTGCGCTGCCAACAGTTGATCATCCGGGAGCAAGGCCCCGTGGTGGCTTTCAATACCGGCGACACTGACTTCGGTATTGAAAGCCAACTCGCTACCACTCAGGCGTCGGCAGGACGGTCGTCCACGATATAAAAACTATGGTCAGAAAGGCGCTCGTCATGTCCATCTTGACGCACGCTATATTTTGCCTCCACCACCTCACGGCGGAAGACAATACCGTTCACAACATCTTTGTATTGGTGCTCCAGCGACTTTACCTCGATGTGACCAAACAGCAAGCCGTTCCCCCTGACCGTCCACCTGATTGTTTGCCCAATGGCCAGGCCCGGGTACGCGGGAATAATGATCGAGGCTTGCCCACCCTGCATCTCGGGATAATTCACATGGTTCCCGTGAGAGGGATTAATGCGTGGACGGGGAAGCAAGTCACTACTCTTGATGTGCTTTGAGTCTTGCGCTGTCATCAGTGTGCTCTCCATTTAGTGAAGCCAACTGCCCCTTCCGCCCGCGCTCCGATTGAGCCAGTTCTCTGAGCAGTAACTCCCACACTAGATTCAATCCAACGCTGATGTAAGCTGTGAAATCTGACAGTTGACAACACTCAAAGCCAAGAGTCTTAAATCACCACGTTGCGCACAAACCGCACCGCCACGTCGCCGTCATTGCGATAGGCATGAAGGTAGCGGCTGGCGAACATCAGGAACTCACCGGTGGCGACGTTTTTTTCCTCATCCCCCAGCACCAGCGTCAGGGTGCCTTCGAACACAAACAACTGCACGCTCCAACCCTCGGGGTCCGGTTCAGGCATGTAGCGATCGCCGGGCTCCAGGCGCATCTCCCATAGTTCCACCTCGCGACGCGCGGTGGCCTTGGCCAGCAGCACGGCTTTGCTGCCGGGGATGTCACCGGCCCAGGCCAGTTCGTTGATACGGCTGTGATCAGCGGCATCCGGGGCCTGGATCAAGTCGCTGAAGGCCACGTCCAGGGCTTCGGCCACCCGGTCGAGGGTCGACAGGCTGACGTTTTTCTCCCCCGCCTCGATTGCCACCAGCATGCGCCGGCTGACGCCGGATTTTTCGGACAGCGCCGTCTGGCTCAACTCAGCCGCATGGCGCAGGCGCCGAACGTTCTGGCTGACGTGTTGCAGGACCGAGGCCCGTTGCGGATTTTCTTTGTGCACTATATTGCTCACAGGGTGGGGTTGCGCAGTATACTGCCCAGCTTGCGGCGCATTGTGCGGTCCGCGCCCTTCCTGTGCAAGACCGAGCCGCCATGACCACCTCCCCGTTGTTTTCCCGTTTCAGCAAAGCCGAATGTGTATTGGTGGTGATCACCATGTTTTGGGGCGGCACCTTTTTGCTGGTGCAGCACGCCATGGCGGTCAGCGGCCCGATGTTTTTCGTCGGCCTGCGTTTTGCTGCAGCGGCGCTCATCGTCGGGGCGTTCTCATTCCGCAGCCTGCGGAACCTGACGCTGTTTGAATTGAAGGCTGGCTGCTTTATCGGTGTGGCGATCATGTTCGGCTACGGTTTGCAGACCATTGGCTTGCAGACGATCCTGAGCAGCCAGTCGGCATTTATTACTGCGCTGTATGTGCCATTCGTGCCGCTGCTGCAATGGCTGGTACTGGGACGGCGGCCGGGGTTGATGCCGAGCATCGGCATCATGCTCGCGTTTACCGGGCTGATGCTGCTGACCGGCCCGGCCGGGGCATCATTGAATTTCAGCCCCGGTGAAATCGCCACGTTGATCGGTGCGGTAGCAATTGCCGCCGAGATCATCCTGATCAGCGCCTTTGCCGGGCAGGTGGATGTACGCCGGGTAACGGTGGTGCAACTGGCCACGGCGTCGGTGCTGTCGTTCCTGATGGTGGTGCCGATGGGCGAGGCGCTGCCGGGGTTTTCCTGGTTGCTGCTGTTCAGCGCGGTGGGCCTGGGGCTGACCAGCGCGGTGATTCAGGTGGCGATGAACTGGGCGCAGAAAAGCGTCTCGCCGACTCGCGCCACGCTGATTTATGCCGGGGAGCCGGTGTGGGCCGGCGTAGTCGGGCGGATTGCCGGGGAGCGCTTCCCGCCGATTGCCATGGTGGGCGCGGCGTTGATCGTGGCGGCGGTGATTGTCAGTGAGATGAAAACCCGCCGGCAGCGGCTCGCCGAGCCCCAGGCCGAACTGGAACATGAAAAACAGGGTTGAACGGCCTCAGAGGCGCAACTCACCGTCCAGGTTGATGGCCTGCAGGAACGCCTCGTCATGGGACACCACGATCAGCGCGCCCTGGTACTGATTGAGCATTTGCTCCAGGGCAATCCGGCTGGGCAAGTCCAGATGGTTGTCGGGTTCGTCCAGCAACAACAATTGCGGCGGATGCTCGGCGTAGAGCTGTGCGGCCAGGGCAATTTTCAGACGCTCGCCGCCGCTCAGTTGGCGCGTATCGAGGACCGCCCGGTCGGCATCGATGCCCATTTGCGCCAGCCGGGTACGCGCTTCGCTTTCCGCCAGTAGCGGATTACTTTCGTAAAGCCATTGCACCGCCGTGCGCTCGGGGTGCTCCAGCCCGGCGTGTTGGTCCAGCCAGCCGATATGGCAACTGCGCGCCAACTCACCGGCAGCCACCGGCAACTGGCCGGCAATCACCCGCAGCAGGGTCGACTTGCCACTGCCATTGGCTCCCAGGATCGCCATGCGCATCGGGCCGGTCAGGGTGAGATTGATCGGTGCGCGGCTGCCAAACGGCAGCACCACCTCGTTGAGTTGCAACACCAGCTTGCCCTGGGGCACCACGCTTTCCGGCGACAGCATCATGCGCTGGATCTCGGGCGCACACCGCGCACGCGCCTCGGCGATCCGCTGCTGTTGCTGCTCACGCGCCAGCTGCTGGTTGAGGCGCAACTTGCCCTGGCTGTTTTCACTGCGCTCTTTCTGGGCGTTGGTGATCAGTTTGGTCTGGTTGCCATCCCGGGCCTGGCGGTCGCCCCGGGCATTGCGGCGCTGCTGACGCTCCATCTGGATGACCGCTTCACGCTGCTCACGTTTGGCGTGCGCGCGCTCCCCCTGCAACGCCGACTGGAACGCCTGCTGCTCCTGCTCCCGTGTCGCCGCATAGTGGCTGTAATTACCGCCGTACACCGCCAAGCCCTTGGGCGACAGTTCGACAATCTCGTCCATGTGCTCCAGCAGCCCGCGATCATGGCTGATCAGCACCAGGCCGCCGGGCCAGCGATCAATCTGCTGGGCAAGCTTGTGCTGCTGATCAATGTCCAGGTGGTTGCTGGGCTCATCGAGGATCAACCAGTCTGCCCTCGACAACCAGGCGCCCAGCAAAGCGACGCGCTGGCGTTCGCCGCCACTGAGGGCCGCGGTTGGCGAGTCGGCAGTCAAGTGCCCCAGGCCGATTTGCTCCAGGGCCGCCGCCAGTCGAGGCGCGCAATCCCATTGATCAACGGCCAGTGCATGGTCGTGTTCGTCCACGCTGCCCTCGGCGATGCGCGCCAACGCCGCCAGCACTTGGTCGACACCCGCCAACGCCGCCACGCTGGGATAGTGTTCGGGCTCCAGCAGTTGCGTCACCGCGTACACACTGCCCTCACGGCGCACATGCCCGCGGGTGGGCTGCAGGGTGCCCGCGAGCATTGCGCCCAACAAGGACTTGCCAGTCCCGTTGGCCCCCACGAGGCCGGTCGCACGGGCGCTGAAGGCATGGTTCAGGTTGTCGAACAGGCTGCGTCCATCCGGCAGGCTGCAGGCGACATGGGCAAGGTGGAGCAATCGCTGGGTCATCACACGTCCTTATGCAACAGGCTGAAAAAAACCTTTGAACAGCATACCTGTCCTGGATACGGGCACTGAAACAATGCCAAACAGCCTTTTTCAGCCTACCTTGTAGGATCCTGCCACATCTTGCCGTTTGGTGATCAAGATTCCGGCACGTATGATGCATCCCAAACTCCCGCAGATTAGAAGCCTATGTCCCTGATAGTTCTACTGCTTCTGCCTTTTATCGGCAGCTGTCTGGCGGCCTTGCTGCCGCACAACGCACGCAACACAGAGTCCCTGCTGGCCGGCCTTGTGGCCCTGGTCGGGACGGTTCAAGTCGCCCTGCTCTACCCCCAGATCGCCCACGGTGGCGTGATACGTGAAGAATTCATGTGGTTGCCCAGCCTCGGGCTGAACTTCGTATTGCGCATGGACGGTTTTGCCTGGTTGTTCTCGATGCTGGTGCTGGGCATCGGGACCCTGGTGTCGCTGTACGCCCGGTATTACATGTCGCCGGAAGACCCGGTGCCGCGCTTCTTCGCGTTTTTCCTGGCCTTCATGGGTGCGATGCTCGGCCTGGTGATCTCCGGCAACCTGATCCAGATCGTGTTTTTCTGGGAGCTCACCAGCCTGTTCTCGTTCCTGCTGATCGGCTACTGGCACCACCGCGCCGATGCCCGGCGTGGCGCCTATATGGCGCTGATGGTCACCGGCGCGGGCGGTTTGTGCCTGCTGGCGGGGGTGATGCTGCTCGGGCATATCGTCGGCAGCTACGACCTGGACCAGGTCCTGGCTGCCGGTGATCAGATCCGTGCCCATTCGTTGTACCCGATCATGCTCGCCCTGGTGCTGATCGGCGCCCTGAGCAAAAGCGCGCAATTCCCCTTCCACTTCTGGCTGCCCCACGCCATGGCTGCACCGACGCCGGTGTCGGCCTACCTGCACTCGGCAACGATGGTGAAGGCCGGCGTGTTCCTGCTGGCCCGCCTGTGGCCGTCGCTGTCCGGCAGCGAAGAGTGGTTCTGGATTGTCGGCGGTGCCGGTGCCATTACCCTGCTGCTCGGCGCTTATTGCGCCATGTTCCAGAACGACCTCAAAGGCCTGCTGGCCTACTCCACCATCAGCCACCTCGGGCTGATCACCTTGCTGCTGGGCCTCAACAGCCCGCTGGCCGCTGTCGCCGCCGTATTCCATATCCTTAACCACGCCACTTTCAAGGCATCGCTGTTCATGGCGGCGGGGATCATCGACCACGAAAGCGGCACCCGTGACATCCGCAAGCTCAGCGGCCTGTTCAAGCTGATTCCGTTTACCGCCACCCTGGCGATGGTCGCCAGTGCGTCCATGGCCGGCGTGCCGCTGCTCAACGGTTTCCTGTCCAAGGAAATGTTCTTCGCCGAGACCGTATTTATCTCCGCCACCGCCTGGGTGGAAATCGCCCTGCCGGTCATCGCCACCATCGCCGGTACCTTCAGCGTGGCCTATGCCCTGCGCTTTACCGTGGATGTGTTCTTCGGCCCCAAGGCCACCAACCTGCCCCACACCCCGCACGAGCCGCCACGCTGGATGCGTGCGCCGGTGGAGTTGCTGGTGTTTACCTGCCTGCTGGTGGGGATTTTCCCGGCCCAGGTGGTCGGTTCGATCCTCGCCGCAGCGGCCCTGCCGGTGGTCGGCGGCGAACTGCCGGAATACAGCCTCGCCATCTGGCACGGCTGGAACGCGCCGATGATCATGAGCCTGGTGGCCATGTCCGGCGGCGTGGTGCTCTATCTGCTGCTGCGCAAGCAACTCAAGTTGGGCCGCTTCAAATACCCGCCGATCATCAGCTACTTCAATGGCAAGCGCGGCTTCGAGCGCTGCCTGGTGGTGATGATGCGCGGGGTGCGCAAGATCGAAAAACGCATCAGCACCAAACGCCTGCAAACCCAGCTGTTCCTGCTGGTGCTGGCGGCGGTGATCGCCGGGTTGATCCCGATGCTCTACAGCGGCATCAGTTGGGGCGACCGGCCGAAGATCCCGGGCTCCATCGTGTTCGTCACCCTGTGGCTGCTGGCAATCGCCTGCGCCCTGGGCGCCGCCTGGCAAGCCAAGTACCACCGGCTGGCAGCCCTGACCATGGTCAGCGTGTGCGGGATGGTGACCTGCGTGACCTTCGTCTGGTTCTCGGCGCCAGACCTGGCGCTGACGCAACTGGTGGTGGAAGTGGTCACCACCGTGCTGATCCTGCTGGGCCTGCGCTGGCTGCCACGGCGGATCGAAGAAGTTTCCCCACTGCCCAGCTCGCTGCGCAAGGCACGCATCCGCCGCCTGCGGGACTTCCTGCTGTCCACCGTGGTCGGTGGCGGCATGGCGCTGCTCTCCTACGCGATGCTGACCCGCCAGACCCCCAACGACATCTCCTCCTTCTACCTCAGCCGTGCCCTGCCAGAAGGCGGTGGCAGCAATGTGGTGAACGTGATGCTGGTGGACTTCCGGGGCTTCGACACCCTGGGAGAAATCACCGTGCTCGGCGCCGTGGCGCTGACCGTCTACGCCCTGCTGCGCCGCTTCCGTCCGTCGAAGGAAAGCATGGAACTGCCCGCGCAACAGCGCCAACTGGCACCCGACGTGGCCACCGACCTGATCAACCCGCGCCAGGCCAGCGACACCGCCCTGGGCTTCATGATGGTGCCGGCGGTGCTGGTGCGCCTGCTGCTGCCGATTGCGCTGGTTGTCTCGTTCTACCTGTTCATGCGTGGGCACAACCAACCGGGCGGCGGGTTTGTCGCCGGCCTGGTGATGTCCGTCGCGTTCATCCTGCAATACATGGTCGCCGGTACCCAGTGGGTCGAGGCACAGATGAGCCTGCGGCCGATGCGCTGGATGGGTTTTGGCTTGTTGTCTGCAACCCTGACCGGGCTGGGCGCACTGCTCGCCGGCTACCCGTTCCTCACCACGCACACCTGGCACTTCAGCCTGCCGGTGCTGGGGGACATCCACGTCGCCAGCGCGCTGTTCTTCGACGTCGGTGTGTACGCCATGGTGGTCGGCTCGACCTTGCTGATGCTCACCGCCCTCGGCCACCAATCGGTGCGCGCCCATAAACCCAGTAACCAGGCGAAAGCCGTTGCCAGCCCAGGAGGAGCCGCCTGATGGAAGAAGTCATCGCAATTGCCATTGGGGTCCTGGCGGCCTCCGGCGTCTGGCTGATCCTGCGGCCACGGACGTTCCAGGTGGTGATGGGCCTGTGCCTGCTCTCCTACGGGGTCAACCTGTTCATCTTCAGCATGGGCAGCCTGTTTATCGGCAAGGAGCCGATCATCAAGGATGGCGTGCCGCAAGACTTGCTCAACTACACCGATCCGCTGCCCCAGGCCCTGGTGCTGACGGCAATCGTGATCAGCTTCGCCATGACCGCACTGTTCCTGGTGGTGCTGCTGGCATCCCGGGGCCTGACCGGCACTGACCATGTGGACGGCCGGGAGCCCAAGGAATGACCTGGATGAATCAACTGATCATCGCGCCGATCCTGCTGCCGTTGCTGACCGCCGCGCTGATGCTGATGCTCGGCGAGAAGCACCGCCCGCTCAAGGCGCGGATCAACCTGTTCTCCAGCATGGTGGGCCTGGGCATCGCCGTGCTGTTGCTGTACTGGACCCAGAAAGGCGGCCCCGGCTCCATCGGTGTGTACCTGCCGGGCAACTGGCAGGTGCCGTTCGGCATCGTGCTGGTGGTGGACCAACTCTCGGCGATGATGCTGGTGCTCACCGGGATCATTGGCGTCAGCGCCCTGCTGTTCGCCATGGCCCGTTGGGATCGGGCCGGCACCAGTTTCCATGCGCTGTTCCAGATTCAGCTGATGGGCCTGTATGGCGCCTTTCTGACCGCCGACCTGTTCAACCTGTTCGTGTTTTTCGAAGTGCTGCTGGCGGCGTCCTACGGCCTGATGCTCCACGGTTCCGGCCGGGCGCGGGTGTCGGCGGGGCTGCATTACATCTCGATCAACCTGCTGGCCTCGACCTTGTTCCTGATTGGCGCGGCGCTGATCTATGGCGTCACCGGTACCTTGAACTTTGCCGACCTGGCACTGAAAATCCCCCTGGTGCCGGAAGCCGATCGCGGCCTGCTGCATGCCGGTGCGGGCATCCTCGCCGTCGCCTTCCTGGCCAAGGCCGGGATCTGGCCGCTGAACTTCTGGCTGGCGCCTGCCTACTCCTCGGCCAGTGCGCCAGTGGCGGCGATGTTTGCGATCATGACCAAGGTCGGCGTGTACACCGTGCTGCGTCTGTGGAACCTGCTGTTCTCCGGCCAGGCGGGTGCCTCGGCACTGTTTGGCGGCGACTGGCTGATCTACGGCGGCATGGCAACCATCGTCTGCGCGGCGCTGGCGATGATCGCGGCGCAACGCCTGGAACGCATGGCCAGCCTGAGCATCCTGGTGTCCGCCGGGATCCTGCTGTCGGCGGTGGGGTTTGCCCAGCCAAGCCTGACCGCCGGGGCGCTGTTTTATCTGGTCAGCTCCACCCTGGCGCTGAGTGCGCTGTTCCTGCTGGCCGAATTGATCGAGCGTTCGCGCTCGGCCAACGACATGCCCCTGGACGACGAAATCGAAGCCCTGCCCAAGGCCATGGAATCCCTGCATCCGCCGCCCGGCACCAACCTCGACGATGAACAGAAAGCCGTGGTCGGCCAGGTGATTCCCTGGACGGTGGCGTTCCTCGGCCTGAGTTTTATCGCCTGCGCCCTGCTGATCATCGGCATGCCGCCGCTGTCCGGGTTTATCGGCAAGCTCAGCCTGCTCAGCGCCTTGATCAACCCGTTGGGCCTGGGCAATGCCATCGACGAACCGGTGCGTCCGGCCGCCTGGGGCCTGGTGGCACTGCTGATCTTCTCCGGCCTGGCTTCGCTGATCGCCTTCGCCCGCCTCGGCATCCAGCGCTTCTGGACCCCGGAAGAACGTCCATCGCCGCTGCTGCGCCGCTTCGAATGCGTGCCGATTTTCTTCCTGCTGGGCCTGAGCATCGCCCTGACGTTCAAGGCCGAGCCGCTGATGCGCTATACCCAGGCGGCCGCCGAGAGCCTGAACAACCCGGAACACTATGTGATGGCGGTCATGGCGACGCGTCCGGTGCCGAGCCCTGAAGCCAAGGCCGCCGCCCTGGAGGTGCAGCCATGAAGCGCCTGTTCCCTGCCCCGTGGCTGTCATTGGCATTGTGGTTGTTGTGGCTGGTGCTGAACCTGTCCGTCAGCCCCGGCAACCTGCTGCTGGGGGCGATCCTCGGCTTTGCGGCACCGCTGATGATGGCGCCGTTGCGCCCGCTGCCGATCCGCATCCGCCGCCCGGGGGTGATCATCCGTTTGTTCTTCCTGGTGGGGCGTGACGTGATCATCTCCAACCTCGCCGTGGCCTGGGGCATCCTGACCTGCGGCTCTCGCCCACCGCGTTCGCGCTTTATCAAGATCCCCCTGGACCTGCGGGATGCCAACGGCCTGGCCGTGCTGGCGATGATCACCAGCGTGACGCCGGGCACCGTATGGTCGGAACTGGCCCTGGACCGCAGCGTCCTGCTGATCCACGTGTTCGACCTGGATGACGAAGCGCAGTTTATCGAGCACTTCAAACACGCCTACGAACGGCCCCTGATGGAGATCTTCGAATGAGCGCCCTGCTCTCCAATGCGATCCTGTTCAGCCTGTTCCTGTTCTCCCTGGCCATGGTGCTGACCCTGGTGCGCCTGTTCAAAGGCCCGTCGGCCCAGGACCGGGTCCTGGCGCTGGATTACCTGTACATCCTGGCCATGCTGATGATGCTGGTGCTGGGTATTCGGTATGCCAGTGACACGTATTTTGAAGCGGCTCTGTTGATTGCGCTGTTTGGCTTTGTGGGGTCATTTGCCCTGGCGAAATTCCTGCTGCGTGGGGAGGTGATCGAATGATCAATGTCGACGTGTTGCCGCTGTGGGTTGAAGTGATCGTCGCGGTATTGTTAGTGCTGAGCAGCCTGTTTGCGCTGATTGGGGCGATTGGGTTGTTGCGGATGAAAGACTTCTTCCAGCGCATGCACCCGCCGGCGCTGGCCTCGACCTTGGGCGCCTGGTGCGTGGCGTTGGCCTCGATCATCTACTTTTCGGTGCTCAAGTCCGGTCCGGTATTGCACGGCTGGTTGATCCCGATTCTGCTATCGATCACGGTGCCGGTGACCACGTTATTGCTGGCACGCACTGCGCTGTTCCGCAAGCGCATGGCTGGGGATGATGTGCCGGCTGAAGTCAGTAGCCGTCGCACTGACAGCGGCAGCTGATCCCGGCAGGCGCCGCAGTGGTGAAATTCGTTCTCCAATAGAATCCATAAAATAGAACCTCAATCGCTAATCCCGGTATCGGGATCACTTTATGAGGTTCTCCCCCATGGCATTCACTCCCCTTGTCCAGGCCCATCTCGACGCGTGGGTTGCCTGCGCCGCTGACTTCGGCCCATTTCTCACGGGCCAGGAAACCACCCTCACCCTCAATGAGCAGCGCAAGGCTTATGAGCAGGTGCTTTGTTCCCATCCGATTCCCGCCGGTGTCAGCTTTTGTGACGTCGATATGGGTGGCGTACCGGGCATGATGGTCGTGCCTGATGGGTTTGAGGGTGACCAGGTGCTGCTTTACATCCACGGCGGTGGTTATGTCGGCGGCAGCCCGCGGGGCTACCTGGGCCTTGCCGGCCACTTCGCAAAACTGCTGGGTGCAAAAGTCTACCTGCCCGACTACCGCCTGGCGCCCGAGCATCCGTTCCCCGTACCTATTGATGACACGTTGCAGGCTTATCGCTGGCTGCTCGACCAGGGCAATGACCCCAGGTCCATCGTGTTCTCGGGCGATTCGGCCGGCGGCGCAATGGTGGTGTCGGTGATGGTCAAGGCCCGCAACGCAGGCCTGCCACTGCCCGCCGGGGGCGCCGCCTTGTCGCCGTGGGCCAACCTGGAACACACCGGCGCCTCCATCGACAACCGTGACGGCCTCGACCCGCAAGCCTCCCGCCTGGGGCTGACGCTGCTTGCAAAAGCGTTTCTCAATGGCGCGCTGCCGAATGATCCCGATGCGTCGCCGGTGTTCGCGGACGTCCGGGGATTGCCGCCCATTCTGGTGCAGATCGGCGAAAACGAAGTCATGCTCAGCGACGCCATGCGCCTGGCCACCCACCTGGGGGAAAACCGGGTACGCGTGTCGCTGGAGGTTTGGCCCGGGATGTTTCATGTCTGGCATTTGTTTGCGGCAATCTTGCCCGAAGGCATGCAGGCCGTGGCGAATGCGGCGTTGTTTCTGGACCAGGCAATACGTGGCAGCCGTAGCGCTTGAGGGGTTGCCCAGAGCGCGGGAAAGGTAGCGCTCCTGCCGATAACTATCTGTCACCTGGGACCCCACCGCCCCACCTACCTTTATCGGACAACGTATCCCGATACAGGTAATGATCATGTATACCCATTCCGATGCACTGACCACGCTGTTTGATTTGCTCAACTCGCTGAATGCGCTGATTTCACATTTGACGAGCCAGCAACAGGCAGCCAAGCAGCGGGGCCTCGAGTTGTATCAACTCGGTGAATTCGAAGAGTGCGAAACCCATTTGACCATCTCTGCCTCGGCCGGCGATGCGCCGTCCCAATACGCCCTGGGCGAAGCCATCCGGCGCCGGGTCGGCAGTGTCGACCCCGAGGCCCAGGCGTGGTACCGCCTGGCCGCCGCCCAGGATCATGTGTACGCCCTGATGCGCCTGGGTGGCGAAACCAACCTGGCCAAGGCCAAGGCCCTCGCCCAGGCAGGTGCCGATGCTGGCGACGGCGCAGCGATGCTGCAGCTGTATGAACTGACCAAAGATCGCTCGTGGCTGAGAAAGGCAGGTGATGCAGGCTGCGCCGAGGCCTATTACATTGCGGCGCTGTTGTACGACAAAAACCCGGAGGCCAGTGACAACCGCGACTCCATGCTCAGGTATGCGGCCTTCAAGGGCTTCCCGCCAGCGATGAAGTGGCTGGCCAACATGCAGACCTACTACCGCAACCTCTCCTACCAGCGCATACACCTGGAAAAACGGCTGGCGCTGAATGACCTTGATGGCGTCATGACCTATGCCGGTGCGCTCGGCGGGTTCGATATCGATGAAAGTGGCACCAACCGCTATCACTACCCCGAGAACAAAATCCACGCCTATGGGCTCTACTGGCTGGTCATGGACAGTACCCGGCAAAACCCACGGCACGCCGATGCCGCAGGCTACCTGCAACAACTGGCCAGCGCGCTGACTGCCGAAGAAATGGAAACAGCCAAGGCGTATGGCCGCCAGTGGAAAACCGAGCACCCGGCGCTGTCGGAGTTCAGGTTGACCTACAGCGACCTGAAATGACCGGCGTCTGATGACGGATTCGAGAGCACATCCTTCAGTTAAAGATTAATTAATCCAAAAACAGCTTGGCGAAGTATTTCCAGGCTGGTACGGTTTAGTGGATTATTTAATCCACTAAACCTCAGGCCTCCCCCATGACAGCTCACACCCCTCGCTTCAACCACAAAGTCGCCCTGGTCACCGGCGGTTCCCGCGGTATCGGCGAAGCGATTGTCCGCCGGCTTTCAATTGAAGGTGCAGCGGTCGCGTTTACCTATTCCTCCTCTGCCGACAAGGCGCAAGCGCTGGTTGGCCTGATCGAAAGCAAGGGCGGAAAAGCCTTGGCGATTCAGGCCGACAGCGCCGATGTGGCGGCAATAGAACGGGCGGTCGCGGCCACTGTCGAGCATTTCGGCGCCTTGAATATCCTGGTCAACAACGCCGGGATCCTGCTGATGGGCACCGTCGACACCTTCAGCCTGGAAGACTTCGACCGAATGTTTGCGGTCAATGTGCGGGCCACGTTTGCGGCGGCCAAGGCCAGCTCGGCGGTGATGCACACGGGTGACCGAATAATCACCGTCGGCAGCGTGGTCGCCCAACGTTCGGGCTTCCCGGGCTCCAGCGTCTATAGCATGACGAAGTCGGCGATCGCCGGTATGATCCGCGGCCTGGCGATTGATTTCGCGCCGCGCGGCATCACCGTCAACAACGTGCAGCCGGGCCCGACCAGCACCGACATGAACCCGGCAGACGGGCCCCATGCGGACATGATCAAAAGCCTGATCCCCTTGGGCCGCGTGGGCACCGCCGACGATGTTGCCGGCATGGTTGCTTATCTCGCGTCCGAAGAAGCGGCATTTGTCACCGGCGCAAGCATGACCATCGATGGCGGCTACCTGGCCTGAGCCTTCACCTGCATTTTCCCCCGAGGTAACCATGGCAAGACCCAGAGCATTCGACCGCGACCAGGTGCTGCGCGAGGCCATCCGGGTTTTCTGCGACAAGGGTTTTGCCGCGGCCTCGACTGAAGAACTGATGCAGGCCATGGGACTGAGCCGCCAGAGCATGTACAACACCTTTGGCGACAAACGCCAGTTGTACCTGTTGGCGATGGCCGAGTATCAGCGCACCGGCGTCGACGACTTGATCGAGCGCCTGAACCAGGGCCCGACCCCGCTGCAGGCACTGCACGACACCCTGCAATCCTTCGCCACCCGCGCCCTGCGGGAAGGGACGGCGGGTTGCATGGGCGTCAATGCCATCTGCGAGTTCGGCCTGGAAGATGATGAGATCAATCAACTCACCGCCCACAGCGCCGAACGCTTGCGCAATGCATTCGAACAGACGCTGGAGCGTGCGCAGGAACAAGGCGAATTGACCGTCGGCACCGATCTCTCGGGCGCGTGTGATTTTCTGATGGCCACCCTCAGCGGCATGAAAGTCGCCAGCAAGGGCGGCGCCACCACTGAGCAGCTGGAGCGCATTGCGGGTTTTGCACTGCGGGCGCTCAGCGCAAACGCGTGATCAGCCCACTACAGGATCGGCGCGCCAAATCGACCCAATCGTGGCATCCAGTGATCCAGGATCTGCGCTGACGCCAGGATATGGTGGGCATGCCCGATCAACAGCCGACGCGGCACAAACCCGATATAACGGGAGTCATCGCTGTTATCGCGATTGTCGCCCAGCATGAAGTAACTGTCGGCAGGCACCACCACCGGGCCGAAATCGCGCAGCGCCCGTACTGTCGGCATGAACTGCACCGTGCGCTGGCTGCTGTTCGCACGCTCCGTCACCTTGATACCCGGAACTGTTTGGCCAGGCGCGATGGGCTCGCTGATGTCCTGCCCATTACTGTAGGTGGCCGGCGTACCGTTGACCCACAACACCTCGTCGCGCATTTCCAGGGTATCGCCGGGGATACCGACAATGCGTTTGATCAAGCGCGTGCCGTCCTTGGGCGAAGAGAACGTGACGACATCTCCGCGCTGGGGGTTATCCAGTCTCGCCAGGGAAATATCGGTGAGGGGCAATTTGAGGTCGTACGCGACGCGGTTGACCAGCACCACATCGCCCTCAAGTAACGTCGGGCGCATGGAACCGGACGGGATGGGATTCCAGTCAGCCAGGGAGGTGCGGAAAACCCCGAAGCACAGCCAGAAAATGATCGCGTAACGGTAGCGGATTAACCAACGGCGCATAGATCCTCGCAATACGAAAAGGCACACCGGCCTGCGCCGGGTACCCACGGTGATTTTTGGCAATGCTCGCTTATTGCATCGCAAGATTAAATTAACATTAGCGTTGCCGACCCATGACAGTCGATATTTTCAAGCACACAGAAAAGGAGTTTCACGCCCCATGGATAGCAAATGTTCGGTCTTTATCGCAGCCAGCGTCGACGGCTTTATTGCCAGGCCAGACGGTGATATCGAGTGGCTTCATCGCCCTGAGTACGAAGGCGCCGAATTGAACGGCGTGACCTATGAACACTTCATCGCCACCGTGGATGCGCTAGTGATGGGCCGCAAGACTCTGGAAAAAGTGTTGTCCTTTCCGGAGTGGCCCTATGAGGGCACGCCGGTCATAGCACTCTCTCACCAATCGGTTGAGCTACCTGCAGCTTTGAAGGGCAAGGTTGAGGTGGTGAGCCAGGATGTCACCAGCCTCGTGGCAGCGTTGGCCGAGCGCGGGATGAAACACCTGTATATCGACGGAGGCCAGACGATTCAGGCGTTTCTTGAGGCGGGTTTGATCGACGAGATGATCATCACACGTATTCCGGTTGTGCTGGGCCAGGGGATCCCCTTGTTCAGCCAGTTGGGTGGCGAGCATGAGCTTCGGCATATCGGCACGTATGCGTCGGATAATGGGTTTGTTCAAAGCCGGTATGAGGTGAGTGGCAAGCGCTGATGGTCGCGGGTTAACACCCGGAAATTTCCGACAGCTTTTTAGGGTTGTCGCTCAGAAGATGGCTCCCTACTCTTCGGTGGTCGCTGCAAATTCAGCGACCGGGTTTCGCAGCCCGGGTAAACTCTAGACGCACAGCGTCCACCACAAGATAGCGGGCGCTTTTTTATGCCTGATGTTATGGCGGCTGTGCGCGGGATACCTTCGGGTATGCCGGGTGCCTAGAGTCCCGGTCTGCGAACCTGCGTACAGCTGCCACCCGATTGTCGTTTCGCAGCGATGGGTGGCGGCTCCATTACTCTAGGAGCGTCGTCATGATCAAAGACAGTCCAAACCCGCCACTCGATTCACCCTCGCTTCACGCGGCTGCTCATCGGGCGATTAATCATTATCTGAATCCCTCTTCTGAACCTGATTCGCCTGACGAGAGCTCCAAGCTTTTTGTCGTGCGTGAAGGGTTGGACGCGGAGACGTTGTTGGTCAATGCATCGGAGGACTTGGCGTCGGTGCAGGTGTTAGCTACGAATCTGGCATTTGAAATCGATGGGCCGTCCCGGAGTGTGGCGTTGGGGATTTGCCGGATGTTGGAGGGGATTCAGTTATTGGTCGATAGCACCCTTGATCAATACGGCGCAACACACAACCAACTACGTTAAAGAGGAAAAAACACAACGGGGTGGATCTATTCGATTTCAACTAGACCCGCCCCTCCATTAGAGAAAAATCCTACATATTGCTCACACACTTCAAAGAGAATCTTCCGATATTTCCTATTTGCCATTTTTTGTATTCTGAAAACCAATAGATCAGGATGCTTCTTTATGGCTAACCACGGTTACATGACTATCAACGGAAAAACCCAGGGTCTTATTTCCGCAGGCTGCTCTACACAAGACTCTATCGGTAACAAATGCCAGGAAAGGCATCGCGACGAAATAATGGTGATGTCCTATAACCACAACATGCTCAATGAAGGGAATGTCAGAGCTGCGACTCATGGGCCAGTGGTCATTACAAAAAACGTCGATAAAGCTTCACCTCTGTTGGCGATGGCACTTTCCAAAAGAGAAGAGCTTAACTGCATCATCCATTTCTACCGTATTTCTCAGTTTGGCCAACACCAGAAGTACTACACCGTCGACCTACGGGGTTGCATCATCGCGGACCTTTCCCTTGACGTGCCCCACGCAGTACTGATGCACGATATAGATGCACAAGAGCATCTCTCCATCCGGTATCGGGAAATCATCTGGACTCACCATCTGGCCGGTACCAGTGGCTACAGTTCATGGCCCGAGACCGATCTATGAAACTAAATCAAGAACCATCGACGCCAACGTTTCATGAACTGTGGGAAGTTAGTCAAGCCGCAGCAAAGCTGACGAATCACGCCTGTGCGATCAGTGGGCGGCATCTCAAGGATGGGATAACACGGTCCATATTCAACCGGGAGGTTGCTTATTACGCGCGCAGTATTGTCAGGGATGTTGAACAAGGTAAGAAGACTATTGCGCAAGGGGCATCACTCGGCATTATCTGCGATGGGATATGGCGAGCGTGAAGCGAATATGGCATATGGCTCTGTTGATATTGGGCTTTCTGCCTACAGCGTTACAAGGCACGTGTTAAAACCAGATGCCTGGCGTTTATTTAGGTATCTCAATACGGACAAAATACGAGCATACAAGACCATGGGGCCAACTTCATTGGCATTTGAAGCAGGCGCAGACGTCTTAACGCTAAAGAACTTATATCAAGAGACAAAAAATTGATTATTTTAGCTTTCTTGATTTTTTCGGTATTCGGCATTCTATTTGCGTACAGCCTCAAAGTGATCCTTTCCAGCAAAAATATTGGTTACACCAAGCTCCTGCTAGGCCTGGGGGTAAACATGCTTTTTATGAGCGTACACATGGACATCGTTAAATTTGATAATTTCTTGTACTTCGGGCATCACCCGGAAATCATTAATAACTACGAGTCGGTTGGTTGGCTCGCATTTATCTGTCTTTTCCTCCATGCGTTAGCACTTCCTGTCAAACGTGACTTGAAGTGGTGGTGGCAGCGCTTACCCGGAAAGTCCCAAAGATGATCACCTGGACGTTTGATTGTTCCCAGGCTCTGCGTAGGAATGCATACCGTGACGCCCCGCATCAACTCGTGCAGAACTTCAACCTCGCATTGACGGCGGGACGCAGAGCGTCCGGGGCGGCATTCCCACGCGGAGCATGGGAACAATCGATAACGCTCTTGCCCCACCACTCGGCACCTCGCTTAGGCTAGCGCCTAAGATCAAGATCAAAAGCA
>NZ_JACAPT010000016.1:18010-22849 GCF_013385565.1 Pseudomonas sp. E6002 | reverse complement strand
AAGCCCGCTCCCACATTAAGCAGCTCTGCGTTTGATCTTGAGATGGCTTGCTCGCCCCTCGATGCGTCAACCATGTCCCCGCACAGGTGTCCCGTCCAAGACACGCTGTAAGAACCGCCCCCTGAATAACGGATAGACAGGCCAAAAAAAACGCCCCGAACCAGTCGGGGCGTTTTTCATTCAGCAATCACCAATCAAGCCTGATCAGCCAACCGCCACGTCGTCCCGCCCTTCCCGTCTTCCAACACCACACCCATCGCGGTCAGTTGGTCACGGATACGGTCAGACTCCGCCCAGTCCTTGTTGGCCCGGGCAGTCAAACGTGCCTGGATCAGCGCATCAACTTCAGCGGCATCCACACGCCCTTCAGCGCCCGCCTGCAGGAAGTCATCGGCTTCCATCTGCAATACGCCCAGCACGCTCGCCAGCTCTTTCAAACGTGCGGCAAGCCCCGCCGCTGCGTCGAGATCGTTCTCGCGCAGGCGGTTGATCTCGCGCACCATTTCAAACAGCACCGCGCAGGCTTCAGGCGTACCGAAGTCGTCGTTCATCACTTCGGTGAACCGCGCGACAAACGCTTCGCCGCCCGCAGGCGCCACGGAGGGCAGGCCTTTCAACGCGTGGTAGAAACGCTCCAAGGCGCCCTTGGCGTCCTTGAGGTTGTCTTCCGAATAGTTGATCGCGCTGCGGTAATGGCTCGACACCAACAGGTAGCGCACCACTTCCGGGTGATACTTTTCCAGCACGTCGCGAATGGTGAAGAAGTTGTTCAAGGACTTGGACATCTTCTCGCCATTGATGCGAATCATGCCGCAGTGCATCCACGCGTTGGCGTAGGTCTTGCCGGTGGCCGCTTCGCTCTGGGCGATTTCGTTTTCGTGGTGCGGGAACTCAAGGTCGCTGCCGCCGCCATGAATGTCGAAGGTCTCGCCCAGGCAGCAGGTGGACATCACCGAGCATTCGATGTGCCAGCCCGGGCGCCCGGCGCCCCATGGCGACTCCCAGCTCGGCTCGCCGGGCTTGGTGCCTTTCCACAGCACGAAGTCCAGCGGGTCTTGCTTGGCTTCGTCGACTTCGATCCGCGCACCGATGCGCAGGTCTTCGATTTTCTTGCGCGACAGCTTGCCGTAGCCCATGAACTTGGCGACGCGGTAGTACACGTCGCCATTGCCCGGGGCGTAGGCATAACCCTTGTCGATCAGGGTCTGGATCATCGCGTGCATGCCCGGGATATGGTCCGTGGCGCGCGGTTCCATGTCCGGCTTGAGGATGTTGAGGCGTGCCTCGTCCTCGTGCATCGCAGCAATCATGCGCTCGGTCAGCGCGTCGAACGACTCGCCGTTTTCGTTGGCGCGATTGATGATCTTGTCGTCGATGTCGGTGATGTTGCGCACATACGTCAGGTCATAACCGCTGAAACGCAACCAGCGGGTCACCAGGTCGAAGGCAACCATGCTGCGGCCGTGGCCGATGTGGCAGTAGTCATACACGGTCATGCCGCACACGTACATGCGCACCTTGTTGCCATCCAGCGGCTTGAAGACTTCTTTGGTCTTGCTGAGTGTGTTGTAGATCGTTAGCACGACAGTTCCTTAAAACAGAATCACTGGCCCCACGAATCACGCAAGGTCACGGTACGGTTGAATACCGGAGCACCGGGTTTCGAGTCCTTGATATCCGCGCAGAAGTAACCTTCGCGCTCGAACTGGAAACGGTCTTCCGGCTGTGCGTCGCCAAGCGATGGCTCGGCACGACAACCCGTGAGAACTTGCAGCGAGTCAGGGTTGATGTTGTCCAGGAAACTGGCACTGTCTTCGGCCTTCTCGGGATTCGGCGAGCGGAACAGGCGATCGTACAGGCGCACTTCGCACTCGACGCTGGCCGCCGCCGGCACCCAGTGCACCACACCTTTGACCTTGCGGCCTTCCGGGTTCTTGCCCAGGGTGTCCGGGTCGTAGGAGCAACGCAGTTCGACGATGTTGCCATCGGCGTCCTTGATCGCTTCGTCGGCACGGATCACGTAGCTGCCGCGCAGGCGTACTTCGCCGTTCGGCTCCAGGCGCTTGTAGCCTTTTGGCGGCTCTTCCATGAAGTCATCGCGGTCGATGTAGATTTCACGGGCGAACGGCAGCTTGCGCACGCCGAGTTCTTCTTTCTGCGGATGACGTGGCAGTTCGAGGTTTTCGACCTGGCCTTCCGGGTAGTTGGTGATCACCACCTTCAACGGACGCAGCACGCACATGGCGCGCGGGGCGTTCGCGTCGAGGTCCTGACGGATGCTGAATTCGAGCATGCCGTAGTCGACCACGCCGTCGGAGCGGTTGGTGCCGACCATCTCGCAGAAATTGCGGATCGATGCCGGGGTGTATCCACGGCGGCGGAAGCCCGACAGCGTCGACATACGCGGGTCGTCCCAGCCAAACACGTGCTTTTCATCGACCAGTTGCTTGAGCTTGCGCTTGCTGGTGATGGTGTAGTTCAGGTTCAGGCGGCTGAACTCGTACTGACGCGGGTGCGCCGGTACCGGCAGGCTGTCGAGGAACCATTCGTACAGCGGACGGTGGCTTTCGAACTCCAGGGTGCAGATGGAGTGGGTGATGCCTTCGATGGCGTCCGACTGACCGTGGGTGAAGTCGTAGTTCGGGTAGATGCACCACTTGTCACCGGTCTGGTGGTGATGGGCGTGGCGGATGCGGTACATGATCGGGTCGCGCAGGTTCATGTTCGGCGAGGCCATGTCGATCTTGGCACGCAGTACGCGGGCGCCGTCCGGGAACTCGCCGGCGCGCATGCGGTTGAACCAGTCCAGGTTCTCTTCAACCGAACGGTCGCGGAACGGGCTGTTCTTGCCCGGCTCGGTCAGGGTGCCACGGTATTCCTTGGCTTGCTCCGGGGTCAGGTCGTCTACGTAGGCCTTGCCGGCCTTGATCAACTCGACGGCCCAGTCGAACAACTGGTCGAAATACTTGGAGGCATAGCGCACTTCACCGGACCATTCGAAGCCCAGCCACTTGATGTCGCTTTCGATGGCGTCGATGTATTCCTGGTCTTCCTTGGCCGGGTTGGTGTCGTCGAAACGCAGGTGCGTGACGCCACCGAACTCCTGGGCCAGGCCGAAGTTCACACAGATCGACTTGGCGTGGCCGATGTGCAGGTAACCGTTGGGCTCAGGCGGGAAGCGGGTGACGATCTGCGTGTGCTTGCCCGAATCCAGGTCCGCCTGGATGATCGGGCGCAGGAAATTGACCGGGACGGCAGGTCCGGCCTTGGAATTCGAGGTAGGGTCGACAGTGGGCTTGCTCATAGGATCCTTGAACAGACGAAGTACTTGGCCGGGTGAGGCCGACAAACAAAGGGCTTATCATAGCCGATGCTGTCAAGGCCCTGACAGAGCGTGGCCAAAAACTGCTGCATTTATTGCATGGGCGGTAAAAAACCACCTCGAAATTCCCGCAGGTCACGCTAAACTGCGCGCCTTGGCTGCCGTTTTTGCCAAGCAGGTAAGGCGCAAAACGCCCAAACCCACGAATTCCTTGAAAGAGTAGTGAACATGACTCAAGTCAAACTGACCACCAACCACGGTGACATCGTCATCGAGCTGAACGCCGAGAAAGCGCCGATCACCGTCGCCAACTTCATCGAGTACGTTAAAGCCGGCCACTACGAAAACACTGTTTTCCACCGTGTCATCGGCAACTTCATGGTCCAGGGCGGCGGTTTCGAGCCGGGCATGAAAGAAAAGAAAGACAAGCGTCCAAGCATCCAGAACGAAGCGGACAACGGCCTTTCCAACGACAAGTACACCGTCGCCATGGCCCGTACCATGGAGCCGCATTCGGCCTCCGCGCAGTTCTTCATCAACGTCGCCGACAACACCTTCCTGAACCACAGCGGCAAGAACGTGCAGGGCTGGGGCTACGCGGTATTCGGTAAAGTCACCGAAGGCCAGGACGTTGTCGACAAGATCAAGGGTGTGCAAACCACCGGCAAGGCAGGTCACCAGGACGTACCGGTAGAAGACGTTATCGTCGAGAAAGCCGAGATCGTTGAGTGATATTGCTGATTTCAGATTTGCATCTGGAAGAGGAGCGCCCGGACATAACCCGGGCGTTTCTGGATTTACTGCACGGCCGCGCCCGTTCCGCCCAGGCGTTGTACATTCTGGGGGACTTCTTTGAAGCCTGGATTGGCGACGATGGGATGACGCCCTTCCAGCGTTCGATTTGCCTGGCCCTGCGCGAGCTGAGCGACAGCGGCACCCAGATATTCATCATGCATGGCAACCGGGATTTCCTGATCGGCAAGGCGTTCTGCAAAGCCGCAGGCGCAACCTTGCTCAAGGACCCGAGTGTGGTGCAACTCGCAGGCGAGCCCGTGCTGTTGATGCACGGCGACAGCCTGTGTACCCGCGACCTTGGCTATATGAAGCTGCGGCGCATCCTGCGTAACCCCATCACGCTGTTCATCCTGCGCCACCTGCCCTTGCGCACGCGGCACAAGCTGGCGCGCAAGCTGCGCAGTGAAAGCCGCGCGCAGACGCGAATGAAGACCAACGACATTGTCGATGTAACGCCCGAGGAAGTGCCGAGGGTGATGCAGCAGTTCGGCGTGCGTACGTTGGTGCATGGCCACACCCACCGCCCGGCGATTCACAAGTTGCAGATTGGCGAGCAAGCGGCCAAGCGCATTGTGCTGGGGGATTGGGACAAGCAAGGGTGGGCGTTGCAGGTGGATGAGCAAGGGTTTCAACTGGCGGCGTTTGACTTCGTCAACCCGCAACTGGCCTTGCCTGGCGCCTGATCCTCAGACACAACACCCATCAAATGTGGGAGCTGGCTT
>NZ_JACAPT010000016.1:5859-17980 GCF_013385565.1 Pseudomonas sp. E6002 | reverse complement strand
GCTCCCACATTGACCGAGTTCGGTCTTTCGATCAGTGGCCAGAAGCCTCCGGCCCCGCCTTCGCTGCAAACGGCGGTTTCGCCAGCCATACAATCACGATCAACGCCATGAACATCCACCCCAGCAACGTGAAGTAATCCACGGTGGACATCATGTACGCCTGGCTCGTCAGTATCTGGTCCAACTGCGCATACGCCTTGTGCCCTGCCCCGCCGAGCGCCTGCAAGGCGTCCCGGGTGGCCGAGTCGTAGGTGGTCATGTTTTCGCTCATGTAGGCATGGTGCTGGTCCGCCCGGCGAATCCAGATCCAGGTGGTCAATGAGGCCGCAAAGCTGCCGCCCAGGGTCCGCAGGAAGGTCGCCAGGCCAGCGCCGTCGGCGATTTGCGCCGGCGGCAGGTCGGACATCAGGATGCTCAAGGTCGGCATGAAGAACAGCGCTACGCCGATCCCCATGAACAACTGCACCAGGGCGATGTGTGTGAAGTCCACTTCATTGGTAAACCCGGCACGCATGAAGCAACTCAAGCCAATCGCCAGGAACGCCAGCCCCGCCAGCAGCCGCAGGTCGAACTTGTGCGCATATTTGCCCACGAACGGCGACATCAACACCGGCAGGATCCCGATCGGCGCCACCGCCAGGCCCGCCCAGGTGGCGGTGTAGCCCATCTGGGTTTGCAGCCATTGCGGCAGGATCAGGTTGATCCCGAAGAAACCCGCGTACCCGAGTACCAACACAATCGTGCCGATGCGAAAGTTGCGATAGGCGAACAGCCGCAGGTTGACCACCGGGTGCTCGTCGGTCATTTCCCAGATCACGAACACCGCCAGGGCGACAGCCGAGATCACCGCGCCGATGATGATGAAGTTCGACTCGAACCAGTCCAGGTCGTTGCCCTTGTCGAGGATGATCTGCAAGGCGCCGACGCCGACGATCAGGCTGAGCAAGCCGACGTAGTCCATCGGCTGATAGCTGGTGACCACCGGGCGTTTCTTCAGTTGCGAGCGCACCACCATCACGGCAAAGATGCCGATGGGTACGTTGATAAAGAAGATCCACGGCCAGCTGTAGCTGTCGGTAATCCAGCCGCCGAGGATCGGCCCGGCAATCGGCGCCACCACTGTGACCATCGCCAGCAACGCCAGGGCCATGCCACGCCTGGCGGGGGGATAGACCGCGATCAGCAGCGTCTGGGTCATCGGGTACAACGGGCCGGCAACCAGGCCTTGCAATACCCGAAAGCCGATCAGCTCGGGCATCGAGGTGGAAATACCGCAGAGAAACGAGGCCAGCACAAACAGGATGGTGGCCCACAGAAACAGCTTCACCTCGCCGAAGCGACGGCTCAGCCAGCCGGTGAGCGGCAGCGCGATGGCGTTGCTCACGGCAAACGAGGTGATGACCCAGGTGCCCTGCTCCGAACTCACGCCGAGGTTGCCGGAAATCGTCGGCAGCGCCACGTTGGCGATGGTGGTGTCGAGCACCTGCATGAAGGTCGCCAGGGACAGGCCGATGGTGGCCATCAGCAAGCTGGGCGGCGTGAAGGAGGCGTTAGCGTTACTCATCGCGAATCCTGTGCAACATGATTGGCGCTACGGCCGCCGGGGCCGCAGCTGATGGATTGGCGAATCAGCGCTGGGCAGCCTTGGGAGCGGCGACGCTGTTGTCATGGATCAATTGGGTGATCATCGCGTCGGCTTCGGCCAACTGGCGGTCGTAAACGTTGGTGGTGAACGACGCCTTCTGCGGCGCCTGCTGGGCCAGTACCGGGCCGCTCTGGTCGTGCAGGTCGACGTCGACCACGGTGGACAGGCCCACCCGCAGCGGGTGCTTGGCCAACTCATCGGCGTTCACATGGATACGCACCGGCACCCGTTGCACGATCTTGATCCAGTTACCGGTGGCGTTCTGCGCCGGCAGCAAGGCAAACGCGCTGCCCGTGCCCGCGCCGAGGCTGTCGACGGTGCCACTGAATTTCACGTCGCTGCCGTAGATGTCGGATTCGATATCCACCGGCTGGCCGATACGCATATTGCGCAGCTGGGTTTCCTTGAAGTTGGCGTCGATCCACAGTTGATCCAGCGGAATCACGGCCATCAGTGCAGTACCCGGCTGGACCCGCTGGCCCAGTTGCACGGTACGCTTGGCCACATAGCCGGTCACCGGTGCGATCAGGGTGCTGCGGGCGTTGGTCAGGTAAGCCTGGCGCAACTGTGCGGCGGCAGCCTGCACGTCCGGGTGGGACGAAATCACGGTGTCATCCACCAGGGCGCTGCTGGTCTTGAACTGTTGCTGCACGTTGGCCAAGGCGTTTTGCGCCGAGGTCAGGTCGTCACGGGCGTGGGACAGTTCTTCCTGGGAAATCGCCCCGCCGGCAGCGAGGTTCTTGCGTCGGTTGTAGTTGTCCTGGGCCTTTTGCACGTTGGCTTGTTGCGCCAGCACCTGGGCTTTCATGCCATCGACGTTGCTGTACAAACCACGCACCTGGCGCACGGTGCGGGCCAGGTTGGCCTGGGCACTTTGCAGGCCGACGGCCGCGTCGTTGGGGTCGAAGTTGATCAGCACCTGGCCTTCATGCACCAGGTCGCCGTCGTCAGCGCCGATGCTCACCACGGTGCCGGTCACCAGCGGGGTGATTTCCACCACGTTGCCGTTGACGTAGGCGTCGTCGGTGCTTTCGCTGAAGCGACCATACAATTCGTACCAACCCCACACGCCCAAGGCGCCGAGGATGACGATCAGCGCCAGCACAAACAGCATGACTTTGCGTTTGCGCGGATTGCTGGTGTTGGGTTGTTCAGCCTTGTTTGTTTCAGGAGCGTTGTTGCTGGTTTCGGCAGTGGCCATGACAAGTACCTTGAATTATTCAGTGCGCGTGGCTGGGGTGGTCGAGGCCACGTTATCGGCGTGGAAACCGCCGCCCAGGGCCTGCATCAGTTGAATCGAAAGATCGATTTGCTCGGCATTCAGGGTGGCCAACTGACGCTGGGCCTGGAGCAGTTGCTGTTCGATGCTGAGCACGTCCAGGTAATTGCCGATACCTGAGCTGTAACGCTGGACGCCGGTGTCGTAGGACTGCTGGGCAATGTCAGCGGCGTGTTGCTGGGCCTGGATCTGGCGGCCGGTCTCGCGCAATTGCGAGAGTGTGTTGCCGATATCGCCCAAGGCTTGCACCAGGGTTTTGTTGTACTGGGCCACGGCCAGGTCGTAGTCGGCGTCGCGAGCGTCGAGGTCGGCGCGCAGGCGGCCGCCGTCGAAGATCGGCAGCGAGACGGTCGGCGCAATGCTGAAGAAGCGGCTGGCCGAACCAAACATCGCATCCCCCAGCAACGACTCGGCCCCGGCGCTCGCGCTCAGGTTGAGGTTGGGGTAGAAACGGGTCTTGCTGGCCGCGATGTTCTTGCTCGCCGCCTCCACCCGCCAGCGTGCGGCGATCAGGTCCGGGCGACGGCCCACCAGCTCGGCAGGCAACACCGAAGGCACCGCAACCGCGCTCGGCTTGAGCACGTTGGGGCGTACCAGTTCGCTGCCACGGTCCGGGCCTTTGCCGAGCAACACTGCAAGGGCGATCTTCGCGCTCTGCAGTTGCTTTTCCGCATCGATCAGTTGCGACTGGGAGCTGGCTTCCAGGCTTTCGGTTTGCTGGTACTGGTACTGGCTGTCGATCCCGGAGTTCAGGCGACGCTGGCCCAGGTCGAGCATCTGCCGGGTGCGCTTGAGGTCATCATTGGCCAGGTCACGCACGATATGGGCCTGGCCCAGGTCGCTGTAGGCCTTGGCGACGTTGGCCGCGAGGGTCAGGCGCGCGGCCTGTTGGTCGACTTCGGCAGCGCGGGCCTGGCCCAGCGCGGCTTCCCAGGCGGCGCGCTGGCCACCCCACAGGTCGAAATTGTAATTGAAGCTGGCACCGATGTTACGCACGGTGGCGTAGGCATCGCCCTGGCCCAACGGGTCCTGGTCCTTGGCCAGGCGCGAACGGCTGACACCGGCACTGGCATCCAGGGTCGGCATGCGCTCGGCGTCGGCGGCATAGGCAGCGGCTTCGGCCTGGTGGGCACGGGCGCTGGCCACTTGCATGTCGGGGCTGTTCTGCAGGGCTTCCTGGATCAGGCCGTCGAGCTGTGGATCGCCAAGGCCTTTCCACCAGTCGGCGGTGGGCCAGGCGGCGGTGGACAGGGTCACGCCGCTGAGGGATTTGCCGGTTTGCAGGTTATTGGCTTCGAGGCGTTTGCCTTCTGTGTTCAAGCCGCTGAAATTGGCACAACCGGCCATAGTCATGGCCACCAGCACAAGGCTGAGGCCGGCACGCAAGGAGCGATTGTTCATGCACTACCTACCCGCTGAATGGTGATGGGGTCACCCGCAGCTATCAGAATTTTCTTCAGGATTTTTTCCAGGGTTTGCAATTCACCCGGCTCCAGGGCGCCCGCCAACTGGTTCAGGGCCTGGGCACCGATGTGCGGCAGCATGTCGGCCACGCGCTGGCCTTCGGCGGTCAGCACCAACTGCACCTGGCGCCGGTCCTGCTCGGAACGCTTGCGCGCCAGCAGGTCCTTTTGTTCCAGGCGGTCGAGCATGCGGGTCATGGAGCCGCTGTCCAACGACAGGTTGCGGCACAGCTCGGCCGGGGTGTCGACGCCGTACTGGGCCATGATGATCAACACCTTGAACTGCGCGGCCGTGATGCCGTGGGGTTCCATGTGGGTGTCGATGATCTTGTCTTTGAGCAGCGCAGCCCGGCCCAGCAGCAGGCCGAGGTGGCAGTTGTGGAAGTTTTCGGGGGTGAAGTGCTTCATCGTGACCAGCCTATTAACTGCCTAAGCAGTGAATGTGTGACACGATGTTACTGCCTAGGCAGCGAATGTCAAACGAATAGTTAGGTTGCTTGCTAATTAGCGGATAAATGGTGGGAGCCAGGCTCCCACCATTACCGTGGACGGATCAGAAATCGCGCTTGTAGAAAATATCCAGGGAGCTGGCCACACCGCTGGCCACTTCCAGGTACACCTTCTTGCTCAGCAAATAGCGCAAGGCGATGGTGTTGGCCGGCTCGAACACCCCCACGCCATAACGCAGGCTGAGCTTCTCGGAGATCTTGCCGCTGGCCACCACGGCGGTGTTGTTGCCGCTGCCCTGGGTGTCCAGTTCAAAGTCCTGGATGCCCAGGTTCTTGGCGATGTCCGACGTGACCCCGGCACTGCCCATCAACCCAAGACCCAGCGCCGCTTCGGCCAGCATGTTGTTGTCCTCACCGTTGGTGGTGCGCGAACGCCCCAACACCAGGTACGACAATGCATCCTCTTGGGCCATGGCCGGCTCCGAGAAAATTTGCGTAGTCGGCTGCTCGGCACTGCCGCTCAGACGAATACCGGCGGTGACGGTCCGGGACGGCTCGGTGGTGATCCGCACGGCCTCGATATCCAGGAACGGCTGGTCGATCGGCCCGGCAAACAGCAATCGCGCGCGGCGCACAGTCAGGCGTTGGCCGTAGGCACGGTAGCGGCCGTCGTTGAGCCACAGTTCACCACGGGTGTCCATGTTGTCGCCGATGTGCACATGGCCTTGCAGGTTGGCGGTGAGGCCAAACCCGGCGAAGCTCAGCTTGTCCTTGCCTACCTCCACATCGATGTCCATCGCCATGGCCATCGGCGGCTTGCCCTCTTCGGTCTGGCTGCCGACGATCACCGTGTCATCCGAGACCTTGACCGTCGAGGGCGGCAATTCCCGCACGGTGATCTCGCCCTTGGGAATCTGCACCTTGCCGGAGATCGCCAGCTTGTCGTTCTTCATGCTGATCTTCAGGTCGGGCGCCACCTCCAGGGCCGCGTACGGTTCCACGGTGACCGGCAGTTGCGTGCCTTGCAGCGCGATATCCACCGCCAGGGCCTGGCCCCAGTCGATCTGCCCCTTGATAGTGCCCTGCCCGGCCTTGCCGCTGCGCCAGCCGCCATTGAGCTGCACGCTTTCGCCGGCAATCAACGCCTGGATATTCAGGCCTTCAATGCTGGTGGGCAGTTCCGGGCCGGAGATTTCGCCTCCCACCAGGTTGATGCTGCCGTTGACCTGAGGCGCCAGCAGGCTGCCGGCGATCCGCCCGTTACCGTTGAGCTTGCCGTTGAGCTTTTCGACCATGGGTACAAACGGGCGGGCTACGGCGAGGTCGAGGCCGGTCAGGGTGAAGTTGCCGGTGATCGGCTTGTTCTTCGCCAGCGGATTGAGCTGCGCCTGCAACAGCAACTCGCCGAGCTTGCCGCCACGGAAATTGAGCTGGGTGTCGATGCGCGTGGGGTTGAGGGTGGTTTCCAGCTTCAGCGTGTCGTAGGGGAAATCCAGCCACTGGTCCTTGTCCTTGACCCGCAGGGTACCGCCGCTGGCGTCCACCGAGACCACGCCTTTGGGGCCGCTGGCCGGCAGGTCGAGCTGCACGTCGGCATTGAGCTTGCCCTGCCAGGCGAAATCCTTGGGCAACCACTGCGCCAGGCTGTCGATTGGGAACTGCTTGAGGTGATAACGCAGCTTCGGCTCGGGCATCAGGCGCTGGTCTTCGCCGCACAGGCTCGCCGGGCCGGAGACCCAGCAGTGCGCCGCAAAGGTCAGCTTGCCATCGGCCAGGCGCTCGATCTTCGCCGGCGCTTGCAGCTTCCAGTCCTGGCCACCGGCTTGCACATCGCCGCTGGCCAGGCGCCCGCGCCAGTTGCCTTTGTCGAGGTTGCCGTCCAGGGCCAGGGCCAGCTTGAGCAACGGGCCGGCCAGGTCGAGCTGGACTTTCTGGCTTTTGATATCGCCCTGGGCGCTGGCACTGAAGGTGCCGAGCTGGGTTTCACCGGCCTGGATGCCACTGCCTTTCAGGTCGACTTTGGCGCGCTGGGCATTATCCAGGTTCGCGTCCAGGGTCAGGTTTTGCAGGCGGTTATCTTCAAACGCCAGTTGCTGGCCAACCAGGTTGAGCTTGCCTTGCGGCGCTTTCAGGGTGCCGGCGACGTCGAGGCGACCATTCATCTGCCCGCGCAGTTGCGGCCAGAGCTGGGCGAGGCGCGTCAGCTTGATGTCGATCTGCCCGGCAAGGCGCTGTTGCAGGCTGCCGCTGCCATAGATGCGGTTGTCGCCGAGGCGAATGTCCAGGGTGCCGAGGGTCCATTGCTCGCCTGCGCCTTCGGCCTTGGCCTGGAGCACGGCAGGTTGGCCACGCAGACGGCCCTTGAGGTCGAGGTCGGCATTGAGCTTGAGTTGCTCGTTCTTCATTTCGCCCTTGCTGCGCAACGGGCCCGCGAGGGTGCCGGGCAACTCCGCGACCCAATACGCCGGGTTGATCGCCGACAGGTCCAGCGCCGTGTCCCAGGCGATGCCATCGGCAAATTGCAGGTTCAGGTGGCCTTCGGCCTTGCCCTGACCAGCCGCGAGTTTCAACTCGGGGAGGAACACTTGCTTGAGGTCGCCACTGAACGGGCTGGCCAGGCTGAACTTGCCCGCAGGGCCGTCGAGGTCGGCCTTGAAGTTGCCCAGATAGTTGCCGTCCTTGTAGGAAACTTCACCATTGAAGGTACGCAAGGCCACCTGGGGTTCGTCGATCACGGGGTACAGGCGATGCCACGGGAAATCCAGCCAGTCGATTTTCGCGTCGGCGCTGAAGCCGTGCTGCCAGTCCAGATTGGCACTGAGCTTGAGGCTTTGTTTGTCACCGGCATTCAAATCCAGCCCGGCGATCTGCGCGCCCTTGGCGTCGACCTTGCCTTGCAGCAGCAGGTCCACCGGGCCTTTTTCCGCGGGCAGTACGGCTTTGCCCAGCAACTGGTAACCGTTGCTCAGGTCGCCCTTGGCGGTCAGGTCCAGCTGATTGAGTTGCAGGGTATCGGGCAAATCGGCGCTGGGTTTGAAGCCGTCGGCGGTGATGTGCAACTGCGCCGGCAGGTTTTCCACCAGCGGTTGCAATTCGCCGCTGAGCTTGGCCGGCAGGTAGCCGCTGCTGTCGGCGTCGAGCTTGAGGGTCTTGAGCAAATCGCCATCGACCTTGAGCGCCAGCGCCCAGGGCGCACCGCCCGGGGCGTAAGGCAGGCTCAGGTTACCGCTGGCGGTCAGCGGCCAATTGCCGGTGGGTTGCAGCAGGCCGGACAGGTCAAGGACCAAACCGTCCCGTTGCAGGTGCACCGAGTCGATCTGCATTCCGGCGGTGGTCCAGTGCGCCGCCAGTTGCAGGCCCTGAAGCTCTTCGCTGCCATTGAACAGCAGGCTGCCGATGCGGATGTCGCCCAACTGAATGGCGACTGGCAGTTTCAAGTCCGGCAGGGTAATCGGACCGCTGCTTTCTTCGGTGCTGGGCGGAAATTGCAGGTTCACCTGCTCCACATCCAGCTGGTTGATGCACAAGGTCATGCGCATTAAACAGGCCGGCGACCAGTCGAACTTCGGCGCCTGCAGCTCCACGCGGCTGCTGTCTTGCTGCCACAACAGGTGGTCGGCACTCCACTGCCCGCCAAGGCGACCCTGGAAATTCTCCACGGTCAAACCCGGCACCTGGCCCAGCACCCACCGGCTGCCGACCTGGGTACCCAGCACCGTCCACATTGCCAGCACTATCACCGCGAGGACCGCCAGAATGGCCAGCCCCGCTATTTTCAAACCACGCATCACAGCTCAGGCCCCATGGAAAAGTGCAAACGAATGCCGCCCGGATCTTCGAGGGCATGGGCCAGGTCGAGGCGGATCGGGCCGACCGGCGACACCCAGCGCACGCCCACACCCACACCGGTTTTCAGGCTCGGCATTTCCAGGGTGTTGAACGAGTTGCCTTGGTCGATAAAGGTCGCGATCCGCCATTTTTCGGCGATGGAATATTGGTACTCGGCGCTCAGGGCCACCATGTAGCGGCCGCCGATGCGGTCGCCACGATCGTTTTCCGGGGACAGGGTCTGGTACTCGTAACCCCGTACGCTCTGGTCGCCACCGGCAAAAAAGCGCAACGACGGCGGCACGGATTTGTAGCCGTTGGTGGCACTGCCGCCAAACTGCGCCCGGGCCAGGAAACGGTGGTTGTCCCACAGGGTGGTCAAGCCCTTGATGGTCGCCGTGCCGTAAAGCAGGTTGGTGTCGGAACCCAGGCCTTCCTTGGCGACCTTGGCGTCGAACAGCAGGCGATAGCCGTTGTGCGGGTCGATGCGGTTGTCGCTGCGCAGGTAGGAATAACTGATGCCGGGCATCAGCAGCGTACTCAGGCCCGAGTCGTTGCCCAGGCGATATTCTTCGCGCTGCCATTTGAGCGAGATCACCCGCGTCCAGCCGCTGGGCAACTTGCTGTGCCACTCGGGGCCGAGGGTGAGCAGTTTACTCAGGGTGTCGGTGTTGGCGATTTCTTCATTCTGGTAGCCGCCGGCAAAGCGCAATTTGTCGGTCAGTGGCGGGTCCATGGGAATGTCGTACCACAACCCGACGTTCTGCCGAGGCGCGGAAAGCTCGGCTTCCCAGCCATAACTGTGGCCCTGGGGGTTGACCCAGTGGCGCGTCCAGTTGGCCTTGCCCCGCGGGCCGACATCGGTCGAGTAACCGAGGCCCAGGCCCATGGTGCGCGGCTTGCGGGTTTCCAGTTGCACGGCCACCGGGATCACGTCATTGGTCGAGGCCGCCGGGGCGGCGTCCACGCGCACGCCTTCGAAAAAGCCGCTGGATTGCAGGTTCTGGTTGAGTTCGGCGATCAGTTCGGAGTCGTAAGGCGCGCCGCTCTTGAACGGCACCATGCGTTGCAGCAGGTCTTCATCAAACGGCGTATCGCCGGCAAAGCTGACCTTGCCCAAGGTGTAGCGTGGGCCACTGTCATAAATCAGTTCGATATCGGCCACACCCGCCTTGGGGTCGACCGAGAGTTTCTGGCTGGTAAAGCGCCCGCTGAAAAAGCCGTAGCGTGACGCCTGGTTCTGGATGACGCGCTTGGCGTCTTCGTAGTTGCCGTGGTTGAGCACGGCGCCGGATTTGAGTTGGTCGCTGGCGGGCACGCGAAAGGCCTTGAGGTCGGCGGCCTGGCCGTCGACCCGAATGGTCACATTGCGCAAATGCACCGGTTCGCCGGGGTCGATGGTGAGGATCAGGCGCGGGTTCTTGCCGCCCTTCACATCGCTGGCAATCTGCGGTTGGTAGTAGCCCAGGGCCTGGGCGGCCTTGCGGGCCTGCTCCTCGGCGCCACGGCTGAACCGCAGCAGGGCTTCTTCGTCACGATCGCCGACCCCGCCGATATAGCCTTCGATGTTGGCTTTCAACGCGTCGTTTGAAGGCTTGATGCGCACATCCAATTCGCTTTGCGCCAAGGCGCCGCAGCTCGTGAACAGCAGAATCAAGCCGCTGGTAAATCTTCCTGGAAACTTCATAGGCCGGGATGCTACACGAGCTTGGGAGCGAGTTAGAACCCGGATTTGTCTGAATAATTCTGTCTTAAACCGTTGCAGCCTGTAACACCTGCGGATTTGCGTGAAAGAACACGTGTTCCAGTACCGGTCCTACAGCGACCTCGCCGATCTCTTCATAGCCCTGGCGCTTATAGAATTCCAGATAGCGAGAATTCCCCGTGTCCAGCACCACGCCCGAGGAATGCGGGTCTTCGGCGCACCAGTTGTGCACCGCTTCCAGCAGTTGCTCACCGTAGTGCTTGCCCTGGAATTGCGGGTGAATCCCCAGCAACGGCAGCACATGCACCGAATCCGAGGGCAGGCACGCCAGCACTGCCTGATGGTATTCCAGGTAACGCCGGGTACCGCGCACACCGGTACTCAGCCACATGCGCAACTGCCAGGCCCAGCTTTCGGTGATGCCCAGGCGGCGGGTCGGTGGCGCGATCAGGGCGATGCCGATCAGCCGGTCGTTGACCAACAGGCCAATCGCCGGGAGTTTCTGGAAGAAGTGCTGCTTGACCAGCTCACGCACCGTGGCGCGCACCCGCTGTTCGTAGCCGGGACGTTCGGCTTCGAAGATGTAGGCGAACGTCGGCTCATGGCGATAGGCCTGGTACAACAGCGAACGGGCTTCGCGGGAGTAGCCGCTGTCGAGCATGTGGATCTGGGCGATGGCAGTCGAGGTGTCAGGCATAACAGTGAATCTCCCCTGGGCGCTGACTCAAAAGGTCGCGCTCTTGTTATTACGAACGTCTGCGGCACTGTTTCGTTCAGTGTAGCCACCGGACGCCGCTTCGTAGCCCAACGCAGCCTTGTGCCTCGGCAGCTGCTACAAGGCTGGCTCCCGTCCTACATTGTCGGCTAGCATCGCCCTTTTGCCAGACTGGACCGCCGACCATGAAAATCGTGTCTTTCAATATCAACGGGCTGCGCGCCCGCCCTCATCAGCTGGCGGCACTGATCGAGAAACACCAGCCGGACGTGATCGGCCTGCAGGAAACCAAGGTCCACGACGACCAGTTCCCGCTGGATGAGATCAAGGCCCTCGGCTATCACGTGTATTACCACGGGCAGAAAGGCCACTACGGTGTTGCCCTGCTCTCGCGCCAGGAACCGCTGGCGCTGCACAAAGGCTTTGCCAGTGACGAAGAAGACGCCCAGCGCCGGTTTATCTGGGGCACCTTCGCCGACGCCAACGGCAACCCGATTACGATCATGAACGGCTATTTCCCACAGGGCGAAAGCCGCGACCACCCCACCAAGTTCCCGGCCAAGCAGCGCTTCTACGAGGACCTGCAAACCCTCCTGGAGTCGCAGTTCAGCAATGAACAGGCCGTGGTGGTAATGGGGGATGTGAATATTTCCCCGGAAGACTGCGATATCGGCATCGGTGCCGACAACGCCAAGCGCTGGCTGAAGACCGGCAAGTGCAGCTTCCTGCCGGAAGAACGCGAGTGGATGGCCCGCCTGAAGAACTGGGGCCTGGTGGACAGCTTCCGCCACCTCAACCCGGATGTGGCAGACCGCTTCAGCTGGTTCGATTACCGCAGCCGTGGTTTTGAAGACGAGCCAAAGCGCGGGCTGCGAATCGACGTGATCCTGGCTTCCCAAGGCTTGTTGCCCCGGGTGAAGGATGCCGGTGTGGACTACGACCTGCGCGGCATGGAAAAACCCTCCGATCATGCACCGATATGGCTGGAATTGAGCTGATTTCTTAACAGCAGCGCCGTTAAATGTGGGAGCGGGCTT
>NZ_JACAPT010000016.1:4338-5823 GCF_013385565.1 Pseudomonas sp. E6002 | reverse complement strand
GCAAGCCCGCTCCCACACTTTTTGACGGCGTGATGCCGGTCATATTGCTGAAACCTCTCTGACTTAATCTCGCGGCACTCCCTTTGGCTTGAGAAGGTGCCGGCATGATGCTGCGCGTTCTATCCCTGCTGGCCCTGCTCAGCGCATTTCCCCTCGCCGCTTTTTCCACCCCTCTGCCCTTCCCCGAACATGGCCCGGCCTTGCGCATCCAGGGTTCCAACACCATCGGCGCGGCGCTTGGCCCGGCTCTGGTCAAGGGGCTGATGGAGCAACAGGGGTTGCAAGCGGTGCACAGCGAGCCATCTGACCAGGCCAACGAACAGCACATCGTCGGCAAGACTCGCCAGGGCCAGAAGGTGACGGTGGAAGTGGCGGCCCATGGTTCCAGCACCGGGTTCGCAGCCCTGAAAAACGCCAGCGCCGACCTCGCGGCGTCTTCCCGGCCGATCAAGGACAGCGAACTGGTGGACCTCGAAGCCCTCGGCGACCTGAAAAGCCCCGACGCCGAACAGGTCATCGCCATTGACGGGCTGGCGATCATCCTCAACCCACGCAACCCGTTGGGGACGCTGAACACCGCGCAACTGGCGCAGATCTTCAGCGGCGAAGTCTCGACCTGGGAACAACTGGGCGGCATCGGTGGCCAGATTCACCTGTACGCGCGGGATGATCAATCCGGCACCTATGACACCTTCAAGGAACTGGTGCTCAGCCGGCGCGGCAAGTCGTTGGATGGCAGCGCCAAGCGCTTCGAATCCAGCGAGCAGTTGTCGGATGCTGTCAGCCATGACCCCCAGGGCATCGGTTTTATCGGATTGCCCTATGTGCGCCAGGCCAAGGCGGTGGCCATCGTCGATGGCGACTCGCAGCCGATGCTGCCGCTGAACAGTTTGATCGCCACCGAGGACTACCCACTGTCACGCCGGTTGTTCTTCTACCTGCCACCTGTTGCACAAAACCCCTGGGCCAAGGCCCTGGTGGACTTTGCGCAAAGCAGCAAAGGCCAGGCGATCGTCGCCGCCAACGGTTTTATCGCACAGCAGGTGCAGGCCATGGCGGTGGAACCACGGGCGCCGATGCCCGGGGATTACCAGGCGATTGCCCGACAAGCGCAGCGCCTGACGGTAAATTTCCGGTTTGAGGAAGGCAGTGCCAGCCTCGACAACAAGGCGCGCCAGGACCTGATGCGGGTAGTCGCTTATATAAAGAGCCACGGCAAGCTGGACAAGCAGGTGACGCTGGTGGGGTTTGGGGATGCCAAGAGTGATGCGCAACGGGCGGCGCTATTGTCGAAGTTGCGGGCGATGGCGGTGCGCCGGGAACTGGTTAAAAGCGGCGTGGTGCTGAGGGACATTCAGGGGTTCGGTGCCGAGATGCCGGTGGCGGCAAATACGGCAGATGAGGGACGGATCAAGAACCGGCGGGTGGAGGTCTGGGTGTATTGAGGACGCGGAGCGTCCTGGGCAGCATTCCCACGCAGAGCGT
>NZ_JACAPT010000016.1:0-4298 GCF_013385565.1 Pseudomonas sp. E6002 | reverse complement strand
GCTGGCTTGCCTGCGATGAAGACACCTCGGTTTTACTGCCCGCTGCGCATCATTTCCCGCGGCACATACTTGCCGATCTCGAACTTGCCGATTGCTGCGCGGTGCACTTCGTCCGGGCCATCGGCCAGGCGCAGGGTGCGCTGCATGGCGTACATGTAGGCCAGCGGGAAGTCATTGGATACGCCGGCGCCACCGTGGATCTGGATGGCGCGATCGATCACCCTCAACGCCACGTTCGGCGCCACCACCTTGATCTGGGCGATTTCGCTTTTCGCGACCTTGTTGCCCACGGTGTCCATCATGTAGGCAGCTTTCAGGGTCAGCAGGCGCGCCATGTCGATTTCCATCCGCGAGTCGGCGATCTTGTCGATATTGCCACCCAGGCGGGCCAGCGGCTTGCCGAAGGCGGTACGGCTGACGGAACGCTTGCACATCAGTTCCAGCGCGCGCTCGGCCATGCCGATGGAACGCATGCAGTGGTGAATACGGCCCGGACCAAGGCGCCCCTGGGCAATTTCAAAGCCCCGGCCTTCGCCCAGCAGGACGTTTTCGTACGGCACGCGGACGTTTTCAAACAGCACTTCGGCGTGGCCATGGGGTGCGTCGTCGTAGCCGAACACCGGCAGCGGGCGCACGATCTTCACACCGGGCGCATCCACTGGTACCAGGATCATCGAGTGCTGCTGGTGACGCGGCGCATCCGGGTTGCTCAGGCCCATGAAGATCAGGATCTTGCAGCGCGGGTCACAGGCGCCGGAGGTCCACCATTTTTTACCGTTGATCACCCACTCGTCGCCGTCGCGTTCTGCACGGGCGGCCATGTTGGTGGCATCGGAGGAAGCCACGTCCGGCTCGGTCATGGCAAATGCCGAGCGGATTTCGCCGCGCAGCAGCGGTTCGAGCCAGCGCTGTTTTTGCTCTTCGTTGGCGTAGCGCACCAGCACTTCCATGTTGCCGGTATCCGGTGCCGAGCAGTTGAACGGCTCCGGCCCCAGCAAGGAGCGGCCCATGATTTCGGCCAGGGGTGCGTATTCCAGGTTGGTGAGGCCGGCGCCCAATTCGGATTCCGGCAGGAACAGGTTCCACAGGCCTTCGGCTTTAGCCTTGAGCTTCAACTCTTCCATGATGGCGGTGGGCTGCCAGCGGTCACCTTCGGCAACCTGGCGTTCGAACACAGGCTCGGCCGGATAAACGTAGGCGTCCATGAACGCGGTGACGCGTTCACGCAGTTCCTGAACCTTGGGCGAATAGGCGAAATCCATGGGCAGCACCTTCTCAATGGAGGTTGTTGAGGTCATGAATCGATGCTAGAACAGCGTTGATAATTTACCTAGCCTATTCTCGGCGTGTATTAACATTCATCACCGATATATGATCGGCGTATGGACACCTAACAATAAGAGCGCAGCGAAATGAATCTGAGCAAGGTCGACCTCAACCTCTTCATCGTCTTTGACGCGATCTACACTGAAGCCAACCTGACCCGCGCCGGGCAGATTGTCGGGATTACTCAACCTGCGGTGTCGAACGCTCTGGCCCGCCTGCGGGAGACCTTCAACGACCCGCTGTTCGTGCGCACAGCCCAAGGCATGGTGCCCACGCCCATGGCCCAGAACATCATTGGCCCGGTGCGTAACGCGCTGTCGCTGCTGCGGGTGTCGGTACAGGAAAGCCGGATCTTCAACCCGCAACAGGCGGCCAAGACCTACCGCATCAGCATGACCGACCTCACCGAAGCGGTGATTCTGCCGCCGCTGTTCCAGCGCCTGCGCCGCCTGGCACCGACGGTGGTAATCGAGAGCTTCCTGTCCAAGCGCCGGGAAACCACCAAGGAACTGGCGGCCGGTCGCCTGGACTTTGCCGTGGATGCGCCGCTCAACACCGACCCGCAAGTGCGCCACGTCAAGCTCATGGAAGACCGCTACGTGTGCGCCATGCGCAAGGGCCATCCGATGGCGGGCAAGGACAAACTGACGCTGGATGACTACCTGTCGCTGACCCACATTCATATCTCCAGCCGGCGCAACGGCCTGGGCCATGTCGACCTGGCGCTGGGCAAGATGGGCCTGCAACGCAAGATCGCCCTGCGCTCCCAGCACTACCTGATGGCCTCGCAGGTGCTGCAGCAAACCGACATGGTAATGACCGTGCCGGAGCGCTTCGCACGGCGCCATGAACTGCACTGGTTCAACCTGCCGGTGAATGATGTGCCGATGGTGGAAACCCATCTGTACTGGCATGAAAGCACCGACCAGGATCCGGCCAACCGCTGGATGCGCGAGCAGATGATCGAGTTGTGCCAGCAGGTGACGGCCCATGAGAAGAAGCTGGACAAACTGTAGGAGCGAGCTTGACGTTAACGTCAACCAGCCATTAGCTTAACGCTCAAGACACTCCTTGAGCGCCCTCATGAGCACGACCTACAGCATCTCCGACCTCGCCCGCGAGCTCGACATCACCACCCGCGCCATTCGCTTCTATGAAGAACAAGGCCTGCTGTCCCCGGAACGCCGGGGCCAGGAGCGCATTTATTCGCCCCGCGACAAAGTCAGCCTGAAGCTGATCCTGCGGGGCAAGCGCATCGGTTTTTCCCTGGCCGAGTGCCGGGAACTGATCGAACTCTACGACCCTACCAGCGGCAACCAGAAACAGCTGCACAGCATGCTGGCGAAAATCGCCGAGCGCCGCGAGCAGCTGGAACAACAGTTGCTCGACATCGAACAGATGAAGCTCGAGCTGGACACCGCCGAAGAGCGTTGCACCCAGGCGCTGGAACAGACCATTCAGGGCCAGGTTGGCCATTCATAAAAGGTAGCTGCCATGTCCCTCCCCTCTCATGTGCGCCTGGTGGAAGTGGGCCCCCGCGACGGCCTGCAGAATGAAGCGCAACCCATCAGCGTCGCCGACAAGGTGCAATTGGTGGACGCCCTGAGTGCCGCCGGCCTGGGTTACATCGAAGTCGGCAGTTTTGTGTCGCCCAAATGGGTACCGCAGATGGCCGGGTCGGCCGAGGTGTTTGCGCAGATCCAGCGCAAGCCGGGCGTGACCTATGGCGCGCTGGCGCCAAACCTGCGGGGTTTTGAAGATGCACTGGCGGCGGGCGTAAAAGAAGTGGCCGTATTTGCGGCGGCTTCCGAGGCGTTTTCCCAGCGCAATATCAACTGCTCCATCAGCGAAAGCCTGGAACGCTTCGTGCCGATCATGGACGCGGCCAGGCAGCATGGTGTGAGTGTGCGGGGTTATGTGTCGTGTGTGTTGGGGTGCCCTTATGAAGGTCAGGTCTCGCCGGAACAGGTCGCGGCAGTCGCTCGCGAGCTGTTCGCCATGGGCTGCTATGAGGTGTCCCTGGGCGACACGATTGGCACCGGCACTGCAGGCGCAACACGCCGGATGTTCGAGGTGGTCGGCGCGCAGGTGCCACGGGACAAGCTGGCCGGGCACTTCCATGACACCTATGGCCAGGCCATCGCCAATATCTACGCCAGCCTTGAGGAAGGTATCCAGGTGTTCGACAGCTCTATTGCGGGCCTCGGCGGGTGCCCCTATGCCAAGGGGGCCAGCGGTAACGTTGCCACTGAAGATGTGTTGTACCTGCTCAATGGCTTGGGCGTCGAGACGGGTATCGACATGGACAAGCTGATTCTGGCGGGTCAGCAGATTTGTACGGTACTCGGCCGCCCCACCGGTTCGTGCGTGGCGAAGGCTCGCAGTGCCGGTTGAGTAGTGCGCTTGTGACGATGTGTTACCTCGCGGCTACACATCGGGTAACACGGGAACATATTTTGTCGCATTTCCTGAAGGAAATTTCTCGCCCAAAAATCAAGGCATTGATTTTAAAGGACTTTAAAAAGTTGGCACGGCTTCTGCTATCTCTATTGCATAACAAGAATAAAAAGCACCAAACCTAATAAAAATAAGACGTAACGACTCTGACATAACAAAAACAACACGGCAGAGACGCAGCTAACAGATTTTTTTGGAGAAGATGTGCTTCGCAGGGTACGGCTTGCCGAAACCCGCAACCGGATAGAGAAGAACAAAAAACTACCTCAAGGTAGCTACCCACTGGTTGGATCGCGTGCGAAGAAGCAGATCAGCGCTCAAAAAAATACGTTTGCTCTTGACCCCGGATGGGGGTCGCCAAAAACAGCGGTAAAGGGCCACGGTTGCCAAAAACAACAATAGACCGCCCCTCAATAATAAAAAAAGAGCACGCAACGACAAATTAAAGGGGACCTTCGGGTCCCCTTTGTGCTTTCTCGGGGAAGGTGATTTGCGTGTATATCCGTTTTTTGGGT
>NZ_JACAPT010000015.1:45931-162413 GCF_013385565.1 Pseudomonas sp. E6002 | reverse complement strand
GCTGTAAGAGCGGAACCAATCGAAGCCGTAACCGAAGGAATGGATATGTACTCAACCAAACGAAGCCCAAAAGCATGAGCCTCCTGCCTTACGCCTGGGCCAAATCCCAACGTATCCTCCTTCACCCGGGAACCCAGGGCCCGACGCTGACCATCTGCCCCTCGACCCCCGGCTGGTCCATCAGCGAGGTCTACCGCCAGTTCGGCCAAACCCACCTGATCCAGGTGCGCGACGACGAACTCGACGGCCTCCTGGCCACTGCCTACGCCGACACCGGCAGCGCCGCCGCCGTCGTGGGCGCCGCCGAAAACGAAGTCGATCTCGACCGCCTCATGCAAGACATCCCCGAAATCACCGACCTGCTCGACACCCAGGACGGCGCCCCGGTGATCCGCATGATCAACGCCTTGCTCACCCAGGCCGCCCGCGACGAAGCCAGCGACATCCACATCGAACCCTACGAAACCCACTCCGTGGTGCGCTACCGCGTCGACGGCACGCTGCGTGACGTGGTGTCCCCGCGCAAGGCCCTGCACGGCGCTCTGGTCTCACGCATCAAGATCATGGCCCAACTCGATATCGCCGAAAAACGCCTGCCCCAGGACGGCCGCATCGCCCTGCGCGTGGCCGGTCGCCCCATTGATATCCGCGTCTCCACCGTGCCCACCGGCCATGGCGAGCGCGTAGTGATGCGCCTGCTGGACAAACAAGCCGGCCGCCTGCAACTGGAAACCCTCGGCATGGACCCCGCCGTCCTGGCCAAACTCGACACCCTGATCCGCCAACCCCACGGCATCGTGCTGGTCACCGGCCCCACCGGCAGCGGCAAGACCACCAGCCTCTACGCCGCCCTGGCCCGGCTGGATGCGAGCACCAGCAATATCCTGACCGTCGAAGACCCGGTGGAATACGACCTGCCGGGCATCAGCCAGATCCAGGTCAACGCCAAGATCGACATGACCTTCGCCCTGGCCCTGCGGGCAATCCTGCGCCAGGACCCGGACATCATCATGATCGGCGAAATCCGCGACCTGGAGACCGCACAAATTGCCGTCCAGGCCTCGCTCACGGGCCACCTGGTACTCGCCACCCTACACACCAACGATGCCGTCTCGGCGGTCAACCGCTTGATCGACATGGGCGTCGAACCGTTCCTGCTGGCCTCGTCACTGCTCGGCGTATTGGCCCAGCGCCTGGTGCGTCGGCTGTGCCCGCACTGCAAGCAGGAAGACCCGGCCGCGCCCGGCACCTGGCGGCCTGTCGGGTGCGCGCAGTGCAACCAGATCGGTTACAGCGGGCGTACCGGTATCCATGAATTGTTCTGCATCGACGACGAGCTGCGCGGGCTGATCCACCAGGGCGCCGGCGAGCAGGCCTTGAAAGCCGCCGCACGCCGCGCCGGCATGTTCAGCATGCGTGAGGATGGCGAACGCTGGGTACGCAGCGGCGCCACCGCCCCCGAAGAAATCCTGCGCGTAACACGGGACGCCTGATGAACCGATACCGCTACGAAGCCGCCGACGCCAGCGGCAAGCTGGAGTCCGGGCACCTTGAGGCAGACAGCCAGAGCGGCGCGTTTGCCCACCTGCGCAGCCGTGGCCTGACGGCCTTGCGGGTGCAGGTCGAGAACAACAACGAGCGTGCCGGCGGTGGCGGCCGGTTCAGCGCCAAACTCTCGGACAATGACCTGGCCTGGGCCACGCGCCAGCTGGCGAGCCTGCTCGGTGCGAGCCTGCCACTGGAGGCCGCGTTGAGCGCCACGGTGGAGCAAGCCGAGAAAAAACACATTGCCCAGACCTTGAGCGCGGTGCGCGCCGATGTGCGCAGCGGCATGCGCCTGGCCGATGCGTTGGCCGCGCGGCCCCGGGACTTTCCGTCGATCTATCGGGCGCTGATCGCGGCGGGGGAGGAGTCCGGCGACCTGGCCCAGGTCATGGAGCGCCTCGCCGACTACATCGAGGAACGCAATAACCTGCGGGGCAAGATCCTCACGGCGTTTATCTACCCGGGCGTGGTGGGGCTGGTGTCCATCGGCATTGTGATTTTCCTGCTCAGCTACGTGGTGCCGCAGGTGGTCAGTGCGTTTTCCCAGGCTCGCCAGGACCTGCCGGGGCTGACGTTGGCGATGCTCAATGCGAGTGACTTTATCCGCGCCTGGGGCTGGCTGTGTTTTGCCGGGATCGTGGGTGGTTTCTGGAGCTGGCGCCTGTACCTGCGCAACCCCGTGGCGCGGTTGAGCTGGCACAGCCGGGTGTTGCGCCTGCCGTTGATCGGGCGTTTTGTACTGGGCCTCAACACCGCGCGGTTTGCCTCGACCCTGGCGATTCTCGGCGGGGCGGGCGTGCCGTTGTTGCGCGCCCTGGAAGCGGCGCGCCAGACCTTGTCCAACGACCGCCTGAGCCAGTGTGTCAGCGACGCGACGGCCAAGGTGCGCGAGGGCGTCAACCTGGCTCCTGCGCTGGCGGTGGAAAAGGTCTTTCCGCCCGTGCTGATCCACCTGATCGCCAGCGGCGAAAAAACCGGCTCGCTGCCGCCAATGCTCGAGCGCGCGGCGCAAACCCTGTCGCGGGATATCGAGCGTCGGGCGATGGGCATGACGGCGTTGCTTGAGCCACTGATGATCGTGGTGATGGGGGCCGTGGTGTTGGTCATCGTCATGGCCGTGCTGCTGCCGATCATCGAAATCAATCAACTGGTGACCTGACTGCTGACGAAACACGATCAAAAATGTGGGAGCGGGCTTGCTCGCGAAAGCGGTGTGTCAATCAACACATGTCGCGCCTGATCCACCGCTTTCGCGAGCAAGCCCGCTCCCACATTTGAATCGCGTTTCTTCAAGACTATTTTCGCGCGCCCGACACGCGGGTCCCAACCTCGGGTTCCTCATTCTGTCATCTGCCCAACCCCACCACACGGCCCGTAACGCCTCCAGCCCGGTCCTCGAAATCCGCGCTGAAACCTCGCTGTCACCTCACCCCCAAACCGCTCAAAAGTGTGACCAAAACACCCGAGAATCTTTTTAAAAATCAAGCCGTTCCTCCCGAGGTTTTTTCCTTTAGCTGTCATCGGATGCTGCGAAATTTCATACCCATGGCCTCACCCCTGGGTACCCCCCGGAACACAGCCCGGGACCGAAGCCATAGCGTCATCTACCCCAACGTACAAACACGACGAAAGGAGCTTCTTCATGTTTAAGCGCAACGTTCTCGCGGTATCCATGACCCTCGCTGCACTGTGCTCGGCCCAGGCTGCCATGGCAGACATCAACGGCGGCGGCGCCACCCTGCCACAACCGCTGTACCAGACCTCCGGCGTATTGACCGCCGGTTTCGCCCCGTACATCGGCGTGGGCAGCGGCAAGGGCAAACTGGCGTTCCTGAACAACGACTACAGCCAGTTCGGCACCGGCACCAAGAACGTTCACTGGGCGGGCAGCGACTCGAAGCTGACCTCGACTGAACTGTCCACCTACGCCTCCACCAAACAAGCGACCTGGGGCAAGCTGATTCAAGTGCCTTCGGTCGCCACTTCGGTTGCCATTCCATTCAACAAGGCCGGTACCAACGCGGTTGACCTGAGCGTTGATCAACTGTGCGGCGTGTTCTCGGGCCGCATCACCACCTGGAACCAACTCCCGGCTACCGGTCGCACCGGTAACATCGTGGTGGTTTACCGTAACGAAGCCAGTGGCACCACCGAGCTGTTCACCCGTTTCCTGGCGGCCAAGTGCGTCAATGAGTCCAAGAAATTTGTGGTCACCACCAACTTCGCGGACAGCTTCGGCGTGCCACCAGGCGCCGTGCCTGCCGTGACCAGCCAAGGCGTGATGACCGCGCTGAACGCCGGTGATGGTCGCATCACCTACATGAGCCCGGACTATGCCGCGCCTACCTTGGCTGGCCTGGATGACGCCACCAAAGTGGCCAAGGTCGCCGGTGTTTCTCCAGCCCCTGATAACGTTTCCGCCGCCATTGCTGCTGTGCCCGTACCGGCTGCTGCCAACGTCGCCAACCAGAACGCCTGGGTACCGGTGTTTGCTGCCGCCGCCGATGCCAACGACCCAAGCGTCGTGCCTTACCCAAGCAGCGGTTATCCGATCCTGGGCTTCACCAACCTGATCTTCAGCCAGTGCTACGCCGACGCCACCCAGACCTCGCAAGTGCGTGCATTCTTCACCCGTCACTTCGGTGCCAGCGCCTTGAACAGCAACGACAACGCGATCAAGGCCAACCGCTTCGTGCCACTGCCAGCTGCCTGGAAAGCCGCGATCACCAGCAACTTCGTTACCGCCACCAGCGCGCTGAGCATCGGCAAGTCTGATGTCTGCAACGCCATCGGTCGTCCGCTGTAACCCACGCTTTTACCGACCGGCAACACCCGATCAGCAACGGCCTGTGCCGTTGCTGATTTTTGCGTTTGCGGCTCGGCTATCAGCCTTACATGAACTTTCCATGACAGAAGTTCAGTCCCGCCCCTCGCCAACCGCCTAACTCCCATACGTGACGCACTTCGCCAGTTCCCCATGGGCAATAACAAAGAAGGAAGCTTCCTGATGGTCCGCTGCAAACCACCGGTCAACCTGAATGCCCAAGGCCCTGGCGGCCAGACGATCCTGCGCCTCAAACCCCTGGCCCAGGCGATTGCCTTGTTCATGGTGGCAGGCAGCGCCCACGCGGCGACAGCGTTCAGCTCCGGCTGGTTTGCCGACAAGGGTGCCTCCCAGGCGGCGACAGCGGCCCGCCTCAACGGGGCGCAGGTGCCGGGGATTCCGTCGTTGAATCAGCAGGCGCGGGCGAACCAGCAGTTGTCACGTTCCATCAGCACGCTCAACAACAGTGTCGCGGCGATTGCGGCCCAGCAGGCCGCCCAGGCCGCTGGCCGGCAAGCGGCGCTCGGCCAGGTCTCGACGATTCCCGACGGCCTCGGCAAGGGCGGCTTGCAGGTGGACAACAGCCTGACCCAGGGCTGGACCAACGCCAAGGGCCCGACCCAGAGCCAGTCCGGTGGCAAGACCACGGTGACCATCGAGCAGACCGCCGACAAGGCGATCCTCAACTGGGAAACCTTCAACGTCGGACGCAACACCACGGTCGATTTCCAGCAGCAATCGAATTGGGCCGTGCTCAACCGTGTCAACGACCCCAACGCGCACCCCAGCGAAATCCAGGGCCAGATCAACGCCCCTGGCACAGTGATGATCATGAACCGCAACGGGGTGATCTTCAGCGGCAGCAGCCAGGTCAATGTGCGCAACCTGGTGGCGGCCGCTGCCACCATCACCGATGACCAATTCACCCAGCGCGGGATCTATGTGGATGCCAACGGCACCCAGCCGACTTTCACCGACGCGGCGGGCAAGGTCGAGGTGCAGCGCGGCGCGTTGATCCAGACTCACAACCCGGCCACCTCTACCGACGCCGGTGGCTACGCCTTGCTGCTCGGCTCGGAGGTCGAGAACGCCGGCAGCATCATCACCGCCAGGGGCCAGGCCACCCTGGCCGCCGGCGACAGTTTTTATATCCGCAAGGGCGTCGGCACCACGGGCAACGACCGCTCCACCACCCGTGGCAATGAAGTGGCCACCAGCCTCAAGGCCGGCAGCACGTCGGGCAAGGTCAGCAACAGCGGCCTGATCATGGCGTCGACCGGCGACATCACCCTCACCGGGCACCAGGTGCAGCAGAACGGCGTGGCCCTGGCCAGCACCTCGGTGGATACCCGCGGCACGATTCACTTGCTCAACGCCGCCAGCGACACCAGCGCCAGCGTGACCCTGGGCGAGGGCAGCACCACGGCGATCCTGCTGGACGCCAGCGGCAGCACCGCCCTCAACAGCCAGAAGGACAACGGCCTGATCAAGCTCGACGGCTTGCCTGCCAACCTGATCACCGGCCAGTTCAACAACCTCAGCGCGGTGGCCGACCGCACTGACCAGTCGCGGATCGAGATCGTCAGCGGCGGCACTGTGGATTTGCGCAAAGGCTCGATCACCCTGGCCACCGGCGGCCAGGTGGCGGTCAGTGCCGGCCAGCGCAGCCTGGTGCGTGACGGCGCGATGATCGACGTGTCCGGCGCGATTGGCGTCAAGGTGGCGATGGAAGCCAACAACATCAAGATCAACGTGCAAGGCAACGAACAGCGCGACGCGCCCGCCAACCGTGACGGCGGGCAATTGATCAACAACGACGTGTGGGTCGACCTGCGGGACCTGGTGTTCGTCCCGGCCGGCACCAACGGCTATGCGACGGACCGCTGGTACACCGCCGGCGGGCTGCTGGAAGTCGGCGGTTACCTGGGCACCCAGGGCCACTCGGTCGGCGAGTGGATGGCCCAGGGCGGCACTGTGACGTTCACCGGCAAGGACGTGGTGACCCAGCAGGGGGCCCAGGTCAATCTGTCGGGCGGCACCGTCGATGTGCAGGCCGGCTACATCCGCCAGACCTGGCTCAAGGGGCCTGACGGCCAGCTCTATGAGCTGTCGAAAGCCCCCGGGGACATTCTCTACGCGGGGATCTACAAGGGCTTTGAAGACACCAGCGTCCGCTGGGGCCGCAGCGATTTCTACTACAACCCGCTGGTGGCCCAGCAAAGCCGCTACGAGGCGGGCTACACCGTGGGCCGCGACGCCGGCAAGCTGGTGGTGGGCACCACCAACGCGGTGCTGGAAGGCCAGTTGATCAGCGATGTATTCCAGGGCGATCGCCAGACCCAGGCACCGAATATCAACCTTGATGGTTATCAGCAGTCACAGCAGGCCATGGCCCAGCGGGCGCAGTTGATCATTGGCCAGTACACGCCGGTGTACAACAAGGCCACCGGCACCTTGCGCTACGCCTTGACCCCGACCATCGACCAGGTGCTGATCGAGAGCAGCACGCAAAAAATCGCCGACGGCCTGGACCTGGCCACTGCGCTGCCGACCGAACGCCAGGGCAAACTGGTGCTCGACAGTGACCAGCTCAATGGCTACCGATTGGGCGCGATCAAGGTCGGCGCAAAGCAGCAGATTGACGTCAATGGCGCACTCAAGGTGGCTGACGGCGGCGACATCACCCTGTTCGGCCCCGTGGTTTCAGTCAATGCCAACCTCACGGCCCACGGCGGCAGCATCAACGCGGGCAACCTGCTGAATCAGGTCGACCTCAATCGCTCCAATGTCGTTGGCGATGTGATTCTGCCGGGCATCGGCCGGCTCGATGTGGCCGCCGGAGTCAAGCTGGACAGTTCCGGGCGCTGGAATAATCTGGCGCTGGACCCTTCGGCCACTGACGGGGTGGCGTATATCAACGGTGGCAAGGTGTCGTTGCGCAGCTCCGGCGACGTGAACCTCGCGGCGGGCAGCCTGGTGGAAACGTCGTCCGGGGCGACCATCGGCCTGGATGGCAAAGTCCGGGGCGGCAAGGGCGGCGACGTGACCGTGGGCGCACTGGGGGCTTTGGACCTGGGCGCCGAGATTCGCGGCTATGGCGTCAGCGCAGGCGGCACCCTGACCTTGCAGGCCAACAAGGTGCAGATCGGCCAGAGCCCGCAGGCGCCGGATGCCAAGACCTTGCAGTTGGCCGGGGATTTTTTCAAAAAGGGTTTTTCGGCCTATGACATTACCGGCAACGAAGGATTGCTGGTCGCCGATGGTACTCAGGTGGATGTGAACGTGTCGGCCTACCGGCTCTCGGAGCAGGCCGCCACGACGCCGGGTGGCGGCGATGCGGCCAGCGTGATGGAGCGCTGGACCCCGCCGCTTTACCAGGAAGACGCCAGCAAGGGCGTACTCGGCCAACGCCGTGGCGCCAGCCTGACTCTTTCCGCCGGCCACCTGGAGTCGCCTGCCGAGCAACTGCCGACAACCGCGCTGGTGGTCGGCAAGGGCGCGGTGATCAGCGTCGACCCGGGCCAGTCGATCAACCTGCGCAGCATCGGTCAACTGACGGTCGACGGCACGCTCAATGCCTGGGGTGGCAGCGTCAACCTGAACGGCCTGACCACGCGCGCGTTCGAGCCGGCCAACGCGGTTGGCCACGGCCGCTCCATCTGGCTGGGTGAAAACGCACTCATCGATGTCGCCGCCCGGGCCGCGACTGCCGTGGACAATCGCGGGAGCCAATACGGGTTGGTCCGTGACGGCGGCAAGATCAGCATCGGTGGCGAGATCAACCTGAGCACCGGCACGGTCACTGCCAGCGACCTGTTTGTGGTGGTACGCGAGGGCGCCCGGCTGGACGCGTCGGGCACGCAAGCGGTGTTGGATGTGCCGGGGCAGGGCGCAACCCGGGTGGCCAGCAATGGCGGCAGCATCAGCCTGGCGTCCAACAATGGCTTGTACCTGGACGGCAGTCTGGTGGCCCGGGCCGGCGGTGCCGGCGCAGCGGGCGGCAGCCTGAACGTAGCGCTGGACAGCCCGTATTACACCAAGAGCAGTGTCACGGATCGCGTGCTGAAGGTGCGTGAATTGGTGCTCGGCCAGACCCATCAGGCCCACACGCTCGCCGGCACCGCCGCCGACGCGGCCGACAGCCTGGAATACGGCCACGCTCGCCTGGGCGTCGACCAGGTCAGTGCGGGCGGCTTCGACAACCTGGCATTGATGAGCAACGGCCTGTTGAGTTTCGACGGCGATGTGTCCTTGAACATGGGCCAGAGCCTGCGCCTGTACAGCGGTGCCTTCAACCTCAGTGAGGGCGCGGCAGCCAATGCCCGGGTGAATCTGTCGGCACCGTCTCTGCTGCTGTCCGGCATGGATTCGCCGGCCCGGGAGTTCTACGTGAACCCGGTGTCGGTGTTGCCGTTACCCTCGCTGCGCGCCACCGAGGCGCAGTTCAATGCCAGCGGCAGCTTGATCGATGTGCGCGGCAGCGTGTTGTTTGGCAGCAAGGGCAAACTGCGCCAGGCCGACGACAGCCTGATCGGCCTTGAGCGTCGCGGCTTTGATCAGGTCAACCTGACCAGCCAGGGCGATCTGCGCTTCCTGGCGGGTGCGAACCCGGACGGCGTGGCCTTGAGGGTCAGCACCCAGTTATTGACCCAGGGCGACATGACCTTGCGGGCGGCGCAGTTGTATCCGGCCACGGAGGTCGGTGCGCGGGTCATTGCCGGCTACCTGAGCGAATTCAACAGCCTCAACATCACGTTCGACCCGCTGCGCACCCTGACCATTGGCCGTACCGGCAACACGGATGCCGCGGTGCCTTACTCGGCATTCGGGCGCCTGCAACTGGGCGCCGCGACGGTGCGGCAGGGCGGTGTGGTGCGGGCGCCCCTGGGGTTGATCGATATCGGCAGCATGGGCAGCAGCCAGGTGCAATTGCTGCCGGGCAGCGTGACGTCGGTGAGCGGCAGGGGCCTGGTGCTGCCGTATGGCGGCACCCTGGACGGGCAGGTCTATAAGTACAACGGCAAGACCGTGACGTTTGTCGGCCAGGGCGGGCTGGTCAACCAGGACGCGGAACTCAGCGTCGGGGTGATTCTCGGCGGCCAGTCGGTGCAGGTGCAGCCTGAGGCTACCCTGGACCTGTCGGGCGGCGGCGAATTGCTGGGGGCCGGTTTCGTTTCCGGGCGCGGAGGCTCTACGGATGCGCGCTACAGCCCACTGGTGCAGTTTGGTGCCAATGGCGGTTTTGTGTTGCCGGGCCTGGGCACCAACCCGATTTACGCCATCGTGCCCGGGGTGCAGCCTGGCTCGGCGCCGGTGGCACCGGAGAAGGGCGCAGTCGATCCGTTGGTGGGCCAGCAGGTCACCATCGGCGCCGGAGTGCCGGGGCTGCCGGCGGGCACTTATACCCTGATGCCGTCCACCTACGCCTTGATGCCCGGCGCTTTCCGCGTCGAGGTCAACGGCCTGGCCGGTCTCGGCAGTGATGCCGCCACCCAGCGGATGCGCAATGGCTCCTGGTCCACCGCCGGGCGCTTGTCCATCGCCAACACCGGGATCGGCAACAGCGTTGCCAGCCAGTTGATTTTGACCTCGGCCGATACCTTGCGTCGCTATTCCCAATACAACGAAACCAGCTACGCCCAGTTCGCCATGGCCGACGCTGCGAAACAGGGTGTGCCACGCCCGATGCTCGCCATCGACGCCAAGACCCTGAAACTGGCCTTGCGGCCAGGGGGCGGCGCTGATGCGTTTTCGTTCCAGGGCATAGGCCGTTTTGAGGCCGCGGCGGGTGGCTATGGCGGCGCGGTGGCGGTGATTGATCCAGGCAAGCTTGGTATTGAAGTCGTCGCGGCGGGCAGTTCCGCAACCAGCGGTTTTTCCGGCATTACCTTCAACGATGAGAGCCTCAACGCCTTGGGAGCCTCGCGTTTGATGGTGGGGGGGATGACGGCAGTTACGTATGGCCAGTCCGGGAATTACATCGTCCTGGCGGGCGGTACGAGTCGGGCCAACAGCACCGTCACGCTTCGGGAAGGTGTGACGCTCGCAGCGCCGGAAGTCTTTTTGTTGAGTGACACCAACGCGATCGTCCTGGAGCAGGGCGCATCCATCAACACCATCGGCCGTGGCAAAGCCAGCTACGACGCTCGTGACGGTTTTATCTACAAAGTCACCAATATGCTGGCGGCGTCCAACGGCTTGCTCAATGTCATTGCATTCAATACGACGGTGCCCAGCGGCGGGATCAGCATCGGTGTGTGTGACACGGGCCTGTGCAGCGGGCAAACCGGGCTGTACTCCGAAGGCAGCATCGTGGCGTTGACCAACAATACCTTCCAGTTGGGCGACCAGGTGCGCTACGGCACCCGTCACCTCAACCTGGGGGTCAACACCATTAACCTCGGCAGCGCCCAAGCCCTGGCCGCTGCCGCTGTGGCCAATCAGTTGCCGGCCGGCCTGACACTCACCCAGGCGCTTCTTGATCGCCTGCTCAAAGGTGATTCACAGTTCGGTGCGCCGGCCCTGGAAACCCTGCAGCTCTCGGCGCGGGACAGGTTCAACTTCTACGGCAGTACCTCCCTGGACACCTATGACCCACTGACGGGTAAGTCGCGGCTGAGCAACCTGATGCTCTCCACTCCGGCGATCTACGGTGCCGGTGGCGCTGGCGACGTGGCCAACATTCATACCGCCAACCTGATCTGGCAGGGCGCGACCACCCCACCGGGCTCGGTGATCGCCGGCGGGGCGGGCACTGGCAGCGGGCGCCTGGATATCAACGCCGAGCGTATTGAGTTCGGCTACGGCGCCTTTGCCCAGACCAACACCGTGAGCAGTTTCGATCGCCTGGCTTTGGGCTTTGCCAGCGTGAACCTCAATGCCAGCGAGCGCATTACCGCCAACCACAAGGGCAGCCTCTCGGTGTATCAGAGCCAGGGCGCCTATGACCCGGTGAAGGGCTTCCAGTACAGCGGCGGCGACCTGAATATCCTCACCCCGCTGATGACCGGCGAAGCCGGTTCGGTGAACCGCATCACCGCAGGTGGGGCGATTGATATTGCAGCGTCCGTGGGGGCGCGTGGCAAGGCCGACGGCCAGGGCGCCGAACTGTCCCTGCAAGGCGACAGCATTCGCCTGGCCACGGCGGTAGTGCTGCCCAGCGGTAAAATCAGCCTGGGCGCCCGGGGTGATGTGGTGCTGACGGATGCGGCGTTGATCGACGTGGCCGGTGGCGCCACTGTGTTCAACGATGTGACCCAATACGGCGCGGGCGGCACTGTGCTGCTGGACAGCCGCAGCGGCAACATACTGCAGGCTGCCGGCTCGACCATCGACCTCTCGGCCAAAAACAACCAGGCCGGCAAACTGCGGGCGGTTGCGGTGGACGCGGCGGGCGGTATCGTCGACCTGCAAGGCACGATCCTCGCCGGCAGCAGTGGCTATTACGATGCGGGCGGGACCACGATGCCTTATGAGGCCGGTACCGTGGAAATCCAGGCCCAGCGCCTGGGCAGCAGCGGTTTGCTGGACCAGCAGTTCGCCGACCTCAACCAGCGCCTGAATCAAGGCCAGGTGTTCGGCACACGCAGCTTCCAACTCAAGCAGGGCGACTTGACCATCGGTAATGGCCTCAAGGCCGGCACCGTCAACGTCTCCGTGGACAACGGCAGCCTGCGGGTCACCGGCCTGGTGGACGCCAGTGGCGAGCGCGTCGGCAGCATCAACCTGGCCGGCAAGCACGGCCTGACCCTGGACGGCGGCGCGGTACTCGACGCCCATGGCAGCAAGCTGCGGGTGGACAGCTACGGCAAGATCATCGACTCGCCCAACCGGGCCATGGTGGTGCTCGGCTCCGGCACCGGTCAACTGACCCTGGCCGATGGCGCACGCATCGACCTGCGCCACGGCACCGAGGCGGTCCAGGGCAATGACGGGCGCAACCGCGGCACCCTGGAACTGAATGCACCACGGCTGATCAACGTCGATGGCACCAGCAACGACATCAACATCGATGCCCATGGCCGCCTGACGATCCAGGGCGCGCGCTCGATCACCCTCAACGGCATGATCAGTTACGACGATGCGCCACTGGTCACCGATCCGACGGCCAGCGGGCGGCCTTACCAACAGATCGACCAGGCCTACCTGGATGGCAAGCATGTGCTGAGCACGGCCTTTATCAACGGTGCATTGCTCAACCAGAACCTGCTGCAAAACAAACTCGCCGGGCTTAACAATGCAACCTACGCCGATGCCTTCCACCTGCGCCCGGGCGTGGAAATCGTCAGCAAGACCGCGGACGGTGACCTGGTGGTGCAGGGCGATCTGGACCTGTCCGGCTACCGTTACGCCAGCCTCAACCCCCACAGCCAGAAAACCTCGGTGTATGGCTCCGGTGAGTCGGGCAGCCTGACTCTGCGCGCCGGTGGCGACCTGAATATTTACGGCAGCATCAACGACGGTTTTGCACCGCCACCGCAGACCGTCGATGACAAGGGCTGGGTGTTGTTGCCGGGTATCGACTTTACCGGCGGCACGATCATCGTGCCGGGTAACGGCATCACCCTGGCGGACGGCACGACCTTCCCGGCGGGCACCGTGCTCAACTACGACCTGCCGATCAAGGCCGTGGGCGTGGCCGCCGGTACGCGCTTGCCGACCCGGGCGACGCTGAACCAGGACCTGACGCTGCCTGCCGGTACGGTACTGGCCGCAGCAGTGTTCGACAGCGCGGGCAATCTGCTGTTTGCCGCAGGCACGTTATTGAGCCAGGCACACACCCTGGCGGCCGGCTCACAGCTGGACGCCGGCAGCCTGCTGACCCAGGACACCCGGCTCGGGGCGCTGACCTGGCCCAAAGGGGTGCCGTTGCCGACGAACTACGAGGCGCTTAACCCGACGCAAAACCACGTGACCCTCAATGGCGACATACCGCTGCCGCGCGGCGCGTTGATTCCTTCCGGCACCAACGTCAAGTTGCCGGGCGGGGCTGAGTCGGTGGCGTTGCGCCCGGAAGTGGCGGGGCGCCAGGGCAAGCTGTGGGCCCTCTCGCCGATGCTGGCCGAAGGTTCGCAATCCTGGTCGCTGCGGTTGGTTGCAGGTGCTGACACCGAGGCGGCCGACAGCCGCATCCTGCAAGCCCATCCGCGCAGCGGCGACCTGCGTTTGGCTGACAGCCACTACGGCATGTTTGCCAAGGAGATGCCCGCCAAGGGCAAGTTGACCTGGACCGCCTTCGCGGTGGAGGACTTTGCGGCCAATGGGGTGGTGGTCAAGGAAGGCGACCCGATCGACCAAAAGATCCTCGATGATTTCGGGCTGGGTTCGATTGATGATTTCTGTGGGGGCAATCCGGCGTACTGCGCCGTGAAAGTTGGCTATGTCTGGACCGAATTCGGCGCCAAGGACCTGGCGGACAACGGGATTATCGTCACCGTCGGAACGCCGATCGAGCAAAGCATCCTGGACCAGTTCGGTATCCCGTCCATCGATGAGTTCTGTGCAAGCTCGCCCGCCTACTGCCAGGCCCAAAGCGGCAAAGAGTATGCGGCGACCCCCTCCAGCAGCCGTTTCAGTGTGATTCGCACCGGTACGGGCGACCTCGAACTGCTCAGCGCCGGCGACTTGAGCATGGACTCCCTGTACGGGGTCTACACCGCCGGTACATCGTCCACTGCAACCGGTGCCAGTGACCCCTACAACCAGCCCAAGGCGCTGAACAGCGCGAAGACGGTGCTGAACGATACCAACAGTTATTTTGAACAGTTCGTCAACGGCTCATCTGACAGCCTGTACCGTGCCTGGTACCCGGAGGCAGGGGGGAATTTGAGCGTGAACGTGGGGGGCAACCTGACGGGGAATATCCTGGGAGGCGTCTTCAACCCAAGTCGGCCCAACCCCCTGGATAACGGCATCGACTCCGCCGATGTGGCCAACTGGCTGTGGCGCCAGGGCAGCGGCACGGTGAACACCGGCGGGCAGGCGCAGCCGACGGCCTGGTGGATCAATTTCGGTAGCTATACCGCCAACGCCTCCAAGGCTGATGCGTTCGTCGGGTTTACCGGTTTTGGCACCCTCGGCGGCGGTGACGTGGATGTACAGGTAGGCGGGGATGCCGGTGTGTTTCGGCGCATGGACGGCAACCCAATGTCGGCCTCTGCCAACCCGCGCAGCCAGGGGCTGGTGCTGGCGGTTGGCAGTACCGGGCGGGTTGCCGGTGATGGCAGCCTGCAGTTGACGGGCGGTGGTGATCTGCGGGTGCGTATCGGTGGCGCCCTGAACCCTGGCAGCGTGGTTGATGTAAACGATCAGAACGGCCAGTTGGTGAATATCCGGGGCAATGTCCAACTGCAAAGTGCGACCACGGGCCGGATCGACCTGACCTACGGCAGCAACAGCTCTGAGCAGAGCCCGGGCGAAACCCGGGCATTCGATCCGTTCCAGGCGACCCGTGGCCGGGCAGTGGGGGGCATCACCCTGGTGCCGGGGGATGCCACATTCAACCTGACCACATTGGGTGACCTGGTGCTGCAGCAAGTGATTGACCCGGGCCGTGTCGTCCTGCTGAACAACTCATCGTTTACCCGTGGCGGGACGAGTGGGACCGGCGAAAGTTGGTTCTCGTTATGGACCGGGCACACGGCAATCGACCTGTTTTCAGCGGGGGGCAACTTGACGCCATCTGTCTCCGCCGCAGCGTCCGACCTGGCAACTGTCTACCCATCGATCGTTCGAGCGACGGCGGCTGGCGGCAGTATTTATTACGGAAGCGCCGTCCTGGGGTACCAAGCCGATACGAGTCCGATAAATGCCTTGGTGCTCGCCCCCGGTGCCAGCAGCCAGTTGCAATTCCTGGCCCATGACTCGATTTATGCGGGCGGTATGTTTGTCACGCCTTCCGGGGCCGACCCCAGCATCATGGCCACACCTTGGCGGCCGGCGTTCGTCGGGACCATTGATGGTCAGGTGGTTGTCGATGGCAACAATCTGTCGGAAAACGGTAGCTCGTCGGGTTCCATTCCGCGTCCTTTGTTTGCCTTTGGCTCCGCCACGGCGTCGGCAGCCGCTTACGCGCCAACGGAACCGGCGCGGTTCTATGCCTTGACCGGCGATCTGGTGGGGGTCAGCAGCGGCCGGACCCTGACGTTCAATTCTTCCCCCTCGTTTTTGCATTCAGGGCAGACCTGGTACGAGGGCAACGGGCCAGTTTGGATGATGGCGGGGCGAGACATTGTCAGCAGTGGCAGCCGTTTTAATACGGCCCCTGGTGCGGTCAGCGAGCAGTCGACCGGCAACCTGTTCATCCACAACAACCCCACTGACATCTCCATCGTCTCCGCCGGGCGCGACATTCTGTACAGCAACTTCCAGGTTGCCGGTCCTGGCCTGCTGGAAGTGACGGCGGGCGGCAATATCCTGATGTCCGGGCGTGACCCGGCGAAGGGCGGCGAAGTCAGCATCACCAGCCTGGGCCCGGTGGTCGCGGGTGACAACCGCCCTGGCGCAGGCATCGTCATGCAAGCTGGCGTCGGCCCCAACGGCCCGGATTACCGGCGCTTTGTCGAGGCCTACCTGGACCCGGCCAACCTCGTCCAGCCAGGCGAAGCCCTGTCGATCCAGGGCGGCAAGGTCGCCAAGACCTATGAGAACGAACTGGTCACCTGGCTCGCCGAGCGCTTCGGTTTCGTCGGCACCCGCGAGCAGGCCCGCGCGGTTTACGCCGCACTGCCCGCTGAACAGCAACGGGTGTTCGCCCGTGATGTGTACTTCGCCGAACTCAAGGCCGCCGGCCGTGAGTACAACGCGGTGGGCGGTGCGCGCCAGGGCAGCTATGTACGGGGGCGTGCAGCGATTGCCGCGCTGTTCCCGGACAAGGACGTGGCCGGCAACCCGATCACCTACAAGGGCGATATCACGTTGTTCGGCGGCTCGGGTGTACACACCAATTTCGGCGGCTCGATCCAGATGCTCACCCCGGGCGGTGGGCAGACCTTCGGCATCGAAGGCGCGGCACCTCCGTCCACCGCCGGTGTGATCACCCAGGGCGCCGGCGATATCCAGCTGTATTCCATGGGCAGCATCCTGCTGGGCCAGAGCCGCATCATGACCACCTTCGGCGGCTCGATCATGGGCTGGTCCGGCGAGGGCGACATCAACGCCGGTCGCGGATCCAAGACCACCGTGGTGTACACGCCGCCCAAGCGTGTCTACGACAACTGGGGCAACGTGACCCTGTCGCCGGCGGTGCCGAGCACCGGGGCGGGGATTGCCACCTTGAACCCGATTCCGGAAGTGCCGGCCGGAGACATCGACCTGATCGCCCCGCTGGGTACCATCGATGCGGGTGAAGCGGGGATTCGGGTCTCGGGCAACATCAACATTGCCGCGTTGCGCGTTGTAAACGCCGCCAACATCCAGACCCAGGGCAAGTCGTCCGGGGTGCCGGTGTCGGCGGCGGTAAACACCGGGGCCATGACCTCGGCGAGCGCAGCCGGTGCGGCGGCGTCCCAGGCGGCGGAAGATGCCGCGCGCAGCCAGCAGGCGGCGGCCAAACAGGGCCGGGCGTCGATTGTCACGGTGGAAGTGTTGAGCTTTGGCAGCGAGCCAGTGGAGCGCAAGCCGGAGGACGGGCAGAAGACCTCGGGCTACAACCCCAACAGCCCGGTTCAGGTGCTTGGCGCCGGACCGTTGAGTGACCAGGCGCGGGCGCGGTTGACGGATGAGGAGCGCCAGCAGATCAGCTTGTAGTTTTAGAAAAGGACCTCTCGTTGTATTTGGGGCGATCATTGATCGCCCCTTTTTTTCGTCTTGGGGGCCCGGCTTTCCCAGGTGGGATGGTGGTGCGGTCGAGCCGGTAGTCACTGAGGCCGGGATGAGTGATATCTCGGCCACCAAGTGCGAGCTCTATCACCCTGATCTGTCAGGCCAGGAGCTGGAGGCGATTAAAAGTACGAAGCGCTCAGCATTGGAAACCTACAGCGTTTCACAACTTTGGTCGGTGGCATGGACTGAGTAAATTGGTCAGGCGCTTCGCTCGTGAATTATTCAGCCAGTTGTTTGAATTGCCTCGTCAACTCCAACACGACTCGGCCGCTATTCGCGGTGGGCACCAAATGGGTAAAGGGAATATCGATCATCCGGTTCTCCCGCACCGCCCGCAAACGCGACAGCACCGGGTCGGTGGTCAGCAACTGACGTTTGCGGCTGGCCGGTGACCACAGCGCATCCGCCAGCAAAATTACATCCGGATCACTCATCAGCAGGGTTTCGCTGCTCACGGTGACGCGGTATTGGTTGATCCCGGCGAATAAATTGCGCGCACCAGCAGCCGCCACCAACGTGGTGACGAACCCACGCCGGCCTTCGCTGTCCAGCCCGTTGACCTCACTGTCCAGGTAGAACACCGACAGCGGTTTACCTTCGCCCGCCAGTGCCTGGGCACTGGCCAGGTCGGCGTCCATGGCATCGCTCAACGCCCGCGCCCGTTGCTGTTTGTGCACCAGGGCGCCGAGGGTAAACAGGTCGTTGCGAATATGCCCGAAGTAATCCAGCGAGTGCCCGTCGCACGCCGACTCCAGCAAGTACGACCCAACCCCGTTGCCTGCCAACCCTGTGCGGGAGGTGACACCAGTGCCAAAGGCAGTGGCGAATCCACCGACCACCAGATCCGGTTTCTGCGCATAGAGCACTTCGCTGGACGGGTACTTGGGCGCAATCACCGGCACGCCGAAATACTCGCCGTGTCGGTGGGCCACACCGTTGTCATCCAGATACGCCACGCCCACCAAGGCCGGGCCGACATCCAGCGCCAACAGCAGGTCTGCGGCATGCTGGTTGAGTGCCACGATGCGCGAAGGCGGTGAGTGGGCGGCGGTCCAATCCTGGTTGCAGTTGCGAAAGCTGTCGGCCAATACCGATGGCGCGCAGAGCAGGGCGCCCAGCAGCAGCCACGAGGCTTTCATGGGCGCTCCTTGATCAGCAGATCCTCGACGACTTCGCCGCCCACCAGATGCACTTCCACCAGCCGTTGCACATCGTCTTTGTTGTGCACGCCGTACCAGCAAGTGTCCGGGTACACCGTCACGATTGGCCCCAGGTTGCACGGGAACTGGCAGTGGGTGCGTGTCAGCAGCACGCCGCCAGGCTTTTCGATGCAGTCGTGTTGCAGCAGGTGGCGGCGCAGGGTTTTCCACAGTTGCAGCGCGCCACGCTGGGTGCAGCGCGGGCCGGTGCACAGGAACACGTGACGGGCGTGGTCAGGCACGTGGGACCAGTCCGGATGAGTTTCCACGGGCGTACTCATCAGAAGCGATACGTGTAGCGTACTTCGGAGGTGAACGGCCGCCCGAGGTTGTCGACGTTGCTGGCGCGGCTGGTGACGTAATCGCGGTCGAACAGGTTTTCTACCAGCAGGCTCACGCGGTGTTGGTGGGCGTTGTCGAGATAGCGATAGGCGTCGGCATCCACCACGGTGTAGTTACCGTACTCGACCTTTTTCGAGCTGACGATATCGCCGATGTAACGCACGGCGGTACCGACGCCCCACAGGCGGTCCGCCGATTCATAGCCGACCCGCGAGCGGGCGAAGAAGCCCGGGATATCGTTGATGGTGACACCCGCACGGGACTCGGTGAGGTTGCGGGTCATGTCGGCCTGCACGCTCCATTGTTCATTGAGCTGCAGCTTGGCGTCGGCCTCGAAACCACGCATCTGGATCTGCCCCTGGCCGTTGACCCACTGGATATCGTCCAGGGTGATCAGGTCGGTGATCTTGCGTTTGAACAGCGTGACGCTGGCGCTGAAGTCCCGGGCCAGCAGGCTGCCCTTGTAGTCGACGCCCAGTTCGGCGTTGCGGCTCTTCTCCGGCTTGAGGTTGCGGTTGCCTTTTTCATCGTCTTCGTTGACGAACAGTTGCTCGGCATTCGGCAGTTTGTAGGCAGTGCCGTATTGGCCGCGCAGGGCCCAGTTGTCGTTGAGGTCGTAGAGCGAAGTGAGCATGCCGACGGTGGCGCTGTCGCCGCCGCTCATGGCTTCGTGGCGTACGCCGATGCTCGGGTGCCAGTTCGGCAGGGCTTCGATATTCGGGCGCAGTTGGGTGTACAGCGCGTGGGCCTGGGCCTTGTTGTCGTCGATGATCAATACATCGTCCTGGCCCTTGAACCACTGGTTATCGGACCCGAATACCAGCACGTGCTCGCCTGGCAGCACGGCCTTGCCTTCGGCCTGCACGCCCCAGTCGGTGAAGCCCCAGTAGTCGTTGTGGTTGATGGCCCGGGTGCCGCCGCTTTCGATATTGTTGATGCGGGTATAGCGCGTGTCCCAATCGTTGATATGGCCTTTGACGAAGTAGCTCAGGCGCTCGTTGAGGGTTTGCTCGAAGGTCGCCGTAGCGATTTGTTGTACGCGGTCGTTGGTGGTCTTGTGGTTGTCCACCGGGCGGGCGAAATCGAGGTTGGCGTCGGCGTACTGGTAAAACAGCTCAAGGCGCGTGTCATCGCCAAACGACTGGATCGCCTTGGTGCCGAAGGTGGTGACTTCGTAGGAGCGTTTCTTGTCGCTGACGTTTTTCATGTCGCGGTTGCGAAACGGCTGGTAGCCCTCGGAGACGTTGCGGCTGACGTAGGCCAGCAAGCCAAGATCGCCGAAACCGTTGTTGAAGATCTTCTCGACCCGGGCATCGCCGGTGGTGCCGCCGAAGGTGTCTGCGCCCAGGTTCACCTCGCCGGACGCCTCGCGGGTTTGCGGGCTGCGGGTAACGATGTTGATCACCCCCGACACCGCCTGGGTACCGAACAGCAGGCTCTGGCCACCCTTGAGCACTTCGATGCGCTCGATGGCGTTGGCGGGCAGGGTGTCCAGGTACAGGCCGCCGTACAGGCGGTTGTTCAGGCGCACGCCGTCCAGCAGGATCAACGTGTCGTCGTTGCGCCCACCCAGCAGGGAATAAGTGCCGTAGTCGAACGGGCCATTCTTGGGTGCCACGTACAGGCCGGGGATGAACATCTGCATCACGCGCGACACATCGGCGGCGGGGCCGGCGCGTTCGATCTGTTCGCGGGTGACGATCTCGACCTTGCTGCCGTACTGGGCCATGTCGGCCACGGTAGTGGATTCCACCGACGGTGCGGAAATGATCTGCTGCTTGAGCTCAAGGGGAGGGTCGTCGGCCAGCAGCAGGGGGCTGAACAGGCAACCGAGCAACAGGCTGGGCACGGAAGTAGTGTAAGGTCGAATCATAGTCTTCTCGGAAAAGTATCTTTCGCGAAAAGCACGCACGAGTAGGCACCGAGCACACGCCAATACCGGCCCATGCCCGCCCACCGCAGGATTTTGCCAAACAGAATTCCAGGCCGGTCTCCGGGCTCACGCGTATGGACACCTTCACCTTCCCATGGCGCGCAGGCCACAGTGGTGTGTCGAAGGAATCACGCGTCTACCGTTGCGGGGGCAGCACCGGACTGGCTCGAAAAGAGCGGCACCGGTTTCCCGTTTCACCCCATGCACGGCGGCATGAGGCACCTGAAACAGGCCGGCATCTGAACATTCGAAAGACCGTTCGTCAACTTGGCGGGTACTTTTCCGGTGGCTGCATGGGAAGCGACTGACGGATATTGCCAGAAAATTCCCACAGGAGTACAAATGTACTCCATGAAGAATCTAACGCCCCGCCGTACCGCCATCCTGACCTTTATCCGCGACCGTATCGCGCAGCAAGGCCAGTCTCCCAGCCTCGCCGAGATCGCCGAGGCGTTCGGCTTTGCCTCCCGCAGCGTGGCGCGCAAGCATGTGCTGGCGCTGACCGAGGGCGGCTTTATCGAGGTCAACCCGAACCAGGCTCGCGGCATCCGCCTGCTCAATCAACCGGCGCGGCCGGAGCTGCTGGATATTCCGGTGCTCGGCCGGGTGGCCGCCGGTTTGCCCATTGGCGCCGATGCCGAAGTGCACAACCGTCTATTGCTCGACCCGGGCATGTTCGCGAAAACCCCGGATTACCTGCTGCGGGTGCAGGGCGATTCGATGATCGAAGACGGCATCCTCGATGGCGACCTGGTAGGCGTACGCCGCAGTGCCGAGGCCTTGAACGGGCAGATCGTGGTGGCACGCCTGGACGGTGAAGTCACCATCAAACGTTTCGAACACGTGGGCGAGCGTGTGCGCCTGCTGCCGCGCAACCCCGCCTATCAACCCATCGTGGTGCGGCCCGATCAGGACCTGGCCATCGAAGGGGTGTTCTGCGGCCTGGTGAGGCAAGGCTGATGGGCGCCGTCGTTGCACTGGACTCGCTGTTCAATGGCGGCCGGGTCTGGAAAGGCCGGCCCGCCGCGCCGCCGGCCAGCGTCCATCCCACCGGGCTTGCGGCCCTGGATGCGGTGCTGCCCAGCGGTGGCTGGCCGGAAGCGGCGTTGAGCGAAATCCTCATGGCCAAGGAAGGCGTGGGCGAGTTGCAGCTGGTGTGGCCGACCCTGGCACGGTTGGCGGCGGCCGGTGAGCGCATCGTGCTGGTGGCGCCGCCCTACACGCCGTACCCCCACGCCTGGCAAAACGCCGGGGTGGATGTGCGCCAGCTGTCAGTGATCCAGGCCGATGAACGCGATGCCTTGTGGGCAGTGGAGCAATGCCTGCGTTCCGGCAGTTGTGGCGCGGTGCTGTGCTGGCCGCGCAAGGCCGATGACCGCGCCTTGCGCCGCTTGCAGGTGGCGGCGGAAACCGGCCAGACCCTGGCCTTTGCCTGGCGCTCCTTGAACGAGGCCATCAACCCGTCACCGGCCGCGTTGCGCCTGGCGGTTGAGGCGAGCCCGGCGCAGGTGCGGGTGCTCAAGTGCCGGGGTGGCCTGGCCCATCCCGCGCCCATTGCGCTTGGGCACTGAGGTTGGCATGCGCTGGGTGTGTATTGTGTTCCCGCAATTGGCGCTGGACGGGGTGCTGCGTTCGCGCCCCGAACCGGACCAGCCGTTGGCCCTGCTGGCCGGCACGCCGCAGCGGCGGGTGCTGCAAACCGTCAATGACGCCGCGCGCAAACTCGGCCTGCGCCCCGGCCAATCCCTGACGGCGGCCCATGCCTTGACCAAGGCGTTCGCCTGCGCCGAATACGACCCGGCGCAGATCGAATACTGGCAGCAGTTTCTCGCCGCCTGGGCCTACCGTTTCAGCTCCCAGGTCAGCGTGTTCTACCCACGGGCGTTGCTGTTCGAGATCGAGTCGAGCCTGGGCCTGTTCGGGCCCTGGCCGTTGCTCGAAGCACGCTTGCGCAAGGAGCTGACCGAACTGGGGTTTCGTCATCGCATCGTCGCCGCGCCGAACCCGGCGGCGGCGCGGATATTGGCGAATGCCTACGACGGCCTGGCCGTGGCCGATGAGCAATACCTGCAACACGCCCTGGCACCGATCCCCATCGACCGCGCCGGCCTCGACCCGCAAGCCGCCAGCGCATTGTCGCGCATGGGCTTGCGCACCCTGGCCCAGGTGCAGGCGTTGCCTCGGCATACCCTGGCCCGGCGCTTCGACGCTGCGCTGCTCAAGCACCTCGATGCACTGTGCGGCCAACGGCCCCTGGCGCTGGCGTTCTACCAGCCGCCGGACCGGTTTGATGTGCGCATCGAGCTGAATTTTGATGTGTTGTCCCACCAGGCCTTGCTGTTTCCCTTGCGCCGTTTGACTGGCGATCTGTCGGCGTTCCTGTGTGGTCGGGACAGTGGCGTGCAGCGTTTTGACCTGCACCTGGAACACGCGGCCGAGCCCGACAGCGTGATCAAGGTCGGCCTGCTCAGCGCCGAGCGTGACGCGGCGATGCTGTTCGAACTGGCCCGTGGCCGCCTGGAGCAAGTGCAAGTCACCTCGCCGGTGCGCGGCTTTCGCCTGGTGGCCGAGGACCTGCCGGTGTTTGTGCCCCAGCGCCAGGACCTGTTCGACGAGCGCCCGCAACAAACCCTGCCGTGGGAACAACTGCGCGAACGCCTGCGGGCGCGGCTGGGGGACGAAGCGGTGCAAGGCCTGCGCTTTCACGCCGACCACCGCCCCGAATGCGCCTGGCAAGCCGGTGCTGACACTCGCCCGTGCACCCCCTCAAATAACGTGCAACGCCCGGGCTGGTTGCTGCATGAACCGACGCCTCTGGTCGAGCAAGGTCTACACATCCTGATGGGCCCGGAACGCATCGAGTCCGGCTGGTGGGATGGTGCCGATGTGCGCCGCGATTACTACCTGGTGCGCACCCGCGCCGGCCAGCAGGGCTGGGCTTACCGCACCGTGGGCGAAAGCGGCACGCTGTGGCTGCAAGGCTGGTTTGCATGAAGTACGCGGAGCTGCACTGCCTGTCCAACTTCAGTTTCCAGCGGGGCGCCTCCAGTGCCCGCGAGCTGTTTGAACGGGCCAGGCAGCAGGGTTACGAGGCGCTGGCCATCACCGATGAATGCACCTTGTCGGGCATCGTCCGTGCCTGGCAGGCGGCCAAGGAAGTCGGGTTGCCGCTGATTATCGGCAGCGAGATGCGCCTGGAAAACGGCCCCAAGCTGGTGCTGCTGGTGGAGAACCTGGAAGGCTATCAACACCTGTGCCGGCTGATCACCATTGCCCGTCGCCGTGCGGGAAAAGGCCACTACCGCTTGCTGCAGGAAGACTTCACCGCGGTACACGGCTTGCTCGCGTTATGGATGGTCGAAGACACCGACACCCAGGCCCATATCCAATGGCTGTGCAGCACCTTCACCGATCGCCTGTGGCTGGCGGTGGAACTGCATTGCGGCCAGAACGATGCCCGTCACCTTGAGCAACGCCTGAACCTGGCCGCCAGCCTGCACCTGCCGGCGGTGGCCTGCGGCGATGTGCATATGCATGTGCGCGGTCGCCGTGCGTTGCAAGACACCATGACCGCAATCCGTCACCACGTCCCGGTGGCCGAAGCCGGCGCGCGCCTGCATCCCAATGGTGAACGGCACTTGCGCAGCCTCGATGCATTGGCCGCGCTGTACCCGGCGCACTTGCTGGAAGAGTCCCTGAACATTGCCCGGCGTTGCACCTTTGACCTCGGCCAATTGCGCTATCAATACCCCAGGGAGTTGGTACCTGAAGGCCAGGATGCAAAATCCTGGTTACGCAGCTTGACCGAGCAAGGCATCGCCCAGCGTTGGCCGAAAGGGGTCGACGCCAAGACCCTCCAGCAGATCAATAACGAACTGGAACTGATCAGCGACCTCGGCTACGAAAGCTACTTCCTCACCGTACACGACATTGTGCGCTTCGCCCGCAGCCGTTCGATCCTGTGCCAGGGCCGTGGCTCGGCGGCCAACTCGGCGGTGTGTTTTGCCCTGGGCATCACCGAGATCAACCCGAGCCTGATGAACATGTTGTTCGAGCGCTTCCTGTCTCGCGAACGCAACGAGCCGCCGGACATCGACGTGGACTTCGAGCACGAACGCCGTGAGGAAGTGCTGCAATACGTCTTCCAGCGCTACGGGCGCACCCGCGCCGCGTTGACGGCGGTGGTCAGCAGCTACCACGGCGCCGGCGCGGTGCGCGACGTGGCCAAGGCCCTCGGGTTGCCGCCGGATCAGGTCAACGCCCTGGCCGACTGTTGTGGGCGCTGGAGCGACGAAGCACCGCCCCTGGAACGCCTGCGCGAAGGTGGTTTCGACCCCGACAGCCCGGTGCTGCGCCGGGTGCTCACACTCACTCAGCAACTGATCGGCTTCCCCCGGCACCTGTCCCAGCACCCCGGCGGCTTCGTGATTTCCGAACACCCGCTGGACACCCTGGTGCCGGTGGAAAATGCCGCCATGGCCGAGCGCACCATCATCCAGTGGGACAAGGACGACCTCGACGCCGTGGGCCTGCTCAAGGTGGACATCCTCGCGCTGGGCATGCTCAGTGCGATTCGCCGCTGCTTCGACCTGCTGCGCCGCCATCGCAACCGGGACCTGAGCCTGGCTTCGGTGCCCAAGGAAGATGCGGCAACCTACGCGATGATCAGCAAGGCCGACACTATCGGCGTGTTCCAGATTGAGTCGCGGGCGCAGATGTCGATGTTGCCCCGCCTGCGACCGGAAAAATTCTACGACCTGGTCATTGAGGTCGCCATCGTGCGGCCGGGGCCCATCCAGGGTGGCATGGTGCATCCGTACCTGCGGCGGCGGAACAAGGAGGAAGAAACCACCTACCCATCGCCGGAACTCAAGTCCGTACTGGAGCGCACCCTGGGCATCCCGCTGTTCCAGGAACAGGTCATGCAGATCGCCATGGTCGCCGCCGATTACACACCCGGCGAAGCCGACCAACTGCGCCGCTCCATGGCCGCCTGGAAACGCCACGGCGGCCTAGAACCCCATCAGCAACGCCTGCGCACCGGCATGCTGAAAAACGGCTACAGCGAAGCCTTCGCCGCGCAGATCTTCGAGCAGATCAAGGGCTTTGGCAGCTACGGTTTTCCCGAGTCCCACGCCGCCAGTTTCGCCTTGCTGACCTATGCCAGTTGCTGGCTTAAATGCCATGAACCGGCAGCGTTTGCCTGCGCCCTGATCAACAGCTGGCCCATGGGTTTCTACAGCCCCGACCAGATCCTGCAGGACGCCCGTCGCCATCATTTGCAGATCCGCCCGGTGGATGTGCAGGCCAGTGACTGGGATTGCAGCCTTGAGCCGATCGAAGGCCAGCAACCGGCGATTCGCATGGGCTTGCGCATGATCTCCGGGTTTCGCGAAGAGGCCGGCCGGCGTATCGAAGCGGCGCGCCAGGCCCGGGCGTTTTTTGATATTGCCGACTTGGGCGAGCGTGCCCAATTGGACACTCGCGCCCAGGAACTGCTGGCGGATGCCGGTGCCTTGCGCGGCCTGGCCGGGCATCGGCACCGGGCGCGTTGGGAGGTGGCCGGGGTGCAGAAACAACTGGGCCTGTTTGCCGGTATCGCCAGCCCGGAAGAGGCGGTGGTGGAGCTGCCGCAACCGACAGTCGGCGAAGATTTGTATGCCGACTACGCCAGCGTCGGCACCACCCTGGGCCCACACCCGTTGGCGCTGTTGCGCGATGAACTGCGCGCGCGGCGTTGCCGCAGTTCCAGGGAATTGCTGCGGGTTGAACATGGCCGCAACGTCAGCGTCGCCGGCCTGGTCACCGGTCGACAACGCCCGGGCACGGCCAGCGGCGTTACCTTCGTCACCCTGGAAGATGAGTTCGGCAATATCAATGTGGTGGTCTGGCGCGATTTGGCCGAGCGCCAACGCCAGGCGCTGGTGGGCTCGCGGTTGCTCAAGGTGGATGGCCGCTGGGAGGCGGTGGGCGAGGTTCGGCACTTGATCGCCGGGCGCTTGACCGACCTGACCCCGTTGCTGTCGGGCATCAGTGTGCGCAGCCGGGACTTTCGCTGAGTCGGCCCTTGCTCCTTCCTGCCGGCATAAGCAATATGCGATGAAACCAACCGCCACTGCCGGGCTCAAAGTTTTCATCGCCGCCCACCTTTTATCTTTTGCAGAGCCGACCGATGCAGTTTTTATCCAATACCCACGGCTGTGAGGGTTGGGCTGGGGAAATGGCCCAGAGGATTCGTGCTTTCGATTGGTCCACCACCGACCTCGGCCCGATGAGTGCCTGGCCCTCCAGCCTGACCAGCGCCGTGCAGATGATGCTGGCATCGCCCATGCCCATGGTGATGCTGTGGGGGCACGCCGGTTACATGATCTACAACGACAGCTATTCGGTATTTGCCGGCGGTCGCCACCCTTATCTGCTGGGTGCGCCGGTGGAACTGGGCTGGCCGGAAGTCGCCGACTTCAACCGCAATGTGGTCGACACCTGCCTGGCTGGCGGCACCTTGTCCTACCGCAACCTGCCCCTGGAACTGTTGCGCGACGGCCGCCCGGAAGAAGTCTGGATGGACCTGTATTACAGCCCCGTGGCCGGTGACGACCAACGACCGGCCGGGGTCCTGGCGATTGTAGTGGAGACCACCGAACATATGATCTCCGAGCGCCTGCGCCAGGAACTCACCCACAACCTGGAGCAGCGCGTGGCCGCGGAGGTGCAAGCCCGTTCCGCCGCCGAGGAACAGTTGCGCCAATCACAGAAGCTGGAAGCCATTGGCGGCCTGACCGGCGGCGTGGCCCACGACTTCAATAACCTGCTGCAAGTGGTCTCCGGCAACCTGCACCTGCTGGCCCGGCATGAACCGGACAACCCCCAGGTGCAGCGCCGTGTCAGCGCCGCCATCGCGGCAGTGGAACGTGGGGCCAAACTGACCTCGCAACTGCTGGCCTTCGCCCGTCGCCAGCCATTGTCACCGGCGGTGTACAACCCGCTGCGCATCTATGAAGGCCTGGGCGAGTTGCTGCAGCGGGCGCTGGGAGAAACCATCCACATTGATGTGCAGCTGCCCCAGGATCCGTGGTGCATTAACGTCGACCGCAACCAACTGGAAAACGCGCTGCTCAACCTGGCGATCAATGCCCGGGATGCCATGAAAGGCGAGGGGGTGATTCGGATCACCGGCGAAAACATTATCCTCAACCCTCCGGATTGCGCCGGTAAAAGCATCAACCCCGGTGAATACGTGCGCCTGGCCGTCGCCGACAGCGGCGCCGGCATGTCAGCGACGATCCTGGCCCGTGCCTTCGAACCGTTTTTCACCACCAAGCCGAATGGCCACGGTACCGGCCTGGGCCTGAGCATGGTGTTCGGGTTCGTGCGCCAAAGTGGCGGGCATGTTGAGGTCGAGAGCGTGGAGGGCAGCGGCACCGTGGTGCAAATGTATTTCCCGCGCAATTTGGGAGAGCCGGAAAACCACGATGCGCCCGTCGAGCTCACACAACCCACCGGCGGCCATGAGACGATCCTGGTGGTTGAGGACAACGAAGGCGTACGCGCGGCCGCGGTGGAATTGCTCGAACAATCCGGCTACACCGTGCTCACCGCCGAAGACGGCGACCGGGCCATGCTGATGCTCCAGGCCGGCCTGCAACCGGACCTGATCTTCACCGACGTGGTGATGCCGGGCCGGGTCAAAAGCACCGACCTGGCCGAGTGGGCGCGCAGGCAAGTGCCGGCGATAGCGGTGCTGTTTACCTCCGGGCATACCCGCGACATTCTTTCCAGCAACCACCTGCTGGGCAACGACATTCACCTGCTGAGCAAACCCTATGGCCCGGATGACTTGGCGCAACGGGTGCGCTCGGTACTGACCTCCCGAATGATGTGACGAATGAAGATCCAGCCAGCAACACCAAACCACTGTGGGAGCCGGGCTTGCCCGCGATGGCGGAGTGTCAGGCACCCCATCCGGTAACTGGCACACCGTCATCGCGGGCAAGCCCGGCTCCCACAGTTGATCTTCACTGCCTTGAACACACCAATAAGGTTACCCATGACTTCCCAGCGCAACCTGCCACCAGACACCTCACTCACCTCCCAACGCCCTGGCTTCGTGCGGGTGCGGGGTGCCCGGGAACACAACCTGCGCAACGTCGACGTGGACATCCCCCGCGATGCCCTGGTGGTGTTCACCGGCGTGTCAGGCTCCGGCAAGTCCTCGCTGGCATTCTCCACCGTCTACGCCGAAGCCCAGCGCCGCTACTTCGAATCCGTGGCGCCCTACGCCCGCCGCCTGATCGACCAGGTCGGCGTACCGGACGTCGACTCCATCGAAGGCCTGCCGCCCGCCGTGGCCCTGCAACAACAGCGCGGTACACCCAGCACACGTTCATCAGTGGGCAGCGTCACCACCTTGTCCAGCCTGATCCGCATGCTCTACTCCCGCGCCGGCAGTTACCCGGCGGGGCAACCGATGCTGTACGCCGAAGACTTTTCCCCCAACCTGCCCCAGGGCGCCTGCCCGCAATGCCACGGCCTGGGCCGCGTGTACGAAGTGACCGAAGCCCTGATGGTGCCCGATCCTTCCCTAACCATCCGCCAGCGCGCCGTGGCGTCCTGGCCGTTGGCGTGGCAAGGCCAGAACCAGCGCGACATCCTCGTCACCCTGGGTTACGACGTCGACATCCCGTGGCGCGACCTGCCGAAAAAGCAGCGCGACTGGATCCTCTTCACCGAAGAAACCCCCACCGTACCGGTGTACGCCGGCTTCACACCGGCCCAGACCCGCGACGCCCTCAAACGCAAACTCGAGCCCAGCTACCAGGGCACCTTCACCGGCGCCCGCCGCTACATCCTGCACACCTTCACCCACTCCCAAAGCGCCCTGATGAAAAAGCGCGTGTCGCAGTTCATGCAAGGCAGCCCGTGCCCGCTGTGTGAAGGCAAACGCCTGAACAAGGCCGCGCTGTCGGTGAAGTTTGCCGGCGTGGACATTGGCGAACTGTCGCAAATGTCCCTGCTGCAACTCGCCGAACTGCTGCGACCGGTGGCCGAAGGGCAGGGCGATAAAAAGCTCTCCGTGGAAAAACGCCTGGCTGCCCAACGCATCGCCCAGGACCTGCTCGAACGCGTCAGCACCCTGACCGACCTCGGCCTCGGCTACCTGGCCCTGGAACGCAGCACACCAACCCTGTCCTCCGGCGAACTGCAACGCCTGCGCCTGGCCACCCAACTGGGCTCGCAACTGTTCGGCGTGATCTACGTGCTCGACGAACCTTCCGCCGGCCTGCACCCTGCCGATGGCGAAGCCCTGTTCGCCGCCCTCGACCGCCTGAAGGCCGCCGGCAACTCACTGTTCGTGGTGGAACACGACCTGGAAACCATGCGCCGGGCCGACTGGCTGATCGACGTCGGCCCGGCTGCCGGCGAGCACGGCGGCCAGGTCCTGTACAGCGGCCCACCCGCCGGCCTGGCGCAGGTCGAAGCCTCGCAAACCCGCGAATACCTGTTCGCCGAAAAACGCCCGGTCAGCCAACCACCGCGCCAACCCACCGGCTGGCTGAGCCTGGAAGGCGTCACGCGCAACAACCTCAACGACCTCAGCGTGGACTTTCCCCTGGGCTGCTTCACCGCCGTCACCGGTATTTCCGGCTCGGGCAAATCCAGCCTCGTCAGCCAGGCGCTGTTGGAACTGGTAGGCGCAGGCCTGGGCCGCGTGGTGGAAACCGAAGACGAACCCAGCCTCGAAGACGACGCCCCGCAAACCAGCGGCGGCCGTATCAGCGGCGGGCTGGAACACATCCGCCGCCTGGTGCAGGTGGACCAGAAACCCATTGGCCGCACACCGCGCTCCAACCTCGCGACCTACACCGGCCTGTTCGACAATGTACGCAAACTGTTCGCCGCCACACCGGCGGCGAAAAAGCGCCATTTCGACGCCGGGCAATTTTCTTTCAACGTCGCCAAAGGCCGCTGCCCGAACTGCGAAGGCGAGGGGTTTGTCAGCGTTGAATTGCTGTTCATGCCCAGCGTGTATGCGCCATGCCCGACGTGCCACGGGGCGCGGTACAACCCGGAAACGTTAGCGATCAAGTGGGAAGGGCTGACCATCGCCCAGGTGCTGGGGCTGACGGTTGAACAGGCGGTAGAGGTATTTGCCGAAGAGCCGGGTGTGCTGCGCTCGCTGCAAGTGCTGCGGGATATTGGCTTGGGTTATTTGCGCCTTGGCCAGCCGGCGACCGAGTTGTCAGGCGGGGAGGCGCAGCGGATCAAGCTGGCGACCGAGCTGCAACGCAATGCCCGGGGCGCGACCTTGTATGTGCTGGATGAACCGACGACCGGGCTGCATCCGCGGGATGTGGACCGATTGTTGAGCCAGTTGAATCATCTGGTGGAGGCGGGGCACACGGTGATTGTGGTGGAGCATGAAATGCGTGTGGTGGCGCAGAGTGATTGGGTGATTGATATCGGGCCGGGGGCTGGGGACAGAGGCGGGAAGGTGGTGGTGAGCGGGACGCCGCAGAAGGTGGCGAAGAGTAAGGGGAGCCGGACTGCGCCGTTTTTGGGGCGGGAATTGGGATAGCTAATGGCCGGAAGGGGTCTATTCATGGCTTTGCTCTCTAGCGTTCGGCACCTGGCGGGTGACCAAAGTAGGCCTTGTAGGCATGGTTGAAGTTAGCGGGATTGGCATAGCCCAGGCGGTAGGCGATCTGCGCCACCTGCCACTTGCGCTGACGAAGCAGATTGCGCGCAAGCTCCATGCGTTGCTGGCGCACATAATCCAGCATCGACTGGCCGTAGATTTGACTGAACGCCCGGCGCAGCGTGGTTTCCCCCACACCCAGGCTACGGGCCAGCGCTTGAGTGCCGGGAGGGTCGATCAGGTTGGCATCCAGTTGAAACCGCGCTTCATGGGCCAGGTCTGAATGACCGCGTACCGCAGGTATTGGCCTGGCAGGTTGAGGGGCAAGATGGGCTGCCAGCTCCACCAGCGCTGCCAGGCTCAGGCTTTCCTGATTAAGGCGCTCCAAGGCGCCTTGGTAGGGAGAGTGATATATCCGCTCCAGCAAACGCCCCAGTGCCGGGCACCCGTGCAGTCCCGAAAATTGAACGCCGTCATTGAGCAGGCTGAGTAACGGCTGGAGCGCCGAGTCTTCTTCGGCCAGCTCGCGCAAATAATCGCCTGCGATGCGTAGCCCGGCCATGCGCGCATGACTGCCGGCGGGCAGTTGATCGACGGTTTCCATGCTCTCACTCAGGCCCAGCACATGGACTGCGCCCGTGGTGTATTCATTGAGCACACCGTCGACCCGATGCTGCCACTGGCCGCCGAGCACCTGCACGATGCACACACTGTCGGGCAATACCTTGTGGATCTTCAGCGGCTCGGGGAACTGCAAGTCACAGTCGAAATACTGCAGGTCTGGCCGAACGGTCCGTGCGCGGTAGTGGCCGATGGCAGAACCAATAACCTGACGAGCGCTGTCGTCGAATACGCCGGCCTGGTCCAGGGGACCCGGGTGATCGAAGCAGAAGTGTGTGTCGAGATAAGGATTCTGGCGTTTCATCGAGAAGGGTTTGAGTCATGTCCTTATGTGTTCGCGCCATTGTACCCCGTCACTCGTCGTTGTGAACCGCAGTCTCATTGTTGTGCGCAACGGCCTGCACGGTTGGCAGATCGCCGAGGGTGACTTTCAATGGTCGGCCGTGAAATTCAAGGAACCTGAGTATGCTGATTTATCGCAAATGGGCTGCCGTGCTAAGCATGGTACTGGCCGTCATGACGGGCAATACCTTCGCTCAAGATCGCCCGGAAGTCGCAGATAAGGTCGCTGCGTATTCGGGTGAGGCCGGGGTGAAAGTCTGGACACTGCGTATCGGGGCCCGTGACGAAAATCAGGCACTGGTGCAAGTGGAAGGGGCTGACCACGACTGGAACCTGAAAATCCAAAAGATGTCTGTCGAGAAGACCAGCAAGGACACGCGCTATTACACCACGGTAGACGGTCAGAAGTTCGTCGTACTGATTCTGCAAAACGGCTGGGGAGAGCTGTACTTGCCAGGCGAAGCAAAAGCGCTGGCCGTCGCCTATAACGAGGCGCTGGCGAGTCAGGGCAATGCGCAAGCATTTCTCACTGACTATCTCCAGGCGAACTGAGCCATGAGCCTGTTGAGACGATGGTCGTGGGGCCTGGCGATGTTGCTGCTGCCGCTGGTACTGATGGGCTGGAGCAGCCTTCAGAGCTGGCGTGCCGACAGTACCCTGGAAGAAGCGCAGGTGATGCGCCAATGGCTCGCCAGCCCGAGCGATGAATTGAGGCAGCAACTGCCGCAACAATGGCGCAAAACGCCGGTACTCCCGGACGACAGCCTGCGCGGCTACCTGCAGCGTGAGGTCGCTCGGGCCGATGCCGACCAGGGCTCGGTGCACATGCGCCAGGTCTTGGCGTTTCTCGGTTACTGGCTGGCGGTCGCAGCCGTGCTGGCGGGCTGCGCGACCTGGGTAAAACTGCGCCTGGATGCCTGGCGCGCGTTGCGTTCGCGGGACTTTCTTTATGATCGACTGGTCCTGAGCTGGCGTGCGCTGGGGCAGTGGCTGGTGGTCTACACCGGGTTGATAGTGGGGGCGCTGGCGATGGCCCTGCTGTATGAAGTCAGCTGGGGCTGGAGCAACCGCCAGAACAGCGGCATGGTGATACTGCTGGTGGTGGTGCCCTTGCTGGTGATGCTGTACCTGGGCGTGCTGTTGATTGGGCGCCTGCGTCGGCAATGGCAGGATATGGAAACGCCGCAATCCGGGTTTCTGGGGCGTTCAATCAGCCGGGCCAGCGCCCCGGCCTTATGGGAGTGGATAGAAAAACTGGCAGCCGTCACCCGCGCGCCCGTGCCGGACCACATCGTGATTGGGGTCGACCAATCGTTTTTCGTCACCAGTGTCCAGGTGGCCCTGCAACCCTCGGGGCAACTGTTGACGGGCCGTACGATGTACCTGCCGCTGACTTTCCTGTCGACCCTGAGCCAGGAAGAAGCCGCCTCGATTATCGGCCATGAGCTTGGCCACTTCAGCAGCCGCGACACCGAGCGCGGGAGTGAAGCCGGGGCACGGTTCAGCCTGATGTACATGCATTTCCTGAACATCAGCGCGGTGGATGACATGCCGTCCTGGATCGAACGCCCGGCGATCTGGATGACGTGGCGCTTTCTGCATCACTTCCAGATTGCCGTGCACCACTGGAGCCGTGCGCAGGAACTGGTGGCGGATAAGGTCGGGGCGCAAATTGCCGGCGAGCGGCTGTTTTGCCAGGCGCTGCTGCGCGTCATCGCCCTTGATGCCGAAGTCAACAAACTGCTTGGGCAGCGTACCCACAGCAACTTGATCCAGGCGTTAGCGGACCACCTTCGCCAGGCTCCGGTGATCTTGAACGAGGCGGTGATGGATCACGCGATCGCTCATCCGTTCGATACCCATCCCCCCACTGCCGTGCGCCTGCAGCAACTGGGTGTGGTTCTCGACGACCAGTTGCTGGCCCAGGCAACACGGACGCCCACCGCGCACGACCGGCAGTGGTTCAGTCAACTCACTCATGATCCGCAGTCGGCTGAAGATGCCAACAAGAATGGAGTACCGGTATGAACCACCCTGATGATCCACTGGCCAGCCTGGCCCAATCCCTCACTGAGGATTTTAATCAGCACACTGGCGATCAGTTGCAGGCGGCCATCCAGGAACGCGAGGAGTGGTTGGCCGAGGTTCCCGCAGTCACCGAACTGGCCTACCCACGCAAGGTGCGCCGCACCCTGTTGCTCTTTTCAGTGTTCGCTTTCGTGATGGCTGGCGGGAGTGCATGGGATGGCAAAAACGCGTTCATGGGAGGCATTTTTGCAATCGTGGCGCTGGTCTTGCTCAGCGGGGTGTGGCTGCACCGTCGGGCCGGCGAAGAAATCCTGATGCGCCTGACCCATAGCCACTTGTGGTTTCGCAACCTTGATGCAGAAATCGATCTGCTGGATATCGGCGATATCCACATCAAAGAGGGCCGCATCAAGCTATGGATCACGCTGACATTGCGCGAGGGTGCGCCATTGCCCGCCTGCAAAAACGCTGCGGGCCCCCTGATGCCCCACGTCAAGATCAAGCGCTCCCGGGAGCCTCAGATATGCCTGACGCTGTTCGGCCTGCAACTGAACGGTAACGTCCTCACCGGCGAACAAGTGCTGGAAATGCTGGACACCTACTGCAACGCGGCGCGTGTAGAGGGTGAGTTGCGGGCGTTGAAGGCTTCCTGAAGGGGTAGGGGGCTACACCCGTTTGTGGCGAGGGCGCTCGCGCCTCGCCACACACATTGATGTATTCGACAGTTTCAGCGACTTGCCTCGGTACGCCACAGCACAGGCCAATGAACCTGCTCCAGCCCCATGCAGGTGTTCATTTCAGCCGCATGCGTCAGCGTGAAACCGTTACCGTCGTAGCGCCAGCGCAGCGCAGTGCCACAACCGCCCATGCCCATCGCCATTGCCTGGCTGCTCAGCTCACCCGTGGCCGGATCAAAATCGACCAGGCCGTTGGGCTCTCTTTCCGGCAGATTTGGCACTTCGGCGACCCGTGCTGGGCGCGCCTGCTCAGGGTGGTCCAGGGGCGCCTGGTAGATATTGTAGAAACAGTTGTATGCCCCACAGCCGGTTTCGATGATCACCAGCGCTTGATCTGCACTCAAGGCATAGGCGTTAGCCTTTGGCGCAACGCCTTCATTCAGATCCGCTTGCCACTCCTTGCGCGTGGCCGCCACCACGGCATCCGCGACTTCTTTTGCCCTGTCCGGGGTTAGCGCAACGGGTGCCTGCCAACTCGGTGCCGGCGGTGCGGCCGGTGCTTGCGGCACGCTGCTGGCGGGCGCCTGCCCCTTGGAAATCAGTGCGTCCTGTGTACCAACGCGCCCCTGGACCGAGTCGATCAGCAAAAGCGCCGCGCTCATCCCGTTTAGCGAGGCGACGGAGGTACCGCCCTCAATGGGTAAAATCAACTCCCGCCCGTTGCGCAACTCTGCAATCAAGGCGTCGGCATTCGTTCCGGTCAGAGCAAACACCTCAGATACCTCACCTTTTTTGAGTTCGCCAGGCTCGAATCGATTTTTCAGCGGCTTGCCATCGAGTGTTGGCTGACCCTGGGGGGCGGTGTAGCTGAACACGCCTACCCGCAAGTCTCCATGTGGGCCGGCTTCACGGGTTACCCGCAGGCTGAACGTCGAGATACCGATATCGTCACGCTCCGGGACGGCACCGATAGCCGTGCAGGCACGCGTGTTATCACAGCCGACAATCCAGTCCTTGATCGAACGCTCCAAAGGGACATTATCGGCGGCGTTCGCACTGGTAACTGCAGCAGCCATCAGGAATATGAGGGGGAGTCGGGTCATCAAACAGGTGCCTGTAGACTGGAAAAACGCTATTAGGGCAGGGTTCTTTGCCAATACCTATTGCATGGCCGTCAGGCACAACAGAAACCCCGGCTGGAACAATCGGTACGGTGTTCCAGCCAGCGCCTGAACGTGGGATGTCGCCAGTCCAGTGCGCTGCACATCAGGGTGACTTTGCGCCGTTGCGCCCCTCAATGTTGCGCACCAACGCCCCAAAAAGCTCACCCTGCGGCATCTCGCTCAAGGGAATATTCGCCTTCTCGAACCACTCCCGATCCGCCTCTGGGTGCGGGCCGCTCAGAACCACTACCCCGTTTTCATAGGTGTAACGCGCTGCCGCCACATCACCATTCCGGTAGGTCGCAATGGTTGAAGAAGGCGAGGTCGCGTCACGCTTGGGGAAGTAAGGCCCATCCTGATAAAAGACGCTATCGGCTTTCCCATCCCACACAACCTGCACCGCCGCGTCCGCAATACCCGCGACCTCAAACCCAGGCCTGCCCGCCTCTGAATCAAGGTCGTAGGGTATCAGGCCAAAGTTGCTGTCGTCGGCCAGATAAGCGCCCATACACAGCCCCAGGTAGCGCCCACCCTGGGCGACAAAGTCACGAATGGCCTGCACCCGCGCATCCCCCAAACTATCAAGCGCCGCAGGGATGTCCTGACCGCCACCCGGTTGAACGTAGAGGTCATAACGAGCGAGGCTTTGCGGCGTGATGTCGATCGATTCATCGGCACCTACAAAGTCAATCTGCGCATTCGGGCGGACGCGCAGCAGGGCTGTTTTGACATTCTCTGAACATCCCTCGCAGCCCGCCGGGCCTCGGTAGATAGCGACATGGGCGATGGGGGTTGCGGCGTGCACTGAGGAAGGAAACAGTGTGAAAAACGCAAAAAGCGTCGCGGCGATGGCGTGCAGATTCATGGTTGTAGAGTCGTCTTAGAGCTGATTGGGTCCGATCGGACTTTGTGATTTGAAGCCTAAAGCCAATAGCCACTTGAAGGAGTTAACATTTGTAAAACGGCTAGGAAAAATCGGGGTTGATGATCGTAACGACGGTTTTTCCGTTGAAATTTATGGGTTTTCCTTTAGTGCGCATAAATATCGAAGAGAACGTTTCTTCCATTTTCAATCCCCGGAATTTTTCAGGCCATTTGAGTCAGCTCTCGGCCATGCGCGAATGCTATCGGCCAATAGCACACACTCAAGTATCGACTATGCTTGGAGCGATTCAGCCCTGTACCTGAAGGATCTAAACAATGGGGTACCTTGTCGTTGCTCACGCGATGAATGTGAAGCCGGAGTTAGAACCACTTTCTACGTTGCCGGTGAGCATTGGTTGGTCATTGCACCAGGATGAAAACGCCACGTCGTTCTACTTAGACACGTTCAAGGCTGGCGAAGAACGGAAATGGCCCTTTACGTCTATGCCACCCATCAAGGATGTACCGCTTGAGCTCCCTCAAGAATTGGCAGCGCTATCGCAGATATACAAAGTGCTTAGGGATGCTCAGCTAGCCGACTACTTCAAGAGAGCTTTCCTGAATGTGAATTTAGCGCTGAGTAAAAGCCTTCAATTACACGTTTGCAGCTTTTGCACGGATGACGACGGGCTGGATTTTGTGTGTGTATCGTCGAATGGTGAACTGCAAAGACTGCGTTGCGTTTGCGGTGATCTGGATATCACCTACGAGCTTGGCACGGTCATGATCCAGCCGCTTCTGATAGATGGAGTTGAAGGCACCGACGCAAGTGGTCTGCATGACCCAGAGAGCGGCATTCACGTCTTGAGTCGGAATATAACGCCCTCATCGTTACTGCATGCGGTTGCTTCAGCAGAAACCACTCGCTTTCTACAAGCAGAAAGCCCCCCTCTGGGTCTAGGTAGCTTCGATGGTCTGGACGTCGCACCGGTAAAGATTGCTGGCTCTAAGATCGCCTCGCTGAAGCCTGAGGTGGTTGCTCAGAAAGCGTGGTGGAGGCGGTGGTAGTTGTATCGACGACTTCGACCCAAGCCAGGAGGTTTTCCGGGGAAAAGTAGCCAATTATCAGCATCGAAAAATTGGGGCCGATAATGGGGGCCAGTTTTCAAGAAGCTACCCGTCACGATGGGCTGCAATCGGCCAATAGCGGTCCCTCCGTCCAGAACCATTTTCCACCTTTAGCAGTCACTCAATCCGACCACTTTTTCTTATTCGCCTTATCTCTACCTTGTAAATTTGCTCGTGTTCGAGCCGCATATTAGATGACATAGTCATCCACTGATCCGGACCGAGCCCCAAGCTCTTCAACCTCCCGAACCACCGTGCCAAGAATGCCGATCCCTTCATGAATCTGCTGCGTTGTCAGGCCGGCATAGCCCAAAATGAGCCCTGCCGGTCGCTCGTATTCTACCGACGTGGGTTCGGCAAACAGCGGCGAAAGCGGATATACGCCAACCCCGCGTTCGAGCGCTATCGCCTGCAACGTCGGCTCATCCTGAGCGCGAAGCGCGGGTAGCGTTAATACGCCGTGTAAGCCCGCCGCCATGCCGGCCAGTTGCCCATATTCCGCCAGATGCTGTTCAAAAGCCTCCAGTAATGCCCTTCGCCGCAGTTCATTTTCCCGCCGCAGGCGGCGAACGTGACGCTCATAGGTTCCACTTTCGATCAATGAGGCGAGCACGTTTTGCTCCCAGCGCGGTGAGTGTCGATCGGTCAGCCGTTTTGCTTCACGGAAAACGTGAACCAACTCGCGTGGAAGAACCAGATAACCCAACCTGAGTTGCGGTGAGAGTGCCTTGGAGAACGTTCCGACATAAATGACGCGAGCATCTGCGTCCATGGATTGCAGTGCGTCGATGGGCCGCTGGCCATAGCGAAACTCGCCGCCGTAATCGTCCTCAATGATCCACGCACGATGCCGCCTCGCCCAACTCAGCAGTTCGAGGCGACGTGCGACAGGAAGCACCGCCCCCATGGGAAACTGGTGCGACGGAGTGACAAAGGCCAGGCGCACGCGATCACCTTCCGGCAGAGCACTGGTATCCAGTCCAGAGGCATCGACGGGTATGGGCAACGCCGTCGCGCCCGTGGCCTCAAAGCAATATCTGGCCATGCGGTAGCCAGGCTCTTCGAAGACGAATGCATCTTGCGGGTTCAGCAAAAGCCGGGCGCACAGGTCAAGTCCTTGCTGCGAGCCATGCACGACGAGTATTTGATCCGCATCGCACGCCAGACCGCGTGCGCGTCGCAGATAACCTTGCAGCGCATTGCGCAAGCGCTCCTCCCCTTCGGGGTGGCCGTAAGCGAGGCTCGGTTGACGCTTGACTAGTTCGGAACGGTAGGCGCGCTGCCAACCCAGCGCCGGAAAATCCCTGGTAGCGACCGAGCCGTACCTGAAATCGATGCGGGCTTGGGGTGACGCCATGTTGTACGGCTTCATGATGGCCACTCGTTGCCCGTAAAGGGAAAGCACTGGCGGCAGTTCCTTTTGCTGCGCCGAGTCCCCTTGGGCATGCCCGGATTGAGTGCTGATTATGCTCGCTACCGTGGCGGCCTTGCCCACTGATGTCAGGACAAAGCCTTCGGCCGCCAGTTGCTCGTAAGCCGCCGTTACCGTGGTTCGCGACACGCCGAGTTCGGCCGCGATTGCCCGCGTCGACATGAGCCTCGTGCCGGCGGCAAGCGTGCCGTCTTCTATCTGCGCGCGCAGCCTGGCATAGATCCGACGTTGCGCGCCGCGGGAAAATGCATCCGGATTGGCTGAAAACTGGCCCATGGAAAAACCTCGAAACTGGCACTTTCGATGATGCAGGTCGTGGTCGACATTATGGACTCCCAACAATCCGTAGTGAAATCCCATGTACATTCCCGAACACTTCGCAGAGCACCGCCCGGAACAGTTGCACCGAATTATCCGCGACAATCCGCTGGGCATCCTCGTGACTGAGGGTGAATCCGGCATGGATGCGGACCACATTCCCTTTGAACTCGATACCGGCCACGGAACATACGGGTTGCTGACCGCTCATGTGGCCCGCGCCAATCCTGTGTGGCAACGTTGCGCCGGCAGCACGCCTGTTATGGTGATCTTCAGGGGGGCAGAAGGCTACATTTCGCCCAACTGGTTTGCGTCCAAGCACGAAACGCATCGCCAGGTTCCCACATGGAACTACGAGGTGGTGCATGTGCATGGCGTCATGCACGTGATGTCGGAAGAAAAACTCCTGCGCCGCACCCTGGCCCTGCTGACTCGCCACCAGGAGTCCAAGGAGATCAAGCCCTGGAAGATGGGCGATGCGCCGCGTGAATATCTGGACGAGATGGTGTCGAGAGTCGTCGGTATCGAGATCGAAATGCAGTGCGTTGAATGCAAGCGCAAGCTCAATCAAAACAAGTCGCACGCTGATCGCTTGTCTGCGATCGCGCACTTGCGCGAGCGCGGGCACGTTGAGCTTTCTTCGATAATGCTGGCCAACCTTGAGCAGCCGGATCAGGGGGCAGCACCGTGGACTTTGAGTTGACCACCACCACGATTCTGGTGACCTTCGCCGGAGTTTTTTTGATCTGCTTTATGAAAGGTGCCTTCGGTGGAGGCTTCTCCATTGTCGGCATTCCGCTGCTGTCGCTGGTGATGGATCCGCTCACAGCCGGCGGACTGCTAGCGCCGTTGTTTATCGCGATGGACCTGTTCGGCCTGCGTTACTGGAAGCCATCCACTTGGTCTAAACCCGACTTGGTGCTGTTGTTACCAGGTCTGATTGTCGGCATCGGTGTCGGCTATCTACTCTTTCGCGTCATGGATCACCGCGCAGTCGCGTTAGTGATGGCGGCGGTTACCCTGATTTTTGTCGGCCTCTGGTTCAAAACCGGTGGGGAAATCAGGGTCAGCCAGCGCTCATCGCTCAAGGCGGTGTCCGCAGGCGTCACCTCTGGGATCACGACTATGGTCGCGCATTCTGGTGGGCCACCATTAGCGATGTACCTGTTGCCGCTCGGTCTAAGCAAGAAAACCTATGCCGGCACCACCAGCATGTTCTTTACCGTAGGCAATCTGCTCAAGGCAGTGCCTTGGCTGCTGTTAGCCAGGCCCACCGGTAACGTGCTAAGCCTGATGGTCATCTGCCTGTTAGCAGTTCCAAGTGGTGTCTGGCTGGGCTGGCGACTGCACACCAAGCTGGATCAACGCCAGATGTACCTTGCCTGCTACTGCCTGCTCGTAGTCACGGCGGTAAAACTTCTGTGGGACGGCATAAGTGGCTATATCGTCTGAAAATGCCTCACCACTATGAGGCCCAACGTTACGGCCATTATCCGACTGGCTGCCAACGGAATGTTAGCAGTCAGAGGCCGTTCAAATGGCCTGTGACACTAGGATGCTCTGCTCGGCTAGGCGTGCTTCATCGAGCTAAAATTAGCGCTTGAGGACTTCGTCAGGGTAGTAACCGAGCATCTGAATTGGACGCAGATACTCAGACGGCGCTCCGAACAATTTAATCGAGCTGCTTAGAGTGACGAAGTTGAGATTGAGCGGCGGCGTAATATCACCGGCATTGCGTGCCGTCGCTTGAGCCTCATCGAGTGCCTCGGAGATGCTGTTGATTGCAGCTCCGGAACACTCCGAGGAAGGCATCACACAGCATTTGTGTGAACTGGCTTGCCTGCATTTTGGCTGAGCCGAATTCGGACTAAGCGGCAGTAAAACCGGTCAGGGCTTGGACAAGCTCCTGAACCCAGCTTGGCCACCCACCTTAACAACCAACCAGGCCAGCAGCACCAATCCCAAGGTTGCCCAGGGGATCGATCCCACGCCTGTCGTCTCAAGCAGTACACCGCCCACTACGGCACTGCCCGCAAACGCGAGGTTCAGCACGGTCACCAGCATCGACTGAGCCACATCGGCACCGTCGGCAGCAGCATTCGCCAAAGCTGTCTGTAGCAGGGTCGGTGCACCGCTGTAACTCAGGCCCCAGGCAGCCATCGCCAGATAAACCGCTATGGCAGGCAAGCCACCCAACGCCAATGCCAGCGATACCAGCGCAAACCCGGCCAGGCTCAACAGCACCAACCGCCGCAGCCAGCGGTCAATCAATAGCCCGGTGAGCCAGATACCCACGAGAGCCGCAATGCCGAACGCAAGCAATGCCTGCTCGACCTGTCCATCCAACCCGACCGATGCCAGGAATGCCGCAATATAGGTGTAGAGCATGTAATGAGCCATGATCCACAGCATAACTACCGTCAGCACCGGTCGCACGCCTGGCCTGGACAAAACATGGCCCAGGGACAAGCGCTGGCCAGCCCGTTGCCCGGCAAAGTCAGGGACATTCAGCCGAATCCAAACCATCAGCGCCAGGCTCAACGCCGCTAGCAGCCCGAACACATTGCGCCAACCGATCTGTTCACCCAGCCAGGCACTCAGTGGTACGCCCAGCGCCAAGGCGACGGGGATACCCAGCATAGCCACTGCCATCGCGCGGCCTTGCAAGGGCGCGGCGACCATGCGTCGCGCATAACCGGCCAACAGGCTCCACGCCACACCAGTGGCGACCCCGACGATCAGGCGCGCGACCAGGGTGAGGGCAAAATACGGCGACAAGGCAGTTACCGCGTTGCACAAACAGAACACCCCCACTGTCAGTAATAACACAAGGCGCCGTGGCCAACCTTGCAAGGCCAAGGTCAAGGGAACGGCCGCCAGCCCGGAACCGAGGGCACACGCGGTGACCCATTGCCCCGCCCATGCCTGGGAAACCTCAAACGTGTCGGAGATGTGTGGCAACAGGCCGGCGGGTACGCTCTCGTTGGCAGTGGCGATAAAACTCGCGGTGGTCAGTGCCAGTAAGCCAGTGATAGGTAGTTCTGAGGACGGCGGGGGGGTGGGTTGAATCGATTCTTCGCGGTTCATGAGCTTGCTCGAAAAACAGGTGAGGCCTGATTGTGATGAAGTGTCTGTGATTTGATAATTGGTCTAGAATTTGATGCTTAATCAAATCTGGATTGAAGATGGCCACTGATCGATTGGGGGACATGCGCTTGTTCGTTGAGGCTGCCGACCTCGGCAGTCTTTCAGCCGCTGGACGCAAGTTGGGGTTGTCGCCGGCGGCGGCCAGCGCACGGTTGCTCAAGTTGGAGGCGGCGCTGCATACCCGCTTGTTTGATCGCACAACCCGTCAACTGCGCCTGACTGATGAAGGCCGGTTCTATCTGCAGCAATGCTGGGTCGCCTTGCGCGCCATTGATGAGGCGGAGGCGGGGTTGCAGGCGAGTCAGCAGGAAGTACGCGGTAAAGTCCGTCTGTCTGCCTCTACTGACTTTGGCCGTCACCTGCTTAATGACTGGCTCGAGACCTTTTGCGCGCAGCATCCGCAGTTGAAGGTGGCGCTGACCTTGTCGGACGCTATGTCTAACCTGGTACAGGACGATGTCGACCTAGCCATTCGTTTCGGCCCACTGCGTGATAGCTCGTTGATCGCCCGGCAACTGGCACCCAACTGGCGGGTGCTTTGTGCCTCGCCGGACTACCTGGCGAGCCACGGCGAGCCGCAGACGCCGGCCGAGCTCACCGGGCATAAATTTATTCTGCTGGTGACTCCGGCGGGTCCTTTAAACACCTTTCATTTCAGGGTGGACGGCCAGACATGGAACCACAGTGTGCCATTGGAAAACGCCTGGGAAACCAACGATGGCGCCGTGGCACGTGCTTGGGCATTGGCCGGTCATGGCATTGCACGCAAGACCATTTGGGACGCAGCAGCGGATATCCGTGCCGGGCGGTTGAAGGTGCTGCTGCCTGACTATTGCGTAGCAGAAGCTGGGGTGTTTGCGGTGCTGCATGGCAATCGGTACCGAATTGCCAGAGTGCGGGTCCTGTTGGACTTTCTGGTGGAGCGTTTCAAATGTGCCACCGAGGAACTTCTGCGCGACGTCGATGTGCCGAGGTTTTAAATGAATATGAAAAGCTCTGGCTGACTTACCATTTTCGCCATAGGCGCAGCAGCTTTTTACATCTACCGTTCGCACAAGCGGAAGGTAGATTACGAATCTGTTTCAACCATCTGCCAAGCGGTACAGCGCCTGAGCATGAGACGCCGCCAGCCCAATGCGCTGCAAATTACGGCGACTCTGTGAACTTGGAAGCGCAGTTGCAGCAATCACCAGGCTGCCGTGCTTCTTTGCTTGCTCTATCCGGTGAGATATCAGCGCTCCATGATAGCCCAAGCCTCGTGCATTTTTTCGAGTGGCAGCCGTGCCCAGGTAGGCAACGCCATTGGTGGCCAGGTACATCAACGCGCCTGCAACGACTTGCCCATCAGCTTTAAGGACGTAGATTTTCAGGCGTTCATTCGACATCAGTCCTGCAAAACAAGCCTGGCTCAACTGACGATGCTCTGGCTTGGTATGAAAGCCACTCGCATGAACTGCCGCGAACTCCGGGAGAGAGTCTGAAGTGGCCTCTTCGATGTTGAATAATTGGGGGGTCAACACCGCATCCTCGATGGGGCACGCAAGCTGCAGATGCGTCCACCCCCTCAAACGCTCGAATCGCTCCTCACCCACAAAAGCGAATTGCTCCAACGTCGAGGCTTTCCCGATAAGGGGCGTTACTGTTGAATACTCCGCTGACTCCTTGAGCAAGCTCAGCAGTGAAAGGGGGTTGCCGGTGCTGTCACCGTAGATACGATTGAACATCGGGCTAGGTGTTGCCTTCACCTGAAAGCACGGAAAGGCCCCATTGAAAAACACACGAGCACCAAAAGGATTTCCACTAACCCGCGACAAGCTCTCAACGCGGGAACACAAGTACTCGCTTTCTGCGGCTTCGATGGCATGCGCCCATTCAACATCCATGTGCATCGTCTCTTTGCAAGATTTCCAGGGAAGGTAGCGGTAAATCAACCCCTACGCACCTGCGAGGGCAGTGAAATAGATTGTCAGGCCAATGGGAGAAGTTTGGGCATCTGCCACAGAAGAGACATCGCTTGGCTTGTCGATAATCGACCCGGCTGCGTACATGCTCAAAGCCAATCCGATGTGCGATGACTTGATGGAAGAGGCAAGCCGCTATGCGTTATCCGGCCCACGCTCAAAATGAACACGCCACGTCCAAATAAAGGAGCAGAAAGGGCCCGATTCATTTGATTGAAACCCGATCTGCCCGTAGCGACGCTCACGCCTGGACTAACAATCCGCGTCAGAAGCAGGGCTTGAATCAAGCACCGGCCGATGCTCCCACTCACTGATGAAACCGGCGCCCCAGCGCATCCAGCCGCACCGCAATCGGCGGTAACCGCTCACTGCTCCTGGCCAGCGTCTCCACATCCTGCGCCGTATTCTGCGCAATGCTCTGCACCGACTGCAGCCGCCCGACAATCTCCACATTCGCCGTGGATTGCTCACGGGTGGTCGACACAATCCGCCCATTCAACTGATCGATCTGCGAAATATCATTGCCCACCGCCCGCAGCATCTCCACCGCCAACTGACTGTCCTCCACGCAGCGCTCCACGCCCTGGCGACTGTCGTGCATGGCCTCAACCGCTTGCCGGCTGCCGTGTTGCAACCCTTCAATAATCGTCTTGATCTCCTGGGTCGACACTGCCGTGCGTTGCGCCAGGCTGCGTACCTCATCGGCGACCACGGCAAACCCGCGCCCTTGCTCACCCGCGCGGGCGGCTTCGATGGCGGCGTTGAGGGCCAGCAGGTTGGTCTGGTTGGCGATGCTGTTGATCACCTCCAGCACCGAGCCGATCTGTTCGGCTTGCACGGCCAGCCCTTCGACCGTCTCGTTAGTGTCGTGGAGGCGGGTGGCGAGTTGAGTGATTTCCAGCTGGGCGCGGCCGACGCTTTCCTGGCCACGGATGATCTGCTGGCTGGCTTGCCCCGCGTGCTCGACGGCATGCTCCACGTGCACGGCGATATGGCCCATGGCATCTTCCATGCGCTGCATGGAACCGGTCATCTGGGCGATTTCCGCCAGTTGGTGGCGCGCGCCTTTTTCCAGGGTGCCGCTGGCGTGAGCCAGCTCCTGACCGAGTTGGCCGAGGCCGTGGGAGTCGCGGGCGACGCCGTCGATCAGGCCGGTGATCTGGGTCAGAAAGTGATCGAAACGGGTGGCAAGGGAGACATGCACTTTTTCCGGACTGCCCTTGACGGCCTCACCGCTGAACTGCGTGGTGACGGCGAGCATCTTTTCGAGCATTTCCTGGCTTTCTACCGCTTCGGTCTGGCTGTGCACCGCGAGGTAGAGCAGGGCGACCGTCTCCATCACCACGTAGAACGCGTGGACGAAAATCATGCTCCAGCCGCCGTGATGCTCCATCACAAACACCGGGAAACCCTGATGCTGCAACGCATGAAACACCACGTGGTGCACCGCGATGGTGACGGCGGCCACCAGGATAGGCAGCCAGTCGCGGTAGAACGTCAGCACCGCCAGCAGCGCGAAGATACCGAAGTGCGATTCGATGACACCCTGGGCCTGGTTGATGTGCAACGCCGCCATCACCATCAGCCCAACGCCAAGGGCGCAACGCATCAGGCGGGTGCCGCCGATGACGCGATAGGCCAGGGTCAGCACCACGCTGGTGCCGCCGCCTATGAAGAGCGCTTGAAGCAGAGTGTCGTGCCAGAACGCCAGGCCGAGGGAGAAGAGGGTCATCAGCCAGATCAGGGCGAGCATGATGCGGTCGGCTTTGCGGTAGTGCTCGATGAAACGGGCTTGGGCAGGCATTCACTCGTACTCCATGTGGACGGGCCGGGGTGAGGCAAGCATGCGACGTGCCATACGGGCATGCTGGGAGCGAATCGGGTGTGGGGGAGCGGGGGGGGTGATTGGTGGTAGGAGGTTATCGGCGGTGTTGGGTGGGGCTTTAGGGGGGATAAGCCAGAAGCTGCTTGTCACGAGGGGCTGCAATCGGCCATAAGCAGCCATTAGTATATGGTCGTTATCTATCCATTGCTGACGCTCGCAAGGGGCGGCTATCAGTAACAGACAATAACTCGAAGGTGCCCGCGAGCCCAAGAACGACTCCGTCACAGACGGTCTGGAAACTGAGCTGGTTATGGACACCGAGCTTGGGTTTTTGACACAACGGAACTGGTCTCTAAACCGCAGCTGCCACGACGACTTTGCATGTTTGGCCACCCCGTTTGCTTCAATCGAGTGTCCGTAGTGTTTCAACGATAAGTGACCGCACCCAGCGATGGCCTGCGTCGCGCTGAGTTCGTTCATGCCAGGCCAAGATTTTTCTGAAGCCTGGAATTTCAACAGGCGGCTCTATTGATTTGAGCCCGATGTTGTTCACTGCCAATCGACGCGGCACGACAGCGATTATGTCGCTGTACGTTAGAATTTCTGGAAGTACCAGAAAGCTGGTCACCGACACTGTCACTCGACGTGATCTTCCAAGTTTTTCCAGAGCATCATCCGTCACTCCATGAAAACCGCCCCCTGCCGGGGAAACCAAGGCGTGATCCAATGCGCAGAATCGATCCAGTGAAAGCCTGCCATTCAGCGCATCTGGGTGATCAGTGCGCATTACGCATACATAGCTTTCATCAAAGAGTGCGATAGCATGCAATCCTGGTGTTACCGCTTCAGGGGTAACCAATGCGAGATCGATCTCACCTCGATCCAGCTGATTTTGAAGCTCTTGATGATCCACGGGCTGGACACTAACGCGGATGTTCGGCGCTTGTATTCTTAGCGCGTTGAGAAACGGTACGACCACTGCACGCAATGCATAGTCGGTCGAAGCAATCCTTATCGTCATGCTCGCCGTCAACGGATCAAAGCTTTGCGGCTGAAGCATACCTTCAATATCTGCCAGCAATTTCTTAACCGGCGCTGCAAGCTGCTCTGCACGCGACGTCGGCACGATGCCGCGCTGGGCGCGCACGAACAGCGGATCGGCGAAGCTTTCTCGGAGCCTGCTGAGCATGCCGCTCACAGCAGGCTGGGTAAGCGATAGTCGATTTGCGGCTCGCGTAACGCTACGTTCATCAAGCAACGCATCCAGTGCTTTGAGGAGGTTGAGATCTAGATTTCTGATATCAGGATTCATGATGCGCAAAATAAAACATAGCGATTGGTCTTATTTCTAGCCTACACCCATCATGGTCTCAATTCATCAACTGAGCGCTGCATAACCATGAATCAGATCATTTGGCCTGAGGGCTACCTGCCAGGTTTTACCGAAAACTTTGTCTCTAACGAGGTCATCATCGCGGGATTGAGTGCCGCACAGGTATGGCCTCTGCTCACCCAGGCGCAGAGATGGCCGTCGTACTACGCCAACTCGGCAAACATCCAGTTTCATGATCACATCGGGCCGGATCTGCAAGACGGGGTATTTTTCTACTTCGAAACGTTCGGCTTTCCGGTCGAGGCTTTATGCAATGAGTGCGTGCCGCCAACTCTAACCTCTCCAGGACGAATTGCGTGGCATGGCTGGTCGGGTGAGGGTGACGCTCGGCTGGACGTTCACCATGCCTGGCTTATTGAAGACCTCTCTGGTGGACGAGTGCGCATCCTGACTCAGGAAACACAGAAGGGTAAACCAGCGGAGAATCTCGCCAAGGCCAAACCCAATCCGATGATCAACGGTCATCAGGAATGGCTGGACGGCTTGGTGGGTGCGGCACGCTTGTCTCCCAGCCTTTAACCTCTGAATTTAGTCTTCAGCCGTGGGCCTCAGATGCGGTCAGATTAGGCATTCTAAGTCCGGCCCCAGAGCATCCGTGTCTCAGCTCTGGGGCGATTCGACAAAAGCCTGACGACTTCCCTGCGTTATCCGCAATATTTGAACTTCATTCCAACGGCAGCGGACGATCAATGATCACGTGCTTCATCACCAACGTCGATGTCAGACGCTGTACGTTGGGTAACCTCGACAGTTCCTCATCGTATAGTTTTTGAAATGCAGGAAGATCTGCTGTCACCACCATCAGCAGGTAATCAGGATCGCCAAAAAGTCTCTGAGCTTGGACGATGTAAGGAATTCGCGGTAAAGCATCTTCAAAATCAGCTACTGCTTTTTGGTGTCCCTCTCGGAGCGTCACGAATACCAGGGACGAGAAATTGAGTCCTAACTCAGTCGCGGATAGTTGAGCTCGATAACCCTTGATCACTCCCAGATCTTCCATCGCCCGAACGCGTCGATGGCATGGAGACAAACTTAGACCTACGCGGTCGGCCAGCTCCGTCAGTGACTGACGGCCATCTTGCTGCAGTTGCGCAAGAATCTTCTTGTCTACACGATCCATTAAGAAAAACCTTCTAATTCGTTTAGCTTCTACAGGTATCTTCGAAAGATAATACCACTTCGCTTTCATTATCCTTCTATCACGGTTTTTCAGGGCCAAGCGGCGCTTTGAATTGATGGAAGAGGAAGGATTTGATCGTGAGTGTTTCTCTGATTATGGCGTTTTGGGCCGTATCATTTTTGTTTGTTATCACGCCTGGGGTCGACTGGGCCTACGCGATTTCGGCAGGTTTGCGAGGCCGCGTCTTACCCGCCGTAGTCGGCATGCTTTCCGGCCATCTTGTGGCCACGCTGATCGTCGCCGCAGGTGTGGGGGGAGTGCTGGTCAAAATTCCCTATGCATTGCTGACGTTAACGCTGATGGGGGCGGCCTATCTCTTATGGCTCGGCCTCAACATGTTGCTCAAGCCTTCGCTGCCTGCTCAAGGGACATCCCACGATGAAGGTGCCTGGATGGCCTGGGCGATAAAAGGACTATGCGTCAGCGGTCTCAACCCGAAAGTCCTATTGTTGTTCCTAGCGCTACTACCTCAGTTCACTGATGCGTCAACCGCATGGCCAGTAGGGGCTCAGATTGTCGCTCTAGGCCTGATTCATGGTGTCAGTTGCGGTGTCGTCTATCTCGCGGTCGGCTATGGCGCTGGTGCGGTGCTTGCTTCACGACCAGCAGCGGCAACCAATGTGAGTCGGATATCGGGAGCCGCGATGATCGTAATCGCTGTGGTTCTAGCTGCCGAGCGGCTGGCCATTTGAATTGAGGAAGTGAAATGTCTGATCAAATCAACGCCCCCTATAACAGCCCTCCTCGCGCAAGGGTACGAATTCCACATTTACAGGACATGAAGGCACGGGGTCAGAAATGGGCCATGTTGACTGCTTATGACATGTACGCCGCGTCAGTGTTTGAGGCGGCAGGAATTCCAGTGCTGCTCGTAGGCGATTCCGCTGCCAACAACGTGTTTGGACATAACTCGACATTGGCAATAACAGTTGACGAGATGCTTCCTCTTGTCAGGGCGGTTTCGAGTGCTACCAAACGGGCGTTGGTCATTGCCGATTTGCCCTTTGGCTCTTATCAGGGATCGCCTGAGCAATGCTTCCATACCGCAGTGCGCTTCATGAAGGAAGGCGGCGCTCATGCCGTAAAGCTCGAAGGTGGGATCGAGATGCTTGCGCAGGTAGAGATGTTGGTAGCCGCTGGCATACCAGTTATGGCCCATATCGGTTTTACCCCACAGGCAGAACATCAGCTGGGCGGATACCGCATCCAGGGCAAAGGCGAAGACGCGGAGCGGTTGATTGATTTGAGCGTTGCCTTCGAGCGTGCTGGGGCGTTTGGCCTGCTGATAGAGATGGTGCCAGGCGATGTAGCAACGAGGATCACCGAGACAGTCTCCATCCCTACCGTAGGAATTGGTGCTGGTAATGGCTGCGATGCACAGGTGCTTGTCTGGCAGGACATGGCGGGGCTAAGGGATGGTCAGTTGCCGCGATTCGTCAAGCAGTATGCGGATATGAGAAAGGTGATGAGTGACGCTGCTCAAGCCTTTGCTAAAGATGTCGAATCGGGCTCATTCCCTGGGCCAGAACATACTTTTTAGAGCATCGGAGATTGCAATGAGCACACTGCGCCAGAAGGCGATAGCAGGCCTGGAGGAAGGTGACACTTTTGAAATCAAACGCACTTTTTCGGACGCAGACATCGTCCAGTTTGAAGCGCTATCGCGCGATCACAACCCAGTGCATTCCGATGCCAAGTATGCAGAGGCTAAAGGCTTTGATGGTGTCATCGCTCACGGTTTGCTTACTGCGACATTGATCACAGAGATCGGAGGGCAGTTGGGGTGGTTGGCTACCTCCATGAATCTGCGCTTCAAGCGCCCCGTTTATATCGGGGATGAGCTTACATGCGTGTGGAAAATTATGGGGATCGATGAGGGTAATCGGGCTCAAGCCGAGGTAATCGTGACCAACAGTAGCGGCCTGGCTGTCTTGCTCGCGGAAACGACAGGGTTAATTCCCAATGACGCCGAGAGAGAACTACTTGTATCAATAACGATTGATGAGACCTAGGCCTATCAGGGCGATGCAAAAACACCTTTTGTAGAGAATTTACAGATGCATGGCTTACTAAAATTAATTATTCGACCGGGAACGGAAATGGCAGACGCCGGCTTTCTCGTTTTAGCCGCTTTCGTTGGTTGCGCAGCGGGACTATTGCTGGCCTACAAAGTGTCGATCTTGGTGGGATTGCCCTTCGCACTTTGTGCAACCGTAATGCTTCATCTCACCTGGCGGACGCCAGGTTTCTCTCCCCAAATGACACAAAAAAAATCGGGCCGTGCTGACGTATAGCGTAACGGGAATAGTGGGGCCGTCTGATCGGTGCAATCAATCAAAGACCTGCTAAATGATTCCCCTTTTAATGGGCAGTTTTATGAATCGCGTATGACTGCTTTTGGCCGATAGCAGCCGGTCGTTCCGTAGGCTGCATGCCATCTGTGAGCTGGCAGTATCGGCCCGAGGAGGGGAGATCAAAGTTGATCCAAGCGCGGTCATTTGCATGTAAAACAGCAGGATCAGTCATGTGATGGCCCTTCTCGGCTCGTACTGTCCGCCTTCAATCGTCAATTGTCCTGGTTCCAACCGGGACGTGCTTAACCACCATTAGCCCGGTTGAACTGCCAACGCGTGGAACGACCCGCTATGCCGGCAAGTCTACCTGTATCTACTCATGGGTAAGGTACAGCGCAATGGATAAGACAATCACCGTCGATCAACTAGCGACCACCGACCTTGGATCAATCAACGAAATATGGCTTGGCGGGACGCATACCCAGCTATGCCTATGGCGTGGCGAACAGGTCTTCACCCACGAGATGATGAGCGAGGGCACCCACGATCAGAATGTCCAACGCCTGTGCTTGCAGTTGGTCAACCCTGACGATCAAACCGCCGTAGCCAGCGTCGAGGTAATTGTGCGCGAACGGCTGAAAAAAATGGGGAAGGAGGGCGAGTTTTATCCCGCAGAGGAGGCTGATACTCATCAATAAGAAGAGGAGTATCGGTCATTCAGCGGAAGTTGATCCAAAGCCTGTTGTCGCTTGGAAGCGTATCTTCCGATGATGATCCAGGAACGCTTAGGATGACTCACTCAATTCAGTAACACCACGGAGCAGCCAACAGGTTATGGATATCGAATTTCGCGGTAATGGCATGCGTGATAACCCGTCTGTAGGTACATGAATCGCCCCTGATTTCATAGGCGCGTTATGGACTCAACCGGTTTGTGTAGCCATCCAGGTCAAAAAATGATGGAGCTGAGTCGTAAATTTCTTTGGCTTGGCATCCGGGTTCCTTGCCTGGGACAAGAAAAAAGAGATCTGCATTTTCATACTCGGGTAATGCTGAACAAACTGCTCGACAAGCTCTTCCAGTGTTTGCGGCCACATCAGGTCCTGTTCAGAGCGAAGCACTTGAGTTGACCGGATGAGTTTGCGCGAAGCTTCTCGCTGCAAGCGCAGCGATTGCGTCGGTGTGGTCGCCTGGTCGATAAGGTCGGCATACCGGGTCAGTACGGATTCAAAGTCACCATTCACGGCAATGGCGATATCGCGCGACGGCTTGAACCGGTCGAAGCGTTGGGTCAGATCATTGCCCCATAAGCAACGACAGTGATGCTTGAGCCAATACCCCCAGCTCAATCGATTGTCAGGTGCCAATACTTCAGCACGACTACCGATATCGAAATCGATCTTGGTGACTTCGGCATGCCGACTTTCCAGCGTGCGCCTTTTCGACTCCAGCATTTCCAGATCCTGCGACGTAGGTGGGCTGTGCAGAATAAGGGTTAGGTCAAGGTCAGAAAACCCCGGCACGGCGTCGCCTCTCGCGACACTGCCATAAAGATAAATCCCGTCCAGCAGAGGTTCCGGCCGCGCGAGCGTCATGCAAACGTCCGTCAGCAAAGCCTGAAACTGTGGCTGCGTCTCGACGTTGGACACGGTGAGGATATAACCGTCCGCATCAGTGCCACGAGGTTGGAGTCGTTCCATGAAGCCGTCCTTGAGTTGCGTTCAGTAAAAATCGGGGTCAAACCCCATCAAGACGTGCGCCGGCCTTCCAGGCTGGAAAACACGTACATACCCGCCAGCATCGCCACTACGAAGATGAGAATTTGCCAGTGCCCGGTAAACAGAAGGGCGACCGCAGGCCCAGGGCAGATACCCGAGAACAAACACGCTGACGGACAGCCCGATCAAGGCGCCTGCGCCTAATGAAGCCCAAGGCGTGAAGTTGATCCAATCAATGCTCATTTTGCAGTTCCTGCACAGGAGAGTGGGTGAGGGCTGTTGATCAGCGAACCATCATAACCATCCGTGCGGGTCGGGGTCTGCGCAAGTCAGATTTTGCTGCCGCCCCCCATGGAATGGGTGAAGCCCTGCTTCCAGTACTAAAGGAGGTGTCAATGCCCGCTAAAGGACCATTTCGGTCTGACGCCATAGGTTTAGGCTCAGCTTTGTGATCGTCAACGATGACAACAAGAGGCGTCGCATCACCTGCGAGATGAGTAGAAAACCTCACTGACTCCCGTGTCTCCATAATAAAAAGAGGATTTATCATGAGTAGCACCTTCTTCATTCCTTCCGTGAACATGATGGGCATTGGCAGCCTCGACGAGGCGATGCTCGCAATCCGCAAGTACGGGTTCCGCAAAGCCTTGATCGTCACCGATGCCGGCCTGGCCAAAGCCGGCGTGGCGGCCAAGGTCGCCGGCCTGCTGGCCCAGCAAGACATCGACTCCACCCTGTTTGACGGCGCCAAACCGAATCCGACCGTCAGCAACGTGGAAAAGGGCCTTGAATTGCTGGCCCGCAGCGACTGTGATTTCATTATTTCCCTGGGCGGCGGTTCCCCCCATGACTGCGCCAAGGGCATTGCCCTGTGCGCCGCCAACGGTGGGCACATCAGCGACTACGAAGGCGTCGACCAATCCGCCAAACCACAAATGCCACTGATCGCCATCAACACCACCGCCGGCACGGCGAGTGAAATGACCCGTTTCTGCATCATCACCGACGAAGTCCGCCACGTGAAAATGGCCATCGTCGACCGCAACGTCACCCCCCTGTTATCCGTCAACGACCCCTCGCTGATGGCCGCCATGCCCAAAGGCCTGACCGCCGCCACCGGCATGGACGCACTGACCCACGCCGTCGAAGCCTACGTGTCGACGGCGGCCACGCCGATCACCGATGCCTGTGCACTCAAAGCCATCGAATTGATCTCGGCCAACCTGCGCACCGCCGTTGCCCAGGGTGACAACATGACCGCCCGGGAAAACATGGCCTACGCGCAATTCCTTGCCGGCATGGCCTTCAACAATGCTTCGCTGGGTTACGTGCACGCCATGGCGCACCAACTGGGCGGGTTCTACGACCTGCCTCACGGCGTGTGCAACGCGATCCTGCTGCCCCATGTGTCGAGCTTCAACGCCAGCGTATGCCCGGCCCGGTTTAAGGATATCGCTCATGCGATGGGGGTTGAGACTCAGCATTTGGATGCGGACAAGGGCGCTGCGGCGGCTATCACGGCCATCCGTAAACTGTCTGCGGATGTGGGGATTCCGAGCGGGCTTGTTGAGCTGGGTGTGAAGGCTGACGATATTCCGACCCTGGCAACCAATGCGATGAAAGATGCCTGCGGCTTTACCAATCCGCGTCCTGCCAATCAGGATGAGATTGAGCAGATTTTTCATACGGCGATGTGATTGATGTGAAGTGATGCTGGAGAGAACGCCCCGCCTTTGGTTGAAGTGCGGGGTGTTTTGGTTTTGTTCGCCGATAGGGTTGGAGTGGCTCACTGGCTTGGCTGGAAGTGGTCTGTCATGAGCGGCTACTGTCGGCCATTAGTCCATGCGCTGCATGGAACCGGTCATCTGGGCGATTTCCGCCAGTTGGTGGCGCGCGCCTTTTTCCAGGGTGCCGCTGGCGTGAGCCAGCTCCTGGCCGAGTTGGCCGAGGCCGTGGGAGTCACGGGCGACGCCGTCGATCAGGCCGGTGATCTGGGTCAGAAAGTGATCGAAACGGGTGGCAAGGGAGACATGCACTTTTTCCGGACTGCCCTTGACGGCCTCACCGCTGAACTGCGTGGTGACGGCGAGCATTTTTTCGAGCATTTCCTGGCTTTCTAGCGCTTCTGTCTGGCTGTGCACCGCGAGGTAGAGCAGGGCGACCGTCTCCATCACCACGTAGAACGCGTGGACGAAAATCATGCTCCAGCCGCCGTGATGCTCCATCACAAACACCGGGAAACCCTGGTGCTGCAAGGCATGAAACACCACGTGGTGTACCGCGATGGTGACAGCGGCCACCAGGATAGGCAGCCAGTCGCGGTAGAACGTCAGCACCGCCAGCAGCGCGAAGATACCGAAGTGCGATTCGATGACACCCTGGGCCTGGTTGATGTGCAACGCCGCCATGACCATCAGGCCGACGCCAAGGGCGCAACGCATCAGGCGGGTGCCGCCGATGACGCGATAGGCCAGGGTCAGCACCACGCTGGTGCCGCCGCCTATGAAAAGCGCTTGAAGCAGCGTGTCGTGCCAGAACGCCAGGCCCAGGGAGAAGAGGGTCATCAGCCAGATCAGGGCGAGCATGATGCGGTCGGCTTTGCGGTAGTGCTCGATGAAACGGGCTTGGGCAGGCATTCACTCGTACTCCATGTGGACGGGCCGGGGTGAGGCAAGCTTGCGACGTGCCATACGAGCATGCGGGGAGCGAATCGGGTGTAGGGGAGCGGGGGTTGATTGATGGTAGGAGGTTATCGGCGTTTTTGGGTGGGGCTTTAGGGGGGATAAGCCAGAAGCTGCTTGTTACGAGGGGCAGCAATCGGCTTGCAGCCGGTCGCGCCCGACGCAGTCGATCAAAATCATCTGCTCATTCACGGTTTGAGGGGGCGGGAAAAATTCAGACGCCTTGAAGGTCGATGACTCAGCTCTTGTAGAGTAACGCCTCAACTACAACGCCAAACGCTGACGAATGTTCACGGCGATTGGGGTAGTAGAGATGGTAACCGGCAAAGGGTTGGCACCAATCTTCCAACACCCGCACAAGGCTACCGTCGGCAAGCTCCTTCGCCACCATGTCCTCTGGCAGGAAAGCCAAGCCACATCCCGCCACGGCCGCACGCAGAATGGGCACGCTGCTGTTGAATGTCCATTGGCCTTCGACGCGGGCCTTGAGTTCGTGGCCATCCTTTTCGAAATCCCATTGCATCAGGCTGCCGTGAGTCGGCAGGCGCAGGTTGATGCAGTTGTGCGCCGCCAGATCTCTCGGTTCCATCGGGTAAGGCCGCTGCTGGAAATACTGCGGTGAGCCGACAACGGCGATGCGTAACGATGGCCCGATCGGCACGGCGATCATGTCCTTGGCCACCTGGTCACCCAGTCGAACACCAGCGTCATAGCGCTGCGCGACGATGTCGGCGAGGGCGTAATCGACGGTGATTTCGACCTTGATGTCCGGGTAGTCGGGCAGCACCTTCAGCAGCTTCGGCCAGAGAATATTGTTCGCCGCATGCTCGGACGCCTGAATCCGTACATTGCCGGCGGGGGTGTCGCGAAACTCGCTGACGGCAGCCAGTTCCAGTTCAATTTCTTCAAAGCGCGGCGCCATCGCTTGATACAGGCGTTGGCCCGCCTCCGTTGGTGAAACACTGCGCGTAGTCCGCGTCAGCAAGCGCACGCCCAGCCGGGTTTCCAGTGCCCGCAGAGTGTGGCTCAGCGCTGACTGCGAAACGCCCAGTTGCGCGGCAGCACGGGTAAAACTGCCTTCGCGGGTGATGACCACGAAGGCTTGCAGGTCGTTGAGATTGGGGCGGGACATTGATGAGAACCTCTCATGAGGAGCGCGTGATTATTCCATGAAAGCAGGTCGCGCACGGATGTGCGACCCTTGGCGCGCTGATCACAAGGTGCGTGCGTAAAAATCCGTCAGTTTGCCGATCGCCGCATCGACATAACGCGGCACCCAGTAGGTTTCAATGTGGGTGGCGCCATCGATGATGAACACTTCCTTGTCGGTGGTGCCGGCGGCTTTGGGAAACGCATCCTGAGTCATGTACAGGCTGTCGGCCTTGCTGCCGGCGATCATCAGCAACGGTTGATTGATCAACTCGATATGGTCGGTGGCGTCGAAACGCATCAGGTCAATAAGGCTGCTGGTGGTGTATTTGAAGGTCGAGTTCGGGTGCGCGTGGGTTTTCCAGTAGTACTCATAGCCTTGGCGATACAGTTCGAAAGGCAGTTTGGCAGTCTGCTCATCGGTGAGGTTGGCATCCCCCGTATACAGCACCGCGCCCCCCGCTGCTTCTTGCGCGCGGGCTGCTGATGCCTGTTGCAAACGTTGCTGGATGCTGTCCAGTTGCGAGTCGCTGTAGCCGTTGCGGCGTACTCGACCCGAGTTGAACATGCTCACCGTTGCCAGGGATTTGAAGCGTTTGTCGGTTTGCGCCGCCGCCAACGAATAACCACCGCCGCCACAAATGCCGAGCAGGCCCAGACGATTGTCATCCACGCCAGCGAACTGGCTGATGAAATCGGCCATGCCGTGAATGTCTTCGATGCGATACGCCGGTTTATCGATGCTGCGCGGCTGACCACCGCTGGCGCCCTGATAGGCCGCATCGGCCGTGATGGTGATGTAGCCCTGTTCGGCGAGGCGCTGGGCATACAGACCGGCGACTTGCTCCTTTACGCCGCCATTTGGATGCGCAACCACCACGGTCGGGTAGGTCTTCTTCGCGTCGTAGTTGGCAGGCGTGTAGACGTTGGCGGCGATGTCCAGACCGTTGAGCTTATAGCTGACCGGGTGGATGTTGACCCTGCCCGGTTCGTTGCGGGTGATCGCGCCGTCGTAGGCGAGGGTGAATGGGTTCTTCTTGTAGTCGGCGGCCAAGGCTTCGCCTGCCGAGAGGCCGACCAATGCCGACATGAACGTGGCTTTGAGGGTGTTCTTCACGTGAAGCTCCTGAGCAAAAAAAGGACGGCAGTTGCGAAAGTATTTGGGTCAGTCCAGCTGTTTTTCTTTGAGGAACTGCGCGACCAGGTCAGCGATCTGCACGTTGTTCAGATCCGACATGGGGAAATGGGTATTGCCGTGAATGCCAATCTCCGGCAGGTGTATCAGTCGCACATCACCGCCATGGCGATTGACCGCGTCACGCCAGAGCCGGGCCATTTTCAGGCGTGCGCGCCAACTGTCCTGAGCGGGCAGATCGACTGCCTGTTCCGGGATGTTGTCGCCGTACAGGATCAGAATCGGAATGCGCGTCAGTGCCATGAATTGCTCCATCGGCACCGCTGCGCCTTGCACCGTGTCGAACGCGCTGGGGATCGGCGCCGGCACTTCACCGTCAGCAAACACGAAACTGCTGCCCGGTTCGAACGCCACGATGGCTTTGACCTTGTCGTTCTTGATCGCCGTCAACCAGCCCGGCCCGCCGCCCTGAGAATGGGTAAACAGGATGCCGGGGCCGATTTTGTCGAACAGCGCCGACACACCATCGGAGACCACGCCCATGTCAAACGGCCCGGTGTTCGGTGTCATAGCCCTGAAAAACTGCTCGCGGGTCTGGGCGTCCTGTGCCACTTGCACGCCGTTGAAGTAGCGGGGCCAAAGGCCGATACGGAACTGGTTGAACCACAGTTGTTCGTCCGGCACAGGCTTGATGGTAGTCTCGACCATGCTGCGCCCGGCATCACCACGCCGGGGTTGATCGATCAGATAGACGCCGTAGTGGCGGCGCAGAAAGATGTTCTGAAAACCCTCGCGACCATCGGCGGTGGTTTCCCAGGTCTTGGAAAACTGACCTGCGCCGTGCCACATGACGATGGGCAGTTTTCGCGCGTCCACCGGGATTTGATAGAAGGCGTAGGCGTGGTCACCGTGGTAGGTCTGACCGTTGGGCGTCATCGGTTGGCGCGGGTTGAAGGTGCCCGGTGCCGTGGTCATCGTTCCGCCGGCGGCGAAGCTGCCTTGTTTCTGGATCAGCAGCGGGCCTTCGGAGTGGTTCGCGCAGGCCGCCAACAGGCTCAACAGCATGACGCTCAGCAGACGTTTTGCAGTTCTCATGTCACTTCCTCGACGCCGCGAGGGCTTGGACCAGCGCTGCGTTGGCCCGCTCGGCAGTCTGTGCATCGCCATGCTTTTTCAGCAGTTCGGTGACTAGGTGCAACTGTGCTGCGCTGAGCCCGACGCGCAGGCTCGCCGCCATGTGCGAGCGCAACTGAGGCTCGACCCCCGGCGTCGCTGCCAGCGCTCCGACAGTCGCCAATTCGCGACTTTGCCAGTCGAGGTTGTCGCGCTCGAAGATGTCGCCGAACAGGTGCGTTTGCAGGAACTGGTTGATCACTGGGGCGAACTCGAACACCGGGCCTTTGACCGGGGCGCCGGAGATTTTCGTTTGATTCGCCGTACCCGCTGCCAATAGCTCATCCCCCACCGGTATCACCCGGCTCGGCTCACGCCCCGGCGCATCGTCAAGGCCGCGTTGTTTGCGCGCCTGCACCACGGTCATCAATTCATTCAAGGCGTTGAGGCTGCGCGGGAAGCCGACGTAGGCGTAGAGCTGCACGAGGACTTCGCGGGTTTCGCTAATGGTCAGGCCGGCATCAAGCCCTTGGTTGAGCGCCGTGTTGAGGTTGGGCATGTCGCTGGTCGCCATGAACGCCGCGATCAGTGGAATGGCTTGTTGCTGGCTCGACAAGCGGGCTGCGCTGGCGGGTGTGCTGGTCATGGTGGGCGAAGCCTCGGCTGCTTGAGTGGTGACGCTGAACATCGCCCCGACGCTCAGGCAGAGCGCCATGAGTGTGGGGAGGGCAGTGCGGTTGCGGGTGTCAGTGATCATCGTGAAGGGCTCCATCCATTGCGGGGCGCTGCGGTGTTGCTGGATCGTAAGGAGGATGGTTGTGGCGATTAACCCCGAAATAGCGCATGGACTCATGAGCAGAACTCATGAGTCGACGTGCGATAACCGCTGGAATCCCGGTGCGGGCAGGTTGTTACGGGGCATTGAGGTTACGTGGCGGTTCGCCGCGAACGTGCCGGTCGAGCAGCTTCGACACATTCCGTAACTTTATTGGCCGGCGTATTGCGCCTCCGAGACCTGCTCCGCCCAGGTGACGGTCTTGCCATCCTCGGCTTCAGCGATGGCGATGTGGGTCATGCCGTTGCTGGCCGTGGCGCCGTGCCAGTGACGGGTGTTCGGTGGAATCCAGACAGTGTCGCCCGGATGGATCTCCTGACGCGCGCCACCCTCTTGCTGCACATAGCCGACGCCGGCAGTGACGATCAGCGTTTGTCCCAGCGGATGGGTGTGCCACGCCGTGCGTGCGCCGGGTTCGAAGGTCACCGTGCCGCCACCGATGCGCGCGGGCGCTTCACCTTTGAACAGGCCATCGACGCGTACAGAGCCGGTAAAGTTTTCCGCTGCGCCCTTGATCGAAGGCTGGGATCCGTTCGGCGTAACGCGGATTTCGCTGGCGGCCTGGGACTCTGCCGCCATCAGTGACAAAGCAACGAGTGGCGCAATCAATCGGTTCATCGGATGAGTTCTCCGGTCAGACAGAGAAAGCGACGCCGCACATGGCGCCGCGTCGGGCAGACTCAGAGTCCGGTCATTTTCAGTGCCGACTCCGGCAGACGTTCGCCGTGCACCCGAATCTGTGCCATCTGTTCGTTGATCACGCGCAGATCGTCGCCGTTCAATTGCAGCTCGACCGCGCCCAGGTTTTCTTCCAGGCGATGCTGTTTGGTCGTGCCCGGTATCGGCACAATCCACGGTTTCTGTGCGAGCAACCAGGCCAGTGCCACTTGCGCCGGCGTGGCGTGTTTGCGTTGCGCGACGGTTTTCACCACATCGACCAACGCCAGATTGGCCCTGCGCGCTTCAGGGGAAAAGCGCGGGACGAAATTGCGGAAATCGCTCGCGTCGAACTGCGTGTTCTCGTCGATCTGACCGGTGAGGAAACCGGCGCCCAGCGGGCTGAACGGTACGAAGCCGATCCGCAGTTCTTCCAGCACGGCTAGCAGTTCCAGCTCCGGGCCACGCCAGAACAGCGAATATTCGCTTTGCACCGCCGTGACCGGTTGCACCGCGTGGGCCCGGCGAATAGTTTCCACACCCGCTTCAGAAAGGCCGAAATGCTTGACCTTGCCCTCGGCGATCAGATCCTTGACGGTGCCGGCCACGTCTTCGATGGGCACCTGGGGATCAACGCGGTGCTGATAAAACAGGTCGATGCAATCGGTGCGCAGACGCTTCAACGCCGCTTCGGCCACGGCGCGTATATGCTCCGGGCGGCTGTTGGTGCCGCCGCCACGTGCGCCGGTGATCAAGTCGATATCGAAACCGAACTTGGTGGCGATGACGACCTGCTCGCGGATCGGCTGCAAGGCCTCCCCCAGCAGCTCTTCATTGGCGAACGGGCCATACGCTTCGGCGGTGTCGAACAAGGTGACGCCTTGCTCGTGGGCCGAACGAATCAGCTTGATCATGCTGGCTTGGTCGGCTGCCGGCCCGTAGGCCGACGTCATGCTCATGCAGCCAAGACCCAAGGCGGACACTTCCAGGCCATTACCCAACGTGCGGATTTTCATGGAGTTACTCCGTACAGAATTCGATTAGTGCGTGAGAGGGTGATCTTTCAGCCAGCCGTTCACGCGTTCCATGGTCTTGCGCTCCTGCTCACCCTCCATCACAAAACCTTCCAGCACTTTGGCCTTCGGCGCATGCTTGACCAGCACACGGCGGCTGTTGCCCAGGCCATATCCACCATGGGTGTTGAAGGGGATGAGGGTCTTGCCGGTCAGATCGTGGGCGCTGAGGAATGCGCGCACGATCGGCGGGGCGGTTTCACCCCAGATCGGAAAGCCGAGATAGATCGTGTCGTAGTCGCTGAGGGCGTGAACCGTGTTTTGCAGCTCGGGTTCGAAGCCACTGTCACGTTCCTGGCGCGCCTGTTCCACGGTTTGCAGATAGTCCTCGGGGTAGGCGTGGGCGGGGCGAATCTCGAACAGATCGGCACCCAGTCCACGCTGGATCAGCCCGGCGACCACGCGGGTATTGCCCGAGCGCGAGAAATACGCGACCAGAATCCGCGAGCCCGAACGCGGTGTTTCACTGGCGCCTTGCGCGTCGGCGAGCGACAGCAGCGGGGCGCTGGCCAGTGCGGCGATGACCGTGCGCCGCAGCGGATCGTGATCGGTACTCATCGACCGACGCGCGCCTTGAGAGCCTCGGGATAGCGCTCGCCTTCGATGCGGATCTGCGCCAGCGCGGTATCAATGGCCTTGAGTTCGGCAGCGTCGAGGGTGATGTTCGCGCCGCCGAGGTTTTCTTCCAGGCGATGCAGTTTGGTCGTGCCCGGAATCGGCACAATCCACGGTGCCTGCGCGAGCAGCCAGGCCAGCGCGATCTGGGCCGGTGTCGCTTGTTTCTGCGCAGCAATCTGACGGATCAACACCACCAGACCCTGATTTGCCTGCAGCGCCGACTGGCTGAAACGCGGGACGATGCTGCGGAAGTCGTCACTGCCATAAGTGGAATCGGCCGACACCGTGCCGGTGAGAAAGCCTTTACCCAATGGACTGAACGGTACGAAGCCGATGCCCAGCTCCCAAAGGGTCGGCAGGATTTCCAGCTCAGGCTCGCGCCACCACAGCGAGTATTCGCTTTGCAGCGCCGTGACCGGCTGTACCGCATGGGCGCGACGAATGGTTTGCGCGCCTGCCTCCGACAGGCCGAAGTGCTTGACCTTTCCTTCGCTAATCAGGTCTTTCACCGCCCCGGCAACGTCCTCAATCGGCACGTCCGGATCGACGCGGTGTTGGTAGAGCAAATCGATGTAATCGGTCTTCAGTCGACGCAACGAACCCTCGACGGCTATTCGAATACGTTCGGGCCGGCTGTCCAGAGCCTGTTTTGTATTGTCGGTGCCGACGGCGAAGCCGAATTTTGTAGCGATCACAACCTGGTCGCGAACTGGCGCCAGCGCCTCGCCGACTACTTGCTCATTGATATAGGGGCCGTAGAATTCGGCGGTATCGAAGAACGTGACGCCTCGTTCAACGGCTGAGCGGATCAGTGCGATGGCTTGCTCGGTATCCGTGGCCGGGCCATAGCCATGGCTCAGACCCATGCAGCCGAGGCCGAGGGCGGATACTTCGAGTGAACTGTTGCCGAGTGTGCGTTTGTGCATGTTGATCTCCCGTTGGGCGTGGGGAGACAGTAAGCGCGCTAACGACTGAGGACTAGACGGGTAAATCGGCAAGGCTTCATGAGGTTTGCTCATCAGTCCCGGAAGAGGGGCGGTGGCGACTGTCGAATGAAGGCTTGCCTCACGGTAGGCCATCACCGCTCGTACACAAAAAATCTGACACTCTCTTGATCGTTCGCTTTTGGCTGTTCTCTGCCGATCAAGGTTACAGCCTGTGATGGTCAGCTGCGCCGGCGGTATACTGGAGGGATTCCAATATACCCCGCGCCTCGCGCCCAGGCAGACCAGGGACGGTTGAATGATCCGCATCAGAACCAATTTGGCTCCTCGATGGAATCGGCAGATCCGAGAAGCCACCACGCCTCTGACAGTGCTGTCCCCCTACATCACAGAAAACAGCACGCTTAAGCTCTTGGCCAACAAGCAAGCAACGTTTTACACACGGTTCGAGGTAAGGGACTTCGTCTGTATGGCGTCAACAATCGCTGCCTTCAAGCTGTTGCTCATCAACAAGTGCACGATTTACGAGGTGAAGGACCTTCATGCGAAAGTCATCATGGACGAGGCTGACTTCGTCACACTTGGCAGCCAGAACCTTACCTTCAGGGGGGCCTCGAAAAATAAGGAGTTGAGTGTTTGTTTCGATAACAGTAAAGCCAATTCTTGTGAGCGAGTTCGGAGCGTGGTCAATGATTGGATTGACGACCCGGATCTGGAATTGATCGACTGGGCCAGGGTGTTGCGGATGGAGAAGGATGTTCGCTTAGCCAAAAAGGCTTTCGAAGAATTCAACGAAGCGATGTCCAAGATTCAGGGTAAAGCCGATACCTACCAAGCGAGTCCAGGTTGCTCGGGATCAGCAGGAACAAGAGAGAGCTGCACGAAAGGCTAAGAACCTAGCTGCAATTGGTGCTGCCGTTCGGTCTGGCGCACCTTCCGGCACGAAATACACCGGAACAGTAAAGCCATCTGAGGGCTCTGCACGACTGAAATTTGATGCGAAGGTTGACCTGCTCCAGTGGACCAGGAAGAACGGCATCGTGCTCCCCCGGATGATTAAGTCGAGCCGTTGCCTATGCGTGCTCAATCAACAGAAGGTCGGCTGGGCAAGGCTTGCGAGCCAACAAATCACGAAATTCGCTCAAAGCATGACCATTGGTGGGATTCTGCCTAAACCGTTCGATCGGGTGGATGTGACACTCTCCGTCACCCCAAAAGATCTTGCTCGGGCGCCTTCCGACACGACTCTTGTTGCCATCTTGAAGAACGAGAACGGGACCGAACTGTGCATGGTCCCGGTTCTCTACTCAATCGACGAGATCAGCGTTCTCGACACGCTAGGACCCAAGCGAAAGCCGTCGGGTAAAAAGCTCAAGCCAATCGAGCAGCTCAGAACCGATCTGAAGAGGTGGATTGATAGCAATAGGGCTGACTTTGAAAGCCTACTGAGCCGCCACATCACCAGTACTACCCCTCTGAAGAAACGGCTCGATGGGGTCAACGCGGATGTGTTTTTTGAGGGAATGGATACGGTGGTCGATGTGACAATGGTCTTTAAAGGGCGCAACGGTACAAAGCCCATTCTTGTCGCGACCACCAGAAGCTGAAATCCCACACCTGCCTGACATCAGTGGAGTGTCCGTTTGGAGTCGAAAACGGCGTTTCGTAATGGCGGCAAATGGCCTGAAACCGCTATTGAGCGCAGCATGAGCGGCGACTTACTCAACTAAAGCGGCATCGTCGTCGCTGAGCCGCCGTAGATGCCTACAGCGCCTCGGCGATCAGTCGATTGAGCTAGTTGAGTAGCCTGGACAGCGTCCGGTTTCAGCTAGACGGCACCTCCCGATCCATCAACTTACCCATCAACAGCACCCCCAACTCACTGAGTTGATGAATAGCCAACGCCACATCACGGTCTTTCCCGCTCAGCTCGTCCGACAGATCAAGCAGCAACGCGCTGACCGAGGCAAAGGTTTCATAGCTATTGGTAATCAGACTTTCACTGCTGGCATCAGCAGCCACACTGAACAGCGCACCCGACGGCGGGGCGGTTTTGGCGGAGGAGGGATTGAGATAGTGATCCAAGGCACGTTGCGCGGCTTGGTTGAGTTTCAAATCGGGAGATCCCGGAGGATTCGGCGTTACCTTGAACATCGTTAAGTTCCTTGCTCGGGCTTCCACCCCGTTGCTACTAAACGAGGGGGTGGCAGCTGTACGCAGGTTAGTAGACCGGGGGAACCTAACAAAAACCGGCGCGCCCGAGGGCGCCCTACGCACAGCCACCATCAAGCACAGACAAGGACGTCCGACAGATGAAGCTCATGCACACGTTAGGTTGAACCTCGGGCTACTAAACCCGATCACTGAGGTTTCAGCGACCGAGCAACCTTAGAGACCCCAACCCAGGTGCACAAGCCGGCGGATTCTGACGCAACTGTAGGCAATGGAGCAAGGTGCGGCGCTCACTGCCTCCAGCCACGGGACTGAATTCAATCAGTCCCGTTTTCCTCGATTAAGCAGGCTGAGCCGCCAGGCTATTACTCACCTTGCGCCCCAACACCAGCACCGTCACAAACCCGGCGCCCACCAACGCGGTCGCCAAACTCAACAGCACCGAAGTGCCCATCTTGTCGACAATCTGCCCGCCAAAGAACGAGCCCACGGCAATGATCACCTGAAACAACGCGACGAACAGCGGCATGCCACGCTCCACATCCTTGGGCGCAACCACAAACATCCAGATACTCGCACACGCCGGGAAGGCACCGAAAGCAAAGCCCCACAGTGCGATCAGCATTACTGCGCCGCTCATGCCGGTGGCGAAGTAGGGGAACAGGGCGGTGCTGGTGCCGATCATCAGCGCCACCAGCAGCAAGGTGTGGCGCACGCTGCGGTTGGCGGCAAAGCCGGCGAAGACGTTGCCCATTACGCCGGCCACGCCGTAGAGCAGCAGCAGGGAGCCAATGGTCGGGCCGTCGAAGCCGGAGCTGTTTTTGAAGAACGGCGCGACGTAGGTGTACGCGGCAAAGTGGGCCAGGCCGATCAGCAATACGGCGATCAAGCCAACCCGTGCTTGTGGGTTGATGAACAGGGCCGGCAGGTCGGCGATGCGAATGGCTTTTTCCGGTTCGAGGCGGGGCAGCAGGAACATCTGCGCCAGCAGTACCGGGATGCCCACCAGCGCGGTGACGAGGAAGGTCATGCGCCAGCCCATCAGGCCGCTCAGCCAGGTGCCGACGGGTACGCCGAGCACGGTGGCCAGGGTCACGCCCATCATGATGATCGAGGTGGCTTTCGCGACGCCCACGCCCTTGGGCGCCAGGCGGCCGCTGAGGGCGATGGCGGTGGCCCAAAAGCCGCCGATGCTGATGCCCAGCAGTACGCGGCCGAACAGCAGCAGGCTGAAGTCGCTGGCGTAGGCCACCACCATGTTGGCGATGATCATGATCAGGGTCAGGCCGATCAGCAGGTAGCGACGGTCCATGGCGCCAATGCCCACCGACAGCAACGGGGCGGCGAGGGCGGCCATGATGCCGGGCAGGGTGACCATCAGCCCGGCGTGGCCGGCGCTGATGCCGAGGTCGGCGGCGACGTCGTTGAGTACGCCTACCGGCAGGAACTCGCTGGTGACCAGGGCGAAGGCGCCTACGGCAACGGAAAGAATCGCCAGCCACTGCTGCAGGACGGTTTGTTGATTATGTTCGGGGAGGCCGCTAGGGGCCCGGCTTGCGCTTGGCATGGTGTTGGGTTCCGGGAGGAGATTTCGCCTGCGGGCAGACGGGAGGGAGAAAGTGGAGGCGATTATAGGAATGGGTTTTGGTAAGCCAATAGGCGACCGGTTCGATAGTAATCATCAGTCTCGTTGATAAGACTGCCTGCGTAGAGCGTTCTCTTCCGTGTAGACCCTCTCGATTGCCCATGGCCCGACTCCGCGCGTAATCCGGCCCGATCCCGCGCGCCAGAAAAAATCCCCCGCTGCATCCTGAGCCTCGGCATGTCGGTTTTTGCTGATGTGCCGAAGCGTTTCAAGGCCGATCAAACAATAATAAAGAGGTGCTTATGCCCGTGCTTCATCGCCCTTCATCCCCGGTTGAACGCAGTGCGCTTCATGTGTTGGTGTGTGCGTCGACACTTGCGCTGTCGTTAACCGCCTGCGCGGCCACCCCGGATCCCGCGAAGCCTTATCCCCATGCACAGGAACCGATCGGCGACGTGCAGGCGATCTATGACGGCAGGCTCAGCGAGGACTTGGCCGTCACTACCTTCCGTAATACCGACCGGTTGTTCCCGACGCGCACGATCAAGGCGGGCGGCCATCCGTTCCCGTTACCCCGCAGCAGCCAGCCACTTGGGCCGGTTGCCTTTGACTACAAAGGCAAGCATTACAGCCTCGATGACTACGTGGCGATCAACCGGGTAACCGGGCTGTTGGTGCTCAAGGACGGCAAGATCGTCGATGAGCGTTATGAAAAAGGCAACACCGCCGACACCCGGTGGATGTCGATGTCGGTGGCGAAGTCCATCACCTCGACGCTGGTGGGCGCGGCGCTGCAGGACGGCGCCATCAAGAGCCTGGATGACAAGGTCACCCGTTATTTACCCGCGTTGGCCGGTAGCGGTTACGACCAGGTCACCGTGCGGCAGATCCTGTCGATGCGCTCCGGGATCAAGTGGAACGAGCAATACACGGACCCTACCTCGGACGAGCGCCACTTGATCAAACTGCGTAGTGAACAAGTGCCCGGGTCGCTCCTCAAGTTCATGGCCAGCCTGCCCACCGCCGCGCCGCCTGGCACTCGCACCAACTACAGCACCGGTGAAACTCAAGTGTTGGGGCAACTGGTGAGCGCTGCGGTGGGCAAGCCACTGACGCAATATCTGAGCGAGAAGATCTGGGCGCCTTACGGCATGCAAACCGATGCCAAGTGGTGGCTCGACGGCCTCAATGGCAATGAAGTGGGCGGCAGCGGTATCAGCGCGACGCTTGAGGATTACGGGCGTTTTGGGCAGTTCGTGCTTAGCGGTGGCAAGGCCGGTGGGCAGCCAGTGTTGCCTGAAGGCTGGTTGAGTTTTGCCAGCGCGACTACCGGTTCAGATGCGGCGTACGGTGACTTTGCGTCCATGTGGTGGCCAGGTTGGACCGACGCTTCCAAAGCGGATAAAGCCTTTACGGCGGCCGGTACGTTTGGTCAGTACCTCTACATCAATCCGACCAGGAATGTGGTGATTGTGGTGTGGCAGGCGCAGACCAAACCCACGGGTGGCAAGGTGATCGACGATATGTTTGCCTTTGATGCGGTTGCCAAAGCGCTTCAATAACCGCGAAGTACCTGTGGCGAGGGAGCTTGCTCCCGCTGGGGCGCGCAGCGGCCCCAAAAAAATGGGCCTGCTGCGCAGTCCAGCGGGAGCAAGCTCCCTCGCCACAGGTGACGGGCTACTCAGCGAGTGTGTACCTCACATCGCCGCCCGCAACGAGCGCGGTGAAAGCCCATAATGTGACTTGAACCTCACCGCAAACCGCGACGCCGACGCATACCCGCACGCACTGGAAATCTCCCCGATGGAATCCCTGGAGGTTTGCAGCTGTTGCAACGCCGCCCCCAGCCGAACATTTTCCAGGATGGCCCTGAAGCTCGCATCCTCATTGGCCAGTTGCCGACGCAACGTCGATTCCCCCAGATTCAACTGCTGCGCGACCGTGGCAACGGTCCAGTCCCTGGACAGGTTGCTGCCGATCAACCGCTGCACGCGTTCACTCAAGGGGTCGTTGCGATCCATCAGCAACGGTCCCGCCTGGCCGGCCAGGCACAGGCAGAGCAACACGGCCTCGCCATAGTGGGTGCACAGGGCCGACGGGGCGCCGGTGCTCAGTGCGGTCAGCAGTTGGTCCCAGGCTTGTCGGGTCTGTTTGTCCAGGCGTACGCACAGGTCGGCATGCATGCTGCCCTTGAACTGCGCGCCATACCGGGCAACGAAGTTACGCAACACCGGCACCGGAAACGACACCACGTCGGCGATGTAGTCACCCTGGGCACCGGGAAAATTGGTCACCCCAAGCTCGCGGCCTGCCGGCAGTAGAATTAGGTGCTGTGGGCCGGCGCGCATTTCGCGCTCATCCCACTGCATCAGTTTTTGCCCCTGTCGCACGCGGCACAGGGCGGTCATGAAGATCGGCACGCGTTGCAGGGTATGGTGTTGCCGGGCCCTGATCACGCAGCTTTCGATGATGCTTTCCCGGTGCCGCAGACCTTCGTGAACATCCATCGTGACTAGCGTCCGTAAGGGGCCGTGATTGTGGCCTTGGCCAAGCTGTTGGCATTGAGCATGTAGCCGACCAGGGCGCCGCTGGATTGATTGTCGATCGGCAGGGTGTCGACTTTCAACGCCCACACGGTGAATTGATAGCGATGCGGTTTATCACCCACGGGCGGGCAGGCGCCGCCGAAGCCGGGTTGGCCGTAGTCCGTGCGGCCTTGCACCGCCCCGGCTGGCAGGTGGGTGCCCACGTTACTCGGCAGGCTGGAGACGGTGACGGGCAGGTTCACCACCGTCCAGTGCCACCAGCCGCTGCCGGTCGGGGCGTCGGGATCGTAGACGGTGATGGCGAAGCTTTTGGTACCCGCCGGGGCGTTGGCCCAGGACAGGGCAGGGGAGGTGTTGCCGCCGCTGCAGCCGAAGCCGTTGAATTCCTGCAGGTGCGTCAGCGGGCGTTGGTCGGCAATGTCCGGGCTGTTGAGTGAGAAGCTGGCGGCGTGTCCGCTGGCGGCCATGATCAGGGTGATCGCGGGGGCAAGTCCTTTGAGTTTCATTGCGGTGATGTCCAGGCGTGGTTTGAGCCTTGATCCTAAACAGCGCGTAGGCACGGCACTGCGCCGAAGCGCTCGATGATTGTGCCGAAACGCTCTGCCCACTAAGGCTGAGCCCTCAGCGTCCGGATGATGAACGCATGCAGGCTATTGACCGCCTTGGACCCGCGGGACGCCCGGCTACGCAGAATCGAAACCTCCATGGGCTCAATGCTGCCCAAACCGTGCTCGTCACCGAGTACCTGAAGCGAATCCTGCACGGTGCATTGGGTAATCGCGGCAATCGCGAGCCCGCCCTCGACGGCGGCCACCTGGCCGGCAAGGCTGGAGCTGTTGTACACCACCTTGAACTCGCGGCCTTGCTGGGTGAGTGCGTTCACCGCATACCGCCGGGCGAGGCTTGCGCTTTCGTAGACGGCGATGGGGATCGGGTCGCGCCGCCACAGTTCGAACTGCGGTGAACCTACCCATACCATGGGCTCCTTGAACAGGAAGGTGCCGCTTTGGGGCGAGTCCCGAGACACCAGCGCCAGGTCAAGATCGCCGCTGCGCAACTGCGGGATCAGCGTGGTCGACTGTTCACAGGTCAGTTCGATTTCCACACCGGCGTAGCGCGGCGAATAGCGCTTGAGCAGCGGCGTGAGGTACCGGGCCGCGTAGTCTTCGGCAACGCCAAGGCGGATGCGCCCGGTCAGCTCTTCACCATGAAACGCCGCCTGGGTTTCAGCGTGCAGGGCGAGCATGCGCCGGGCGTAGCTCAGCAGCGTCTGGCCATCGGCAGTCAGTTGCAGGTGCCTCGGGCCGCGACTCAAGAGCTGTCGTCCAAGGGCGGCTTCGAGTTTCTTCATCTGCATGCTGACGGCGGACTGCGAGCGGTTGACCTCGTGGGCGGCGCCAGACAACGAGCCGGCATCCACCACGGCCACAAAGCATTTGAGCCAATCGAGTTGCAAATCGCTGGCGGGCATCGCGCTTACCTCTATTCGTTAATCGAATGGCTAAGGCCTGAATTATGCGCTTTTCATGGTCGCTTGTTCACCCGCAACATTCTGCCTTGAACCAACATCTTCTGGATCGGATCCATGCCCTTTGATACCTGGTTGCTTTACCTGGTTACCTGCTTCGGCATCTCGGTGGTGCCAGGGCCCAATGCGTTATTGGCGCTGACCCACGGTGCGCTTCACGGCAGCCGCAAAACGCTGTTCACCATCAGCGGCGGCGTGCTCGGTTTTGCGATTGTGCTGGCGCTGTGTGCGTTGGGGTTGGGTGCGCTGATCCAGGCATCGGCCAGTTTGTTCACGGCCTTGAAGGTGGCGGGTGGGCTGTACCTGATCTGGCTGGGCTTCGGGCTGTGGCGGGCGGCACCGGTCAGCCTTGAGGCGACCGGCACCACCAGCTCGCGGAGCTGGCCGCTGTTCCGCCAGGGGCTGGTATCGGCGATCTCGAACCCCAAGGCCTTGCTGCTGTTCACCGCGTTTATTCCACCGTTCCTGGACCCGCACCGGAGCATCGTTGCGCAGACGCTCACCATCGCCCTGACCTACGCCGTGGTGGAGTTCATCGTCGAGTACCTGGTGGCCAGCGCCGCGCACCGGGTACGGCCCTGGCTGGCGCGAACCGGGCGCCGATTCAATAAAGTCTGCGGCGGGTTTTTTGTGCTGTTCGGGTTGGCCCTGCCTATCCATGCCTGAGGGCACATCCCCGCGGCTTAGGGATGTTCGATCACCATCACCGCCGTGGTATCCGCCTCAAGTGCTTCGAACACATGGGGCGCATTCGCCAGGTAGCTGATGTAGTCGCCGGCGTGCAGCAGCACAGGCGCACCGGCCGGGCCGATATTCGCGCTGCCGCTGCACAGCAGCACGTGCTCGACGGTGCCGGCAGGGTGGGGCTGCGACAGGCGCGCGTCGCCCGGCTGTACCTTTAGCCGGTAGATATCGCGACGCACGCCCGTCGGGCAATCCGCAAGCAGTGTGGCCGCGTAGTGGCCGGTTTCGGTATAGGTGGTCAGGCCCTCGTTGGCGCGAATTACCCGCAGGTGTTGCTGGGGTTGTTCGAAGAACCGGGTCACCTGCAAGCCCATCGCCGTGGCCAACGACCACAGGGTCTCGATGCTGGGGTTGCCGATGCCGGACTCCAGCTGGGACAAGGTCGACTTCGCCACGCCTGCGCGTTTTGCCAGTTCAGTCAATGAAAGCCCCGCAGCCTGGCGTTCACGCTTGATCGACAGGGCCAGCAGGTCGATTCGGCTTGGATTGAGATTGTTCGTTATGTCGGTCATTTGTTCTTCAAATCATCCATAAATGGGTTGACGCTTTGTCGCCGGGTGTTCAGCATAGCAATCATTCGTTCATTATAAAAACCGAGTGTCGAATGATCTGGTGCGTGTTCCACCTCTGCGACCATTGGCCGTGGCTGCTCTGGCGGGCGCTCTCCTACGACCTTGAAGGGTGGCGCAGCCTGCTGGTGGCGACGCAGTTGGCGCAGCAACATTGCCGGGGGCTATTCTGCGGGCCGCTATGATTCCTTTTCGCCATCCTTCGGGATCGGGCTATGATCGCCCAATCCGAACCAGACGCTCCCCAGACCTATGCCCGTTGACCTGCAAGCCCTCTATCCCAAACTGATCCACTTGATGCTGGATACGGTGTTCGTGGTCGACAGTGAAAATCAGATCGTGTTTGTGAGTGATGCCTGCGAAGCGCTGCTGGGGTACCGCGCCGAGGAACTGACCGGCACCCTGATCACCCACTACATGCACCCTGAAGACCTGGCCCGCACCCGGGCGTCGATTGTGCGGGTCATGAATGGCAAGCCCCACGTCGACTTCCGCAACCGCTATATCCGCAAGGATGGCAGCGTGGTGCACATTCTGTGGGCGGCCTTCTGGTCCGAGGAAGTGGGGGCGCGGATCGGTGTTGCGCGGGACGTAACCGCCCTGACGCAGGCGGAGGAAGAGCTGCGTTTCCTCGCCCATCACGACCCGTTGACGGCCCTCACCAATCGCTCGCTGTTCAATGACCGGTTGGACGAGGCCCTGCAAGCCGCCCACCACCACAAAAGTCCTCTGGCCTTGCTGTTTCTGGACGTGAATGACTTCAAGGCCATCAATGATGTGCACGGGCATGCCGTGGGCGACCGCGTGCTTTGCGTGATTGCACGACGGTTGGAAGGGTGTGTGCGTGAGAGCGACCTGGTGGCCCGGATGGGCGGGGATGAATTCACCGTGCTGCTGACGGATATTCAGTCACCGGAAGCCGTGTCGGCCAAAGTGCAGCAGATAGTTGCGGTGATGACCCAGCCCCTGAGCGCTGAGTTTGGCGCGGTCAAGATGCCGTCCTGCAGTATCGGCGTAGCTTTTTACCCGGCGGATGGGGCAGATGCCGACAGCCTGCTCAGCCACGCGGATGGTGAGATGTACCGGGTTAAAAGGCAGCGGTTTGCAACCGATTAACGCTGCTGGAAAGCAATCTTCAGCCCCAATCCCATGAACAACGTCCCAATGATCTTCCCCTCCCAACGGCGCAGCCTTGAAAGGCCCACCATCCATTGGCTCAACGGACGAATCGCCACCGAAATCAGCGTGGTGTACACCGCACTGAGCCCCGAGAAGATCAACCCCAACACCGCGAACTGCGCCAGGGAAGAACCCGATTCCGGGTGAATAAACTGCGGCAGGAAGGCCAGGAAGAAAATCGCGGTTTTCGGGTTCAGCACTTCGGCACCCACCGCCTGGAAATACGCCTGGGTCGAGGTCACCGTGGGCAGGTCTTTGCGCGTGGTTACGCCAGGCTTGGCCATGAAGGCGCGTACGCCCAGGTAGATCAGGTAGCAGGCACCGACGATTTTGACCACGTTGAACGCCACGGCCGAGGTCATCAGGATGGCCGACAGGCCGAGCGCCGCGCACAGCGTATGGATCAGGTCGCCCGAGGCCACCCCCAGCCCGGTGGCAATCCCGACCTTGCGCCCACCCTGGAGGGTGCGGGTGATCACCAGCAGCACGGCTGGGCCGGGAATCAGGAAAAGGCCGATGACCACGGCGACATACGTCAGGATGGGGGCGAGTTCGAACATGCTGTGTTATCTCAATGCCGGATGCGTCCTACAGTAATCCTCATCCCGGGGATTAACGCAATACAGATGAACACCCGCCGAAACCGCCTGGCCTTTTACTTCGCGAACGCGTATGCGCCACCCTGTTCCAGCGCCTTGCGATACGCCGGCCGTTCCTGAAAGCGTTGCACCCACGCCGCCACATTCGGGTAGGCCTGCAGCTTGCCCTGAGCCCGGGCGATTTCGCCGATGAAGCTCATCTGGATATCCGCGCCGGTCAATTCGTCACCCACCAGGTACGGCGTGAGCCCCAGTGCGTTGTCCAGATAACCCAGGTAGTTCGCCACCTCGGATTCGATACGCGGATGCAACGGCGCACCCGCGTCACCCAGGCGCCCGACGTACAGGTTGAGCATCAGTGGCAGCATGGCCGAACCTTCGGCGAAGTGCAGCCATTGCACGTATTCGTCATAGGTGGCAGTGGCCGGATCCGGTTGCAGGCGGCCGTTGCCATGGCGGCGAATCAGGTAGTCGATGATGGCGCCGGACTCGATCACCACGTGGGGACCGTCTTGAATCACTGGTGATTTGCCCAGGGCATTGATCGCCTTGAGTTCAGGGGGCGCGAGGTTGGTTTTCGGGTCGCGCTGGTAGCGCTTGAGCTCGTAGGGCAGGCCGAGTTCTTCGAGCAGCCACAGGATACGTTGCGAACGGGAGTTGTTGAGGTGGTGGACGATGATCATGGTGGCTCCGCTGGGCGAGAATAGAGGCGTATAGGGACAGACCGCGGTGGCGCTGTGGAGTGCCGTGAATTAAATCTGCTTCGATAAAGGCATGAAAGATGGATAATCACGCCGGCAAGCACTGATTACACACCGGATAGAAAACATGAATCGTCAAAAAAAACTACAGCAGCTGTTCAAGGCCAAGGCCAAAAAGGCCAGCGCCAAATTGGCACCGGCCAAAAAGGATAAATACATCAGCAAAGCAGACCGATTGAAGCTGGCTGCCGAGTCCGGTGATGAGCCTGTTGTTACCTCTGAGAGCTGATCCAGAAGGCCTAAGCATTACCTGATAGGGAATCGTCGGAAAAACCATGAACACTGCTCAACTCGCGATTCAGCACTACATACTCGCCAAGGACGGCAACCGCCCGCATTTGCTCAGCCGGGCGTTTGTTCCCGAGGCAATCCTGGACATGGTGGTGCGCACCGGGTCCATCTCGTTTCCGCCCCACGTCGAAGGGGTGGGCGGCATTGGCGATGTGCTGGTGAGGCGGTTCGGGCAGACCTTTGAAAACGTCTATACGTTTTGCCTGGGGCAGCCACCCGAAGCGGGGGCCAAAACCTATCAGTGCAAATGGCTGGTGGGGATGTCCGACAAAAACTCCGGCGAAGCCCGGGTTGGGTGTGGGGTGTATGAGTGGCAGTTCAGTGTTGAGTCGGGGCTTGTTGAAAAGCTCACCATCACTATCGAGCATATGAAGACGCTGCCCGCTGCGGATTTGGGGAGCGTCATGAAGTGGGTGTCAGGTCTGAGTTACCCATGGTGCAACTCGGAAGCAGCAGTGAGCGATGCTCCCGATATTGACGCGATGGGCGAGGTGATCCAGTACCTCACTGTCTGACGGCGACTCAATGCGCATCAACGGCACCAGCAACACGGCCACAACAAAACACACAGTGATGATCACGAGCGCGTCTTCGCTGCAGGCTTGGCGGCTGAAACGGGCTTGCCAGCCCTTGGATCAACGGGTTTTGAAGTGACAGCCAGCGCTGTTACCGGTTGTACGGTGAGTTCGACACCGATTGCGGTCATCAGCTTCCTTATGGTCTCAAATCGCGTTTTCGAGCCGGCTTTCAGCACCTTATAAAGGCTTTCACGATTGACCCCCGCATCCTTGGCGACCTTATTTACGCCTTTGGCTTTTGCGACCTCGGCCAACGCATGAATAAGGCCCTCGGTATCACCGGTTTTCAGACTTTCAGCCAAATAGGCCGCCATTGCTTCCGGGCTATCGAGAAAGCGCGAGGCTTCGTAATGAGTCGTACCCGTCGTGTCGAGGCTGAGGATTGGCATCTCCTCGGGATTGAATTTATCGCTCATATCATTTACCTCTCAGGCCAGCGAGTATTGCTTTAGCTTTTTGTATGCCCCGTTTTTGATCCGTTTTATCGCTCCCGCTGAGCATCAAGTACTCTGCGATTCCCGAGCGCACATAGTAAATTCTGTAGCCCGGGCCAACAAAAACACGCATTTCGCTCATCCCATCGCCAACCGATTCGCAATCACCAAAGTTGCCCGCTCCGGCACGATCCAGTCGGGTCAGAATTGCCGCTTTTCCCTGAGTGTCCTTCATACGTTTAAGCCAGCTCTCGAACTCGGGTGTTTGGTGGATCTCGTATATTTTTTTCTTGTTGATCATAGTTCCATTTGTAGCTAGATGGCTACATCTTGTCGACGCGAGGTTGAGTACAGGTAAAGGGGTATTCAGCGCCTGGGCAACCTTAGAGAGGTGCCTCCCAGATGCACAAGCTGGCAAATTCCGACGCGACTGTAGGCAATGGAGCCGGGTGCTGTACTCACAGCCTCAAACGTTGTGACAAGTCCTCTCTAATGCGCATCCGCCGTCGGCTGCTTCGGCGGTTGCACCTTGCGCATCAACGGCACCAGCAGCACGGCGACGATGAAGCACACCATGATCATCAGGAATGCGTCCGCATAGGTCAGCGTTTGCGCCTCGCGCCAGGTCAGCGCCCACAGCTGACTCAGCGCGAACTGGCTCGAATCCAGGCTGTTTTGCCCCAGCAACTGGGCGTTCCCCGAAAGCTGGTCAAGCCACACGTTCATCGATTCGTTTCGGATGTTTAGGTGTTCAGCCAGGCGCAGGAAGTGCAGGTTGGTGCGGTCATTGAGCACCGTGGCGCAGGCGGCGATGCCGATGGCGCCGCCGAGGTTGCGCATCAGGTTGAACAGGCCCGAGGCGAGCTTCAGGCGGTCTGGGGCCAGTGCGCCGAGGGTCAGGGTGACCACCGGCGGCACTGCCATTTGTTGAGCAAACCCGCGTATGGCCTGGGGCAGCAGCAGCTCCTTGGCGCCCCAGTCATGGGTGATGGGGGAGAAGTCCCACATCGACAGGGCGAACAGCGATAACCCGAACATCAGGATCCAGCGCAGGTCGAAACGATTGGCCAGCAAGGCGTACACCGGGATCGCCAGCAACTGGAACACCCCCGTGGAAAACACCGCCAGGCCGATATCCAGCGAGCCGTACCCGCGCACCCGCCCGAGAAACAGCGGCGTGAGGTAGATGGTGGCGAAAATGCCGATGCCGGTGATAAATGAAAACAGGCAGCCCAGGGCGAAGTTCCTGTCCCGAAGCGCGCGCAGGTCGACGATCGGCTCCTTGATCTCCAGGCAACGCCAGATAAACAGCCCGCCGCTGATGGCGGCTATCCAGGCCGTGGTCGAGATGGTGCTGTCGCTGAACCAGTTCCAGCGCGGGCCTTCTTCGAGGGTGTATTCCAGGCAGCCGAGAAACACCGCCATCAACGCCATGCCAATATAGTCGGCGCCCTTGAGCAATGACGGGTTGGGGCGGTCGACCTTGACCAGCATCGGCACCGCAAAGGTCACGAACAGGCCGGGCAGCAGGTTGATGTAGAACAGCCAGTGCCAGGAGGAGATGTCGGTGATCCAACCGCCCACGGCCGGGCCCAATGTGGGGGCCAGGGACGCGATGGCGCCGATGGTGGAGGCGGCGATCACCCGCTGCTTGCCGTTGAAGTACATGAACGCGGTGGTGAACACCAACGGAATCATCGAGCCCCCCAGAAACCCCTGCAAGGCGCGAAACGCGATCATGCTCTGGATGTTCCAGGCCATCGCGCACAGCAGGCTGGTCAAGGTGAACCCGGCCGCCGACGCCGCGAACAGCCAGCGCGTGCTCATCACCCGGGAGAGCCAGCCTGACATGGGGATCACGATGATTTCCGCGATCAGGTAGGCGGTCTGCACCCACGCCGTATCGTCCGCGCCGGCAGACAACCCGCCGCCGATGTCCTTGAGGGAGGCGGAGACGATCTGGATGTCGATCAAGGCGATGAACATGCCCACGCACATGGTGGCGAAGGCCGCGACCTTTTGTGCGGTGCTGAGGGCGGGCAACGGGCTGTTCATAGCTGGGCCTTGAGGGCGCTGGCCTGGTCCTCGAACGCCTCATCGGTGTTGACCTTCGCCATCACCGACAGGCCCGGACGCAGGGCGCCGAAGTCGGCGTCATTGCTGTCGAGGCGCACGCGCACCGGCACTCGCTGCACGATCTTGGTGAAGTTGCCGGTGGCGTTTTCCGGCGGCAGCACACTGAATTGCGCCCCGGTGGCAGGGGCCAGGCTCTCGATGTGCCCGTGGAATTCACGGCCGGGGAGGATGTCGGCGCGGATGCTCACGCTTTGCCCGACCTGCAGGCGCCCCAATTGGTCTTCCTTGAAGTTGGCATCCACCCACAACCCCTTGGCGGGCACCACCGAGATCAGTTGGCTGCCGGCCGCGGCGTAGGCGCCGACCCGGGCGCGGCGATTGCCCACGTAACCATCCACCGGCGCCCGCAGTTCGGTATAGCTGATGTTCAATTGCGCCTGGTCGCGTTCGGCCTGCGCCTGTTGCAACGCGGCACGCGCTTGGCCGCGCTGGGTTTCAATCACGTCGATTTGCCGGCGCGCCGCCATCAACCCGGCCTGTGCCCGGGAGTGGTCGGCGCGGGCGGTCTTCCATACGGCGCTGACCCGCTGTGCGCTTTCGACCGATACGGCCTGGCTGCGCACCAGGTTCTGGTAACGCGTTTGATCGTCGCCGGCCCGTTGTGCTTCGGCATCGGTGGCGTCGATCTGTGCCTTGGCCTGGTTGATCACCGCCAGTTGCAGTTGTTCGGTGGCGTCGAGGTTGGCGAGCGAGGCCTGTTGCGCGGCCACGGCGCCGTCGGCCTTGGCCAGGGCCGTGCGGTAGTCGCGCACATCGATGCGCGCCAGCACGTCGCCGGCCCGCACGAACTGGTTGTCCTGCACCGTCACTTCGCTGATATAGCCCGGCACTTTGGCGCTGATCACCGTCACATCCGCCCCGACATAGGCGTCGTCGGTGTCTTCGATAAACCGGCTGACCAGCCACCAGTGACTGGCGTACCACACGCCGCCCGCCACGGCCAGGGTCAGCAGCCCCAGGCGTAAAACCTGTTTGCGCCGGGATGGTTGGGTGGGTTCGGGCACAGCGCTGACTGGAGCGTCCATGACGAAATGACCTCGTTGAATATTAGTGGGGGAAGGGGCTGACCAACTGGTCTTTTTCGGCGTAGGCCCGGCCGGTTCGTGCGCGCCACAGGGTCAGCGGTTCGGCATCGGCGCTGACATGTACGCGGTGGCCCGCACGGGTGATGGGTTTGCCGGTGTTGGCATCCATCAACGCCAGCGCCACCGGGCGCCCGGTGGCCTCATCGGCGAGAAACACCTTGGTCGAGCCCTCGGCATGCCGCGCGCCCCAGGCCATCAGCGTGAGGATGACCTGGCGCAAGTCCCGGCCCGCTTCGGTGAGGTGGTACTCATGGCGCGGCGGGTTGTCCTGGTACGGGCGCCGTTCCAGCAAGCCGCCGGCCACCAACGCATTCAGGCGGCGGGTCAGGGTGTTCGAGGCGATCCCGAGGCTCTGCAGGAACTCGTCGAAACGGCGCAGCCCGTAGAACGCATCACGCAGGATCAACAGGCTCCAACTATCACCGATGTGCTCCAGGGCACGGGCGACCGGGCAGGGCATGAGTTGGAAGCTGGCTTTCTTCATGAGGGGCTCCGGGAACTGTTGCTAAATATTACGCAAGTAATATTGCACAGTGGATTTCATAATGAAAGTCACTAGTTGAAATTTTTTGCAGCGATGGATGGCGGCCAGGCAGACGCAAAAAAGCCCCGGGATTCGGGGCTTTTCAGAGGGGAGGGTGTAGGGATCCGTGTGAGCGCGGCTGTCCTTATGCCTGCGCCGGTTCCTGGCAGACACGTGAACCTGTGCGCCGCGAGCGCCAGCCAAGGCCCAGCACCATCAGCAAACCCAGGGCCGCCATGATCGCACCAGCCAGCGAAATGGCCGGGTAGCCCAGCCCTGCGTTGATCACTGCTCCCCCCAGCGCCGCGCCAATGGCGTTACCGAAGTTGAACGCACCGATGTTCATCGCCGAGGCCAGGTTGGGTGCATCCTTGGCGGCTTCCATCACGCGCATCTGCAGGGGAGGTACCAGCGCAAAGCTGGCGGCGCCCCACAGCAGGATCGACAAGGCGGCGGGCAGCGGCCATTGCATGAGCACAGAGAAGGCCAGCAGCACGGCAATCAGGACCACGAGCGACGTTATCAGGGTGCGGTCCACCGAACGGTCCGCAGACTTGCCGCCCCAGACGTTGCCGAGGGTCAGGCCGATCCCGAACAGCACGAGCATTGCGGTGACGAAGTTGGTCGAGGCGTGGGTGACATCCCGCAGAATCGGCGCGATATAGGTAAACACCGTGAACATGGCGCTGGACCCCACCACGGTCAACGCCAGCGCTGCCAGTACCGGCCCGCGGCCCAGTACGCGGATTTCGGCCATCAGGCTTGCCCCTTTTGGAGCGGGCGTATTCGGTAGCGCCCACCACAGGGCCACCATCACGAACGCCCCGAGCCCGCTGATGCCCCAGAACGCCGTACGCCAGCCGAAGTTCTCGCCGAACCAGGTTGCCAGGGGCACGCCACCGATGGTCGCCAGGGTCAGCCCGAGGAACATCGCGGCGACGGCCCCCGCGCGTTTGTCGGGCGCTACCACACTCGCTGCCACGATGGAGCCGATGCCGAAGAATGCCCCGTGATTCAGCGATGTCACCAACCGGGCGACCATCAGGGTCTGGTAGTCGGTGGCCAGGGCGGACAGCAGATTACCCAGGGTGAAAATGGCCATCAGGCCCACCAGCAGATAACGGCGCGCTACCCTGGCTGTCGCGAGGGTCATGATCGGGGCGCCGATCAGCACGCCCATGGCATAGGCGCTGACCAGCAGCCCGGCGGCGGGAATGGAAACACCGAGGTCGGCGGCGATCCCGGGCAACATGCCCATGGGGGCAAACTCGGTGACCCCGATGCCGAAGGCGCCGATGGACAGTGCTACAAGGGGTGGGTTGATACGCATGGGTGACTCCTCATCTTTGTATCAAATGCTACAATCACGACTTTTCAGGCGGTAGCCCTCGGCAGGGCACTACAGCTTTGCGTGGAGATCACAAGTGGACATAGGCGGTCGGTCGGGGGAGATGGCGGTGTTCGCCATGGTCGCGGAGCAGGGTAGCCTCTCGGGGGCGGCTCGGGTGCTGGGCCTCACGCCGTCATCCATCAGCCGCATCATCACCCGCATCGAGGGGCGCATAGGCACCCGCCTGCTGCTGCGCACCACCCGGGCGATCACGCTCACCGCCGAAGGCGAAGCGTATTTGCGCGGCGCCCGGCGGATCCTGGCGGACATGGCCGAAGTCGAGGATGCGATCACCGACCAGGGCGCGCCACGGGGGCGGCTGAGGGTCAGCGCGGCGCTCGCACACGGGCGGCTGTCGATCGTGCCGCTGGTTGCCGCGTTCAGCGCGCGCTACCCGGCCATCGTGGTTGAGTTGCGGCTGGAGGATGAGGTGGTGGATATCCTGGGCGGGCAAGCGGACGTTGCAATCCGCTTCGGTCAATTGGCCGACAGCCCCTTGACCGCTCGCCTTATCGGCTCCATCGGCGAGGTGATCGTGGCTTCCCCGGACTACCTGGCGCGTCACGGCACGCCGCAGGTGCCGCAGGATTTGCTCAACCACAACTGCCTGCGTTTCAACTTCCGCCGGGCAGCGCCCGACTGGCCGTTTCACGTGGACGGGCGCGATTTTTCGCTGCAGGTGTCGGGTACGATCGAGGGTAACAGCGGGGAGGTATTGTCCCAGCTGGCCAAGCTGGGTGCCGGCATCGCGCGCATTGGCGCATTCAGCGTGGCAGATGACCTGGCCAGCGGTGATCTGGTGCCGTTGCTTGAAGCGTACAACCCCGGAGACCAGGAGCCGATTCACGCGGTGTTCGTCGGCGGCGCGGCGATGCCTGCGCGGGTCAGGGCATTTGTCGACTTTCTGGTGGAACACCACCCGGCGTGACCGCCACTGACACCACGGGCCGCTCCCCCTGACGCAATCCTCTTGAATACTTGCCTAATCCTGCGATCTTGCCCACCCCTGCATAGCGCCTTGATGAACCAGGGTCTAAAGTCATTCCCATCGCCCGCTAGACTACTCAAACCACGCGCGCGCGAACCAGACGGGCCATCGATGCCCAGCGGCGAGGCCCCGTCTTGCCGTCTAAAAATACTAAAAAATGCAACACCAACCGATGATCAGCGGGTGAGCCATGGAATTACGAATTAACCAGCAGACCCACCAAGTCGACGCCGAACCCGACACGCCCCTGCTCTGGGTCATCCGCGACAACCTGGGCATGACCGGCACCAAATACGGCTGCGGCCTGGCGCAATGCGGTGCGTGTTCGGTGCTTGTGGACGGCAATGTCGTGCGTTCCTGCGTCACGCCCGTTTCCGGCGTGGTCGGCCGCGAAATCACCACCATCGAAGCCATCGAGTCCGATGACGTCGGCAAGCGGGTCGTTGCCACCTGGGTCGAATACCAGGTCGCCCAATGCGGCTACTGCCAATCCGGCCAGGTAATGGCGGCCACCGCGCTGCTCAAGCACACGCCCAAGCCCAGTGATGCGCAGATCGAGGCCGCCATGGTCAACCTCTGTCGCTGTGGCACCTATAACGCCATTCATGCGGCCGTGCATGACCTTGCGCAGAAGGGAGAGGCCTGATGAACATTCGCATTGATCCCACTGCGCTGCCCTTGGTCGCGGCGCTGACTGACCCGGTGAACCTGTCCCGCCGTCGCTTCCTGGCCAGTACGGCCGTGGGCGCGCTGGTGATCGGTTTTGGCCTGCCGCTGGGGTCTGGCCGAGTGCAGGCGGCCACCGCCGCGGCCACCGCCGAACGCGGTACGCAGGTGCCGGCCTTCCTGGAGATTCGCCCGGACAACACGATTCGTTTGCTCAGCCCGTTTATCGAAGGCGGCCAGGGCACGTTCACCGCGATGGCGCAGATTGTCGGCGAGGAGTTGGACGCCGACCCGGCCACGTTCCTGGTTGAGTGTGCCCCGCCCGGTGAAGCCTTTGTGGTGATGGAGAACGGCATGCGCATCACCGGCGGCAGTATGTCGGTGCGGATGAGTTACCCCACGATGCGCCGGCTGGGTGCGCTGGCCCGGGCCATGTTGCTGGAGGCCGGGGCGCAGGCGCTGAAGGTACCGGTGAGCGAGCTGTCGACCGAGCCGGGCAAGGTGGTACACGCGGCGTCCGGGCGTTCCCTTGCGTATGGCGAGTTGGCCGGGCGGGCGATGGACCTGCCGGTACCGGATGTGTCCAGTGTGAAGCTGCGCGACCCAAGCCAGTTCCGTTGGATCGGCAAGCCGGTGAAGCGTCTCGATGCGTATGACAAGTCCACCGGCAAGGCGCTGTACAGCATTGATATGAAGGTCGACGGCATGCTCCATGCCGCCGTGCAGCATGCGCCCCGACTCGGCATGACCGTGGGCAGCCTGCGCAACGAAGACCAGGTCAAGGCCATGCCGGGCGTGCACTCGGTGCATCGCCTGCCCGGTGCGGTGGCGGTGGTGGCCGAGCGTTGGTGGCATGCCAAGCGTGCGGTGGAGTCGATTCAGGTCGACTGGCTGGAGCCGACGGCTGATTCCAAGGTGCGCGGGATGCCGAAGGACTTTTCCAGCGACGAGCATTTCAAGCGCCTGGCCGCAGAAACCGGCCCGGCCCGTGATGATGAGAACGAGGGCGACGTGGCCGGCACGCTGGCCAATGCCAAGACCAGGGTCGAGGCCACTTACCACAACCAGTACCTGCACCATGCCCAGTTGGAGCCGCCTTCGGCGCTGGCGCGCTTCAACCCTGACGGTTCGCTGGAGATCTGGCTGCCGAATCAGGCGCAGGACATGTTCCTGGCCGATATCGCCAAGCGCACCGGCCTGGCCCCGGAGCGGATTACCCTGCATTCGCCGTTGTTGGGTGGTTTTTTCGGACGGCACTTCCTGTATGACTCGGCCAGTCCTTACCCGCAGGCCATCGAGTTGGCCAAGGCGGTGGGGCGCCCGGTGAAGTTGATCTGGAGCCGCGAAGAAGAATTCCTGCGGGATGTGCTGCGCCCGGTCGCAGCGGTGAATTTCCGTGGGGCGCTGGACAGCGACGGCTGGCCGGTGGCGATTGAAGCGGTGAGCGCCACGGAGGGACCGACCGAGGCCCTGGCGGGCAAGCAGGGCGAGAAGCTCGACCCGACGGCCCTTGAGGGACTGTCCGGCAAGTCCTATGCGATTCCCAACAAGCGTATCGCGCAGATCTATGTGAAGGGCCCGGTGATGCTGGGCTACTGGCGTTCGGTGGGCAATTCGCTGAATGACTTTTTCTACGAATCCTTCCTGGATGAACTGGCCGACAAGGGGGGCAAGGACCCGTTCGAGTTGCGCCTGCATCTGTTGCGGGATAACCAGCGGCTGACCACCCTGCTGAAGGCGGTGGGCGAGTTGTCGGGTGGCTGGAAACGTGGGCCGTTTGTTGCCGAGGACGGCAGCAAGCGCGCACGCGGGGTGGCGATGGCGTCACCGTTCGGCACCCAGACGGCGGTGATTGCCGAGGTGTCGATCGAGAACGGCCAGGTCAAGGTGCATGACATCTGGCAGGCAGTCGACCCGGGCAGCATCGTCAACCCGGCGATTGTCGAGGCGCAGGTGAATGGGGCGGTGTCGCTGGGCTTGTCCCAGGTGCTGTTGGAGGAAGCGGTGTATGTGGACGGCTTGCCTCGGGCGCGTAACTACGATTTGTACCCGGTGCTGCCGCCTTCGCGGATGGCCCGGGTGCACGTGCGCGTGATCGAGAGCGGGGAAAAAATGGGCGGTATTGGCGAACCGCCGCTGCCCGCCGTGGCGCCTGCCGTGGCCAACGCCGTCGCGGCGTTGACCGGGCAGCGCGTTCGCAGCATGCCGTTAAGCCGCCACTCCTTCACCTGACCGGGGCCTGAGCACTTATGAACAACCGTCGATTCGCAAGAACCGTTGGCTGGCTGGCGCTGCCGTGCCTGGTCGTCGCAGGCCTGCTGGCCTGGTATGTCACCCGCGAGCCTGTCTCGCCGCTGGGGGCCGAGCCCGTCGCCACGGACCCGGCGCTGGTCGCCCGAGGCGAGTATGTCGCCCGGCTCAGCGACTGTGTGGCGTGCCACAGCGTGCCCAACGGCAAGCCCTTTGCCGGTGGCCTGGAAATGGCCACGCCGCTGGGGGCGATCCACGCCACCAACGTCACGCCAGACCCGGAAACCGGCATTGGCAGCTACAGCCTCGCCGACTTCGACCGCGCGGTGCGCCAGGGTGTCGCGCCGGGTGGGCGCCGCCTGTATCCGGCGATGCCGTACCCGTCCTATGCCAAGCTCAGCGACGATGATGTGCGCGCCCTGTACGCGTTCTTCATGAAGGGCGTGGCGCCGGTGCAGCAGGCCAATATCAAGAGTTCGATCCCGTGGCCATTGAATATGCGGTGGCCGATCGCGCTGTGGAACGGCGTGTTTACCGACAGCAAGCCGTATGTCGCGAAGGCCGGGAAGGATGAACTGTGGAACCGGGGCGCCTACATCGTGCAGGGCCCGGGGCATTGCGGCAGTTGTCACACACCACGGGGCCTGGCCTTCAACGAGAAGGCACTGGATGAAAGTGGCAAGCCGTACCTGGCCGGTGGCTTGCTCGACGGCTGGTATGCACCGAGCCTGCGGGATGATCCCAACACCGGCCTGGGGCGCTGGAGCGAGCCGGAAGTGGTGCAGTTCCTCAAGACCGGTCGCAACAAACATGCGGTGGTTTATGGCTCGATGACCGAGGCGTTCAACAACTCCACGCAGTTCATGAGCGACGATGACCTGGCGGCGATTGCACGCTATCTGCGGTCATTGCCGGGCGACGAGCAGCGCGATGGTGCGGCCTGGCAGTATCAGGCGGTATCGGCTGCGCAACGCCTGGATGCGCCGGGTGCGCATACCTATGTGACCCGCTGCGCCTCGTGCCACGGGCTGGAAGGCAAAGGGCAACCGGACTGGATGCCGCCGCTGGCGGGCGCCACCTCCGCACTGGCCAAGGAGGACGCCTCGGCGATCAACATCACCCTCAATGGCTCGCAGCGCGTAGTGGCGGCCAATGTGGCGGACGCTTATCGCATGCCGGCGTTCCGTGAGCAGTTGTCGGACCAGGAGATTGCTGAAGTGCTGACGTTTGTGCGCGGCACCTGGGGCAATCAGGGTGGGGCGGTGGATGCCAAGGCGGTGGGCAAGTTGCGTGAGCACACGGGCCCGGCGAGCAGTAGCCCGATCATTCTGCAAATGCGCTGAGGGAAATGCGCCTTGTGAGGGAGGCGCTTTGTGTAGGAACTGCTTTATGTGGGAGCGGGCTTGCTCGCGAAGGCGGTGTGTCAGTGAAGAACTTGCTGACTGACACACCGCCTTCGCGAGCAAGCCCGCTCCCACATTTTCAACCGCGTTTCGGCAGTTTCCAGTTGGGTCGGATGAAGTGGCAGGTGTAGCCATTCGGAATCCGCTCCAGGTAATCCTGATGCTCCGGCTCCGCTTCCCAGAACGGCCCCGCCGGTTCGATTTCCGTCACGACACGGCCTGGCCACAACCCCGAGGCATCCACATCCGCTGCGGTGTCTTCAGCGATGTCGCGTTGCTGTTCGCTCAGGTAATAAATCGCCGAACGGTAGCTGGGGCCCAGGTCGTTGCCCTGGCGGTTGGGCGTGCTGGGGTCGTGGATCTGAAAAAAGAACTCGAGGATCTGCCGGTAAGTGATCACCGTCGGGTCGAAGACGATCTCGATGGCTTCGGCATGGTTGCCGTGGTTGCGATACGTGGCATTCGGCACATCGCCGCCGGTGTAGCCGACCCGCGTGTGCAGCACGCCGGGGTAGCGGCGCAGCAGGTCTTGCATGCCCCAGAAGCAGCCGCCGGCGAGCAGGGCGGTTTCGGTCGGGTTGGTCATGGTCTGTGCTTCCCCTTGTTGGATACCTCGCTAGTTATGGGGGCAGGTTGGACGATTCCAAGGTCGAGGGGCGCGCCTTCGATCGGCTTTGTCCGCGTTGCCCGCAGCGCCATCAACAGCGCCAACACGGGTGCCAGGGTAAACAGCGCGAACAGCCAGCGCGCGGCATGGGCGATGCCGCCATTGCCCGCCACTTCATTGATGCCCGCCATGTTCGAGATCACCCCCGCCAGCGCCGCGCCCATGGCCATGGCGAACAGTTGCAGGGTGGTGATCGACGAAGCGGCCGTGTCCTTGTCCTGTTCCGAAGCCACTTGCAGGATGCGCGTCAGCAGGTGCGGCCAACCCAGGCCGATGCCGAACCCCACCAGGAACAGCCCCAGGCAGATAGGGGCCAGCAATGTCCATTCGCCCTGGCTGGCGATGGGCGTAGTGATCGCCAGCATCATCAAGCCCGCCACGATAAACAGCGGCCCCGCGATGATGGCGCGATGTGGACCGCGGCCGGTCCAGCCGGAGCTGATGATTTCCGAGACCGTCCAGCCGGCCGCCATCAGCGCGGCCATGTAACCGGCGATCAGCGGCGACTGGCCATGCAAGTGCTGCAGAAAGTACGGCATGAAGATCTCGCTGCTCATGCCGATCACCAACAGGCAGGTGGTCGCATAAAGCGCGCAGAGCGGGGTGCTGAACTTCAATGCATCCCGGGGCAAAAGACGCACGGTGGCGCTGGACTCCTTGCGGATCAACAGCACCACCAGCACGACGCAGGTGGCGATACCCAACAGGTTCCAGCTCGGCAGCGCCGAGACGCTGCCGGCACACACCGCCAGCACCGCGCCCGCCAGCAGCACCAGTTGCGGCACCGGCAAACGGGCGGTGGCGGTCGCCGTGGTGTCGCGCGGGGGCAGGGCGCGGCTGGTGAGTACCATGTACGCCAGGCTCACCGGCACCATCGAGCCGAAGGCCAGGCGCCACGCGTCCATCTCGGCAAACACACCACCCACCGCCGGCCCGACGAGCGTCGCCACGCCCCACATCCCCGACACCAGTGCCATTGCGCGCGGCCACAGGCGCTCTTCGAACACCAGTTGGATCATCGAGTAACACAGGGCCAGCAAGACCCCGCCGCCCAGCCCCTGGATGGAGCGCCCCGCGAGCATCACCGGCATGTTCGGCGCCAGGGCACAGATCAGCACGCCTACCATGAACACCAGTGTGGCCAGCGCATACGCCAGCCGTGGACCGGTGCGTTGCAACAGCTTGGAGGTGAGGGCGGAACCGAGGATCGAGGCCACCACGTACAGTGTGGTGCTCCACGCATAAAGCGCCAGGCCGCCGATTTCGGCCACCACCGACGGCAGGATGGTGGTGGCGATATAGGTGTTGGTGGCATACAGCGCGATGCCGCCTGAAAGGGCAATGGAGCGGGTGGCGTTCTTGCCGCTAAGCAACTCGCCCCAACTGCTGTCTTGGGTTTGCATCAACGATTCCTTGTAATGCGTTCGCGGTATGGAAGCCGGCGAAGGGCTAAGCGTCAGGCTTGAGGTAATTAACCAAGCAATTGCTTTTAATATTGCGTTGAGGCGAATTATTTTGCAAGGAATGACTTGTCAGGTGGCTGAGTCGCTATGGCAGCCGAGGGGGGGGCGTGAGGCGCGCGGTTTCCCACGGCCAGCAGCACTTCACACCATCAGTTTCCGGCTGAACTTGGTTTCCATCACGATATGCGAAGCGGTGTGCGCCACCCCTTTGATCATGTTGATCCTGATGAGCTCGGCATTGAGTTCGCTCAGGGTGGCGGTGGCCAGGTGAATGATGAAATCGGACTCTCCCGAAACCGCGTAAACGGCCTGCACCGCTTCCATCCTGCGCAGCGAGGTCATCACATCGGTGTAGCTCTTGTTGGTGCAGGAGGTCATGGTAAAGCAGGTAACCGTCTGCTGAAGTCGGTCCTGGTCGATGCGCACGCTGTAGCCGGTGATGACGCCGGCCTTTTCCAGGCGGGTAATCCGCTCCTGCACCGCAGAGCGCGAGACCCCGAGCTTGCGGGCCAATGACGCGGTGGGTTCGCGTGCGTTGGCTTGCAGCAGGCCAAGCAATTGCCTGTCCTTGTCGGTGAGGTTAAACAGTGGACCGGGATTCTGCGTATCCATGGACACGTCCTTGACTCTCGCTGGGGTTCAGTTTTTATGAGTCGCCCTGTGTTGCGAGCGCTTTTCCTGAAACATATCCATCATTTTCAGGCCGGCGTAAACCGTTTGTGCGGCCGCCGGGCCCAGGGGGCCGCCATTCCATTCCAGGCCGTAGGCATCGAACAGGCGGTAGCGATCGGTTTCGCCGCAGATCGCCTCGGCGATGACGCGTGCGCCGATCGGCGCGGTGTTCATACCATGGCCACCAAATGATGTACACGCCCACAATCCCTGCCCCAGCGGGCCAATGTGCGGCATCTTGTGCCGCGCATAACCCATCAACCCGGACCAGGCCTTGTCGATCCTGATGCCGCGCAATTGTGGATAAACGTCGAGGATATCCTGCGTCAGCAATTGCCCCAGGCGTTTCTCATCCTGCAGGTTGCGCGTGGTAATGCGGCCGCCCCAGAGCAGGCGGTCGCCCTCGACGATGCGGTAATAGTCCGAGGCCCGGCGGTTATCACCCACGGCATCGGAGGTGCAGACCGCCTCGGCCAGGCGATCGCCCAGGTGCTCGGTCAGCACTGCATAGGTCGCGATCGGCAGGAAGGCGCGGCGTAATTTGCCGAACTCAGGCCCCCCATAGCCGCCGCAGCAGTACACCACGTGGGCACAATCGACAGTGCCCTGATCGGTGATGACCCGGTGTCGCCCGTTGCGGCTTTCGACGGCGGTCATGGGCGAGCGTTCATGGATTTTGCCACCACTTTGCTCGATCAGTCGGGCCAGGCCGAGGCAATAGTTCAAGGGGTGGAAGTGAAAGCCATGGTTGTCGCGCAGCGCCTGGAAATACCGCTCGGTCTTGAGCTTTTCGCGCACCGCCTGGCGATCCAGGTAGTCGAGGTGAAAGTCGAAATCCGCGGCCATTTTGTCCCGCACGCGCTGCAGGTTGTCGCCATCTTCGTAGCGCACCACACTCAGTTTCCCCGGGGTTGGCGTGCAGCCGGGCAACTGATGATGGGCGATCATGCCCCGAACAATTTCGACGCCCTCAAGCGACAGTTTGAACAGCGCGGCGGCCGTCGGTTTGCCGCAGCGTCGCTCGATGGCGGCCAACCCTTCGGACCAGCCCTGGAGCACGAAGCCACCGTTGCGCCCCGACGCTCCCCAGGCCACGCGACCGGCATCCAGCAGCACCACCGACTGCCCGCGGGAGACCAGCTCCCACGCCGTGCTCAGCCCCGCCAGCCCGGCGCCGATCACGCACACATCGGCCTGGGCGTTGCCACACAGCGCCTGGCGTTCAGTCGTGTCGCGCATCGTGGCGGTGTAGTAATTGTTGTTATAGGTGTACATGAAGTCGGTCGTCCTTTTTTCGCGGCGCAGGCATACAGCGCGCCGCGTCGGGGACGGGGCGCCTGTACGGCCTGTGGGGGTTTTTACTGCACCTGGGTGAGGTCGGCGCCGTACCATTTCTCTGACAATTGTTTGAGCGTGCCATCGGCTTTCATGTCGGCGACGATCTTGGTCAGCGCGCTGTTGAACGCCTCATCGCCTTTGTCCACGGCGATGGCCAGGGGTTCGTAGTAGGCGGGTTTGCCTTCCACCCTGACGATGGGGTAGCCATTCTTGACGGCGGCGACGATGGTGGGCAGGGCGGACAGGGTTGCGTTCAGCCGCACCCCGTCTCCCATGCGCAGGTCATCCAGCGGGCCCATGCTGTCGCCGTACGTGCGAACCTCGCCGGGGGTGACTTCGTAAGTGAACGGCGGCACGTCGGCGGCGTCGATCTTGAGGCGGCGGTTGATATAGTCCTCCGAAGTCGTACCGGCTTCGACGCCGATGATCTTGCCGTTCAGGTCCGCCACTTTGGTCTCGGCCGCGTCCTTGTGCACCGCGAATACATACGGCGTGTAGTAGTAGATCGCGGGGAAGTCGAGCACCCGGGTGCGCTCGGTGGTAGGCGTCATGGAGCCGACCGACAGGTCCCAGCGGCTCGACCAGCGCCCGGCGGTGATGATCCCGTATTCGGGCGTCACGAAGTCGACTTTGCTGCCCAGGCGTTTGCCGATTTCGCTGGCGACGTCGATATCGAAGCCTTGCAGCTTATTGTCCGGGCCCAGGAACGATTGCGGTGGCCAGTTGGCCGAGGTGGCCACCTTGATCACCTTGGTTTCATGGATGCGGTCGAGGGTCGAGCCCGCCCAGGCCGCGCCTGTGAGGCTGGTGAGGGCGGTGGCGACAGCGGCTGCGGTGAAGAAGCGAGTGAACGAGATCATGGGTAAGCCTCCAGTATCTTGAGTGCGGTGCCTGTTGTTTTTATCGGTGACTTCGCAAGGTTCGACGGTGCTGCTCAGTGGCTGAGAATCTGCGACAGGAATTCCCGGGCACGCTCGTGCTGCGGGTTGTCAAAAAACTCGGTGGGTTTGGCTTGCTCGATGATGCAGCCCTGGTCCATGAAGATGATCCGGTCGGCCACCCGCCGGGCGAATCCCATCTCGTGGGTGACGCAGACCATGGTGATGCCGTCCTGGGCCAGTTCGCCCATCACGTCCAGCACTTCCTTGACCATCTCGGGGTCAAGGGCCGACGTGGGCTCGTCGAACAGCATGATGCGCGGGCGCATGCACAAGGCCCGGGCAATGGCGACGCGCTGCTGCTGGCCGCCCGAGAGCTGGCTGGGGTATTTGTCGGCCTGGTTCCCGATGCGCACTCGGTCCAGGTATTCATAGGCCAGCTCGCGGGCCTGGGGCTCGCTGAGCTTGCTCACCAGACGCGGTCCTACCATGAGGTTCTCCAGCACCGTCATGTGCGGGAACAGGTTGAACTGCTGGAACACCATGCCGACCTGGCGCCGTATGCCCGCCACGCAGGCGGCATCACGGGTCAACTCGGTGCCCTCGATGAACACGTGGCCTTTCTGGAAGTCTTCCAGCAGGTTCAGGCAGCGAATCAACGTGGACTTGCCGGAGCCCGACGGCCCGCAGACCACCACGATTTCACCGCTGGCAATGTGCAGGTCGATGCCCTTGAGCACATAAAAATCGCCATACCATTTGTGCATGTCCTGGATCGATATTGCAGGGTATGGAGCAGGGACTATTGAGGGCTGATTCATCGTCATGCTCCTGGTTCAGCGATGGGCGCGGTTGAAGTGCTTTTCCAGGCGGGCCTGGACGGTTTCCAGCACGATCGACAGCAGCCAATACAGCACGGCGGCGGTGATCAGCATTTCCAGGTGCCGGAACTCGGCGCGTCCCTGGGTTCGTGCCAGGAACATCAGCTCCCAGACGCCGATCACCGACACCAGCGAACTGTCCTTGAGCATCGAGATGAACTGGTTGCCCGTTGGCGGAATGATCAAGCGCATGGACTGCGGGAGAATCACCCGGGTCATCGTCTGGAACGGGTTCAGGCCAATCGCCCGCGAGGCTTCCCACTGGCCCCGCGAGATGCTGCTGATACCGGCGCGGAAGATCTCCGTCATGTAGGCGCCATAACACAGCGAGAGCGCCAGGATCCCGGCTGGAACCGCCCCGACCACATAACCCAGCTGAGGGATGCCCAGGTAAATCAGATAGATCTGGATCAGCAGCGGGACGCCGCGGAAAAACGAGGTGTAGAAGCTCGCAATCGCAATCGCGAAGCCGTTGGAAGACAAGCGCGCGGTGGCGCCCAGCAGCGCCAGGACGAACGCAATCGCAATCGAAATCGCCGACACGTAGACGGTGGTGAACACCCCCTGGGTGATCATGAAGCCGATTTTGGTCGCGATGAAACTGTAGGAAAGGTTGAAGGTGTCGAAGAACAACAGGAACAGCACCAGCAACTCGCACCAGACCGTGATGATCTGCGCGCGTAAGGGAAAGCGGCCAAGGATGAACAGGTTCAGCACCACCGTCAGGGTGAACGTGCCGCCCACTGCAATATCTCGTGCCAGTGGTGCCTTCAGGTCGAGAACGATGGGGCCCATCAAGTGGGAGAGGCGGCCTTCACCGACGCCGCAGGCGAGCGTGATGATGAAAATCACCACGGCCACCGCGCCCATGAATACCGCGCTGTCCGTCATGCGGGTCTTGACGATATGGTCTCTGTACATGGCTTACACGCCCCGGGGTGAGCCCCTTTATTGTTGTAAGCCCATTATGGGTTGACAAAATGCCGGGCGGCACCCTGCGGATTGTTGGGATTTGCGGTTTTTATGAGCGTATGAGGGGAGGGGAGCCGTACATATGCCGGACGGAGTCATCAGGCTTTCGCCAGCAATCATTTCGCGCCAGACTCATGGGCATTCATCGCCCCAAGGTAGCCACCATGATTTCCCATGTGTTTTTAGGTACAGGTGATTTTGATCGGGCTTTTGCTTTCTATTCGAAGGTGATGGCTGAGTTGGGCCTCAGGTTGAAATTTTGCGATGCGGATAAACCGTGGGCCGGTTGGGTGGCTGAAACCGAACCTCGCCCGATCTTCGTCATTGGGGCGCCATTTGATGGCAACCCGAGTGCACCCGGGAATGGGCAGATGGTGGGGCTACTTGCGCCCAGTCGGGAAGCGGTTAGAAGAAGTTATAGAGCGGCGTTGGCGCTCGGCGGGATATGTGAAGGAGAGCCTGGATTAAGGCCTCACTACCACCCCGATTATTACGGCGCGTATTTTCGAGATACTGATGGCAACAAGCTGTGCGTGTGCTGCCATGATCCACAAGCAAATTACCCTCGGTGAGGGTGAGTTGAACGAGCAAAAGCTGAGGCTGGGAACGCTGAACAGGGCTGAGGGCGTTGGGGCGGGTTTGGAACTGGGATTGAGGTAGTGATCCATGGCGCGCTGGGCGGCCTGGTGGAGTTTTGGATCGGAAGTTCCCGGAGGATTAGGGGTAACCTTGAACATTGTCTGGATGCTCCATTTTGGCCCCCGCCTTATCGCCACTAAACGAAAGGTGGCAGCTGTGTGCAGGTTAGTAGAGCGGATATTCCAGACAAAACCGGCGCGCCCGAGGGCGCCCTGCACACAGCCACCATTAAGCACAGACAAAGACGTCTGACAGATGATGCTTATGCACATTGCCTAGAATACTTCGGGCTACTAAACCCGATCACTGAGGTTTCAGCGACCGAGCAACCTCAGAGCCCCATACCCAAGCGCACAAGCCGGCGGATTCTGACGCAACTGTAGGCAATGGGGCAAGGCACCTCACGGCTTGCTATAGGCCATGTACTCATTCTGCAAGACAATATGGTCGGCCACGTACTTCGCATCATGCCAAACCCCGTAGATAAACGAAGACGCGCGGTTCACCAGGTTCGGCAAACCCAAAAAGTAAATCCCGCTTTCCGCCGAAATCCCGCGCTTATGGAAAGGCTCACCTTTCTCGTCGAACGCATTCACTTTCAACCAACTGAAATCAAAACTGAAACCCGTGGCCCACAGAATCGTGGTCACACCAGCCTCAGCCAAATCCAGGCTCAGGATCGGATTCACCAGGCACTCCGGGTCAGCCAACAATTCCCACGCTTCCGACTCCGGCTCAAACGGCAGGCCGTTCTGCTCGATATAGGCGTCGGCATCCCGCAGCACATCAAAGTAGGCACGGTCACCTTCAGCCACGTTAGCCGCCAGGCCGGGCTCAAACTCCATCACGCCTTCATTCCACGACCGAGTAACACCCACCAGCGTAATGCCCATGTGCGCCAGGCGGCGGAAGTCGACGGTCTTGCCGCCTTCATAGCCACTGACGGCAAACGCCACATGCTTCTTCTTCGGCTGGATTTTGACCTCGTCCCACAAGCCCAGCGCGCCCAGCCACCAGCAGTAATCACGGCCACGATACGAGCGAGGAGGGCGATAGTGTTCGCCCACCGAGAGGTACACGGTCTTGCCGGCCTTTTGCAGTTCCTCGGCAATTTGTGAACCCGATGCGCCAGCGCCCACCACCAACACAGCACCCTCGGCCAACTGGCCGGGATTCTTGTAGGCCGAGGAGTGCAGCTGTTGAACCGTGGCGTGTGCGGGCACCAGATTCGGAATGGACGGACGTTGAAACGGGCCTGTCGCCGCAACAACGTTGGTGGCCTCGATCACACCCGCCGAGGTGGTCACCTTGAACCCGGGGCGACCCACGTGGCGTTCCACTTGCTGCACTTCAACCCCGGTGCGCACCGGAGCCTTCAGCATGTTCACGTACTCTTCAAAGTAGGCCGCCATGCGCTCTTTCGGCGGGAAGCTCTCGGGGGAAATGCCTTCGAATTTCATGCCGGGAAAACGGTCGTGCCAGGCCGGGCCGTTGGCGACCAGCGAGTCCCAGCGCTCGGACCGCCAGCGCTCGGCGATGCGGTTACGCTCCAGCACGATGTGCGGCACGCCCATGAGTGACAGATGCTCGCTCATGGCGACCCCCGCCTGGCCTGCGCCCACCACCAGGGTGTTGATCTTTTCAACTGACATGTGAGCTTCCTAAAGATAAGCGACCATCGACCGGTATCAGTGTGATCAAGCAACCGCCAGCCGGAAATTATGCTTTTTGAACGTAGAGGTTAGGCAAAACCAAAGCCCTTCAATCGGCCTCCAGCAGCTCGGCCACCGCCGTCAGGGCCAGGCGGTAGCCCAGCGCGCCGAGGCCTGCGATCACGCCGGTGGCGGCTTTGGACACATAGGAGTGATGACGGAAAGCCTCGCGCTTCCAGATGTTGCTCATGTGCGCTTCGATGATCGGGCCGTCGAACGCCAGCAGCGCATCGAGAATCGGCACCGAGCTGTAGGTCAGGCCGGCGGCGTTGATGATCACCGCGTCGGCGTTGAGCCGGGCCTCCTGAATCCAGTCCACCAGCACCCCTTCATGGTTGCTCTGGCGAAAATCCAGGGTCAGGCCCAGTTCGATAGCGTGGCGCTGGCAGCACGCTTCGATGCTGGCGAAGCTTTCGCTGCCGTAGGTGCCGTTCTTGTCCAGACCGTACAGGTTGGCGTTGGGGCCGTTGAGGAAATACACAGTGCGGGGCATGGCAAGCTCCAGGTGGCTCATGGTTGCTGGTTGGGGTTCCAGTCATCCGGCACCACCGCAATCACATCGATCTCCATCAACCACTCCGGCTGGCCCAGACCCGAAATCACCAGGCCGGTGGAGATCGGGAACACGCCCTTGAGCCATTTGCCGACCTCCTGGTACACCGGTTCGCGGTAGCGCGGGTCGATCAGGTAGGTGGTGGTCTTCACGATGTGCGACAAATCGGAACCGGCTTCCTCCAGCAGTTGCTTGACGTTTTTCATTGCCTGTTCGGCTTGCGCGCGCGGGTCGCCGAGGCCGATCAGGTTGCCGTCGAAGTCCGTGCCGATCTGGCCACGTACATAAATGGTATTGCCGGCGCGCACGGCCTGGCACAGGTCGTTGTCCAGCGCCTGGTTGGGGTAGGTCTGCTTGGTGTTGAACATGCGGATACGGGTATGGGTGGGCATTGCTGGCAACTCATGAGGCGCGGAATAAATCCAGCTTCACATTGGCCTCGCCCGCGCGAAACCAGCATTTGCGCGAGGTAATGCTTAGGCAAAACCGAAGCGCCATCCGCCGGAGTCAGCGTCGGGCTAAAACAGCAATCGGCATGAACCATGCAACGCTGTGTTTGAGGCAGGCGGCGCCGGCTTGGCGTCAGCTTATTGATGATGTGGAGGCGTGATGCTCAGTCGTATTACCCAGCGCCAACTGGAATATTTCGTGGCTTCCGGTGAGGCAGGCAGCATCAGTGCGGCGTCTGAGCGCATTCATGTGTCGTCGCCGTCTATCTCGGCTGCGATCACCCACATGGAGGCCGAGTTGGGCATCCAGCTGTTTGTGCGGCATCACGCCCAGGGCATTTCCCTCACGGCAGTGGGGCGCCAGGTGATGCAGGAGGCCAAGCTGATCCTGGAGCAGATGACCAACCTCTACACCATCGCTTCCGAGTCGCTGAACACCGTGCGCGGACCGCTGCGGGTGGGTTGCCTGGAGTGGCTGGCGCCGATGATCACCCCTGAGCTGGTGTTTGGTTTTGGCCGCGCGTTTCCAGGTGTACGCCTCACGCAAGTGGAGGGCAACCACGAGGAAATGCTGGAAAAACTGCGCAGCGCCGAGATCGATATCGCCCTGACCTACGACCTGGTGACCAGTGACGACATCGACTTCCAGCCGCTGGCGCAATTACCGCCGTATGTGATGGTGGGTGAGTACCACCCGCTCGCAAGCCTGTCGGCGGTGAGCATGCTCGACCTTGAGGATTACCCGGTGGTGCTGCTGGACACGCCCTGGAGTCGGGAATATTTCCTCAGCTTCTTTATGCAGGCCGGTACCACACCGAACATCATCATGCGCTCCAGCAACCTTGAAACCGTGCGCTCGATGGTTGCCAATGGCATCGGCTATTCCTTCGCGAATGCCCGGCCCAAAGCCAATCTTTCCCAGGACGGCAAGCGCTTGATCCGCCTGCGCTTGTCCGGCCCGCACCGGCCCATGCAGCTGGGCTATGCCACGGCGAGCAATACCCAATTGTCCCGCGTGGTGTCGGCGTTTGCCGAGCGTTGCCGCATGTTCGTTTCAGACCAGTACATCCCGGGCATGGCGGCCCCGAGCTTTTTTGATGCCCATGCGGTGCGCACCCTGAACGGCGCGGGCTGAGCCGCGTGCTTTCCTGCTTTTCTGTGGGAGCTGGCTTGCCTGCGATGCAGGCACCTCGGTCTTCCAGGTACACCGGGGCGATGCTATCGCAGGCAAGCCAGCTCCCACAGGGGATCGCGTTTGCTTCGCACCAAGATGTGGCGCTGATTGCCTGATGGGCGAGGTGTCGCCCCATTAAGAGACAGGCTGTTTTACCAGTCCAGTCGTCACCCAGGGAACGGTGACGCTGCGTAGGTTCTCCCTACCCAATAGGCCGGCTTTTACGAATTGACCCCAAGGGCCTCTCCCCACGAATCTCAATCCATCGGTGCAGATCAGGGTTCGACCTTCACGTTGAGCATTCGGTGGGCATTTTCATTTTTTTTGTCGAGCACAGTGACGATGACTTTCAACTGGAATTACATGTTTGGTTTGCTGGCCGATGCCGAGTTCTGGCGGGCGACATGGACGGTCATCCAGCTCAGTTCGTTGACATGGGTCCTGAGTATCGCGCTGGGCTTCCTGCTGGCCCTGGCCAAGCAGTCAAAGCACGCGCTGATTAGCCTGCCGGCGCGTGGCTATATCTGGTTGTTCCGCAGCCTGCCGCTGCTGGTGCTGCTGATCTTCATCTACAACCTGCCACAGGCGATTCCCGCCACGTCGGTGATTCTGGCGGACCCGTTCTGGGCCGGCCTGCTGGCGCTGGTGATCTGCGAAACCGCCTATGTCGCTGAGATTCACCGGGGCGGCCTGCTGTCGATTCCCAAAGGTCAGAGCGAGGCCGCCCGGGCACTGGGGCTGAAGTTTTTCGGGATCCAGTGGCGGGTGGTGATCCCGCAGGCATTGCGGGTGGCGCTGCCGTCGCTGGCCAACGAATACATCTCCATCGTCAAGCTGACCTCGTTGGTGTCGGTGATTTCGCTGACCGAGATCCTGATGGTCGGCCAGCGCCTGTATTCGCAGAATTTCCTGGTGATCGAGACGATGGCGGCGGTGGCTTTTTTCTACGTGTTCATCGTCACGGTGTTCGACTTCCTGCTCAAACGGCTCGAGCGTTTTCTCGACGTCAATCAACGCAACGTGTCCCGGGTACCTGATGCCGAGGTGCTGGCGCTGGCGACCCGACAGCACGTCGCCCTGCAACGCCCTGTCAGTACCGAAGGCCCGGCGCTGCAGGCCAGCCTGCTGCACAAGGCCTACAACGATGTAGAGGTACTGGGCTCGGTCAACCTGCAGATCCAGCCCGGCGAAGTAGTGTCGGTGATCGGGCCTTCGGGCTCCGGAAAAACCACCCTGATTCGCCTGCTCAACGGTCTTGAGCAACTGGACAACGGCGAGATCCAGATCAACGGCCAACCCTTTATTCACCTGAACAAAGTCGGCGCGCAGAAGCCGCAGTATGTCGAGCACGCCGAGCATCGCCTGAACATCGGCATGGTGTTCCAGAGCTTCAATCTATTCCCGCATCTGAGCGTGCTCGACAACTTGCTGATGGCGCCGAAGTACCACCACCTCGGCAAGCTGGATGAGCTGAAGCAACAAGCCTACGCGCTGCTGCACAAGGTCGGCATGCTCGATCACGCCTGGAAGTACCCGCATCAGCTTTCCGGTGGCCAACAGCAGCGCGTGGCCATCGCCCGCGCCCTGATGATGCGCCCGCAAATCATGCTGTTTGACGAGCCCACCTCGGCCCTGGACCCGGAAAAAGTCAACGAAGTCCTGCAGGTCATCGAGGCCCTGGCCCAGGAAGGCATCACCATGGTGATCGTCACCCATGAGATGAATTTCGCGTTCAAGGTCTCCGACCGGATCGTGTTCATGGAGAGAGGCCGTGTGGTGTGCGACGACACGCCGCAGGCGCTGCGCAGCGGCGAAAACCCACGTGTGGAGGCGTTCCTCAAGGACGTCTCGCTGGCGTAACCCCTTTAACGTTCGAGCGACAAGAGAGCCACAACATGATCGAGCAAGCGCAAATTGAACAGTTTCACCGGGACGGTTTTCTGGTGGTGCAAGACGTGCTGTCGGCTGAAGAAGTCGCCGCGTTGCAGCACGACTTCGACCAGTGGGTAGAAGACAGCCGCAGCCACGAACAGGGCTGGGGTGAAACGGCAGATGGCCGTGCGCGTTTCGACCTGGAAGGCGACCATCGCCCGGATCATCCCTCGCTGCGCCGAGTGAGTTCGCCCACCGAAATTTCGCCGGCATACCAGCGTGTGGCGTTGCATTCGCGGATGGCAGCGATCTCCGCGCAACTGATCGGGGGCGGCGGCACGCGTTTTCATCACAGCAAGATCAACTCGAAACTGCCCCACACCGCCACGCAGGTGAAGTGGCACCAGGACTTCCTGTTCACGCCCCACAGCAATGACGACATCGTCACGGCCTTGCTGATGGTCAGTGAAGTCACACCGCAGAATGGCCCGTTGAATGTGATTCCCGGCAGCCACAAAGGCCCGTTGTGGTCCCACTGGCACGACCAGCGTTTCACCGGTTCGGTGGACGACACGGTGGTCGACGACCTGTGCCACGACCCGGTCGCCTGTTATGGCCCGGCCGGTTCCGTGTGCTTCATGCACACCCGTCTTTTGCACGCTTCAAGCCCTAACGAGACCGAACTGCCGCGCACCCTGTTCATCAGCGTCTACGCCGCTGAAGACGCGCTTCCATTCGGCGAAAACCCGCTGCCCAGCGCGCACGCCGGCCTGATAGTGGCCGGTGAAGAAAGTGGGCTGGTGCGTTCCACGGAAAACCACCTGCGCTTGCCGCAGAAGCCCCGTGGCGCCTCTTTCTTTGTGCAACAGGCCGGCCAGGATTCAGTCACTGCCTAACCTTCTTCTCACCTTGCAGGGTATTACCATGACAGCGTTTCAGATGATTGCTCGCCCTATTGCCGTGTGCCTGCTGGGCGCTGCGGTTGCAATGACGTCGTTGGCGGCTTCGGCTTTCCAGAAAGACGGGAAAATCGTCGCAGGTTCCGATGTGACCTTCTTTCCCTATGAATACATGGATAACAACAAGCCCGCCGGCTTTGATATCGAATTCATGGATGGCCTGGCCAAGACCATGGGGCGCACCGTCGAGACCCTCGACACGCGCTTTCCCAACCTGATCACCGGCCTGCAGGCGGGGCGATTCGACGTGACCAACTCTTCGATGTACATCACCGCCGAACGGGTGAAAGTCATCGATATGATTCCCTACCTGAAAAGCGGTGAGTCGATCCTGACGCTCAAGGGCAGCGACTTCCAGCCCAAGACCCCTGAAGAGTTCTGCGGCCACAAGATCGGCTCGATGGGCGCCACCTCCTGGCTGGCGCAGATGCACAAGCTGTCGGATGAGTACTGTGTGAAGAAAGGGCTGAAGCCGATCGCGATCGGCGAGTACAGTACCGACCCGCAAACCACCCAGGCCTTGCTGGCTCATGCTGTTGAAGCGCAGATCACCGATGCGGCCGTGGCCCGTGGCGCAGTGGAAAAACTCGGCGGGCGCGTGGTGATTTCTTCCGATACCTTGATCTACCCGGTGTTGAACGGCTTTGGTGTGAAGAAGGGCAATGACGAGGTCAAGAACGCCTTGATCGAAGGCATCAAGAAGTTCAGCGCCACCCCTGAATACGCCGCCTTGCTCAAGAAATACAACTTCCAGGCGCCTACCGATGCCGACATCGCCGAGCTGATGCCGAAGTCCTGACCGGAAACTGTTCACTTAAGGAACACGCCATACCTGTGACGAGCGAGCTTGCTCACTACAGATTATGGGGTACTTGTCCTGCGGAGAAAGCTACATGGCGTTATCACTTGAAGAGCAAACCCGCATCGACCTGGCGGCAACTTTCCGCATCGTTGCGCACCTTGGCATGCATGAGGCAGTGGCCAACCATTTCAGCGCGGCGGTGTCGGCCGACGGCAAACAGTTCCTGCTCAACCCGAAGTGGAAGCACTTCTCGCGTATCCGCGCCAGTGACATGCTGCTGTTGAATGCCGACGACGCCGGCGGTGCCGATCATCCGGAGGTAGACGCTACCGCCTGGTCGATCCACGGGCAGATTCACCGGCTGTTGCCGCAAACCCGCGCCGTGCTGCACCTGCACCCGGTGTACACCACGGCGGTAGCCTGCCTGGCCAAGCCGCATATCCCTGCGATCGACCAGAACACCGCGCGCTATTTCAATCGCGTGGCGGTGGACGAGCTGTACGGTGGCATGGCCGACACCGAGGCCGAGGGCGAGCGCCTCGCCGGTTTGCTGGATGGCAAGAGCCGCTTGTTGATGGGCAACCATGGGGTGATGGTCACAGCCACCTCCATCGGCGAGGCATTCGATGATATCTGGACCCTGGAGCGCGCCTGCCAGATCCTCGTCACGGCGTGGTCCACCGGCCAGCCGCTGCGGATACTGTCTGACGAAGTGGCTGAAAAGACCGCGCGGGGATGGGAAGGCATCACGGATTTCTCGCAACGGCATTTTGAAGAAATGAAGCAGTTGATGATCGACGCCGACCCTTCGTTGCTCGACTGATTTCACCCCTCACAGGCAGGAACCCCCATGACCTTTTCGGTTGTCGCCCGCTGTGCCGAAACCGGCCAGTTGGGTATCGCTATCAGCTCGTCGAGCATTGCCGTGGGCGCCCGTTGCCCGTGGCTGCGCCCCGGCGTGGGCGCGGTGGCGTCGCAGAACATCACGTTGCCGGCCCTCGGCCCGCAAACCCTGGACCTTTTGGCCCAGGGCATGGCCCCGAGCGAGGCGCTGGCCACCGCGCTCACCCCGCAGAGCCGTAGCGAATATCGCCAGGTGACAGTGATCGATAGCACTGGCCGAACCGCACACTTCAGCGGCGCGCAGACCCTGGGCATCCACCACGCGGTCAGCGGCGAGCAATGCGTGGCGGCAGGGAACATGCTGGCGAATACCGGTGTGATCGAAGCCATGGTGCGCGCCTTCGAAGATACGCCCGGGCATCTCGCCGACCGGTTGCTCGCCTCCATGCAGGCGGGGGCGGCGGGAGGCGGCGAGGCGGGGCCAGTACATTCTGCCGCGCTGGTGGTGGTCGGTGACCACCTGTGGCCCATCGTCAACCTGCGGGTGGACTGGGCCGACGTGGATCCGATCGGCACCCTGGACCAACTCTGGCAGGCCTATCGCGGGCAAATGCAGGACTATATCGACCGCGCCATCAACCCGCAAAGCGCCCCTGGCTACGCGGTGCCGGGAGATGACCGATGAGCCGCAGCCGTGACCTGCTGGCGCACCTGGTCAGCTTTGACACCACCAGCCGCGAATCCAACCTCGCCCTGATCGACTTCGTGCGCAACTACTTGCAGCACCATGGCGTGAGCTGTGAATTGTTGTTCAACGAGCAAAAGAGCAAAGCCAATCTGTTGGCCACCATAGGTCCGGCGGAGGTGCCCGGTATCGTGCTTTCGGGCCATACCGACGTCGTACCTGTAGACGGTCAGTGCTGGAGCGTTGCGCCGTTTGAACTGACCGAGAAGGATGGCAAGCTGTACGGGCGTGGCACCGCCGACATGAAGGGCTACCTCGCCTGCGTGCTGGCCAGCGTACCGGCGCTGGTGCAGGCACCGCTGCGCATGCCGGTGCATATCGCGCTGTCTTACGATGAAGAGGTGGGCTGCCTGGGCGTGGGATCGCTGATCGAAGCGTTCCATGCAAAAACCGTCAAGCCGTTACTGTGCGTGATCGGCGAACCGACCGAACTCAAGCCGGTGCTGGGCCACAAGGGCAAGCTGGCGATGCGTTGCGAGGTACATGGCGCGGCGTGCCATTCGGCGTATGCGCCGTCGGGTGTGAACGCCATCGAATATGCCGCGCTGTTGATCATCGAACTGGGCCGGCTCGGTGAAGAACTCAAGGCGCCGCAACATCACGACGGGAGTTTTGATCCGCCGTTCTCCACCGTGCAAACCGGCATGATTGCCGGTGGCAACGCCCTGAATATCGTCCCGCAAAACTGCAGCTTCGACTTCGAAGTGCGCTCACTGCCCGCACAGAATCTCTGGCACGTCGCGGACCAACTGCGGGGTTACGCCGAGCACACCTTATTGCCCGCGATGCAGGCGGTGAGCGGGCAGTGTGCAATCCACTTCAGTGAGCTGTCGAGTTACCCAGGGTTGTCGACATCAGCGCAGAGCCAGGCGGCTGAATGGGTTGCCGACTTCTGTGGCTCTCAGGCATACGGCACAGTGGCGTTCGGCAGCGAAGGCGGGCTGTTTGATCAGGCGGGCATTCCCACCGTGGTATGTGGACCGGGCAGCATGGACCAGGGGCACAAGCCTGACGAGTTCATCAGCGTTGCGCAGCTTGAGGCCTGTGACCGGATGCTGGAGAAAGTGTTGGTGTTTGCCAGTCGGCAATCCTGATTCAGCAAGCACCCATCCTGTGGCGAAGGAACTTGTTCCCGTTGGGCTTCGAAGCAGCCCTAAACCCTGCAATCGATATCGACCTGACGGACTACCAGTGCCTGTTTTGGGGCCGCTTCGCAGCCCAGCGGGAGCAAGCTCCCTCGCCACAGGTTGTCGGCCGCCCTCACGCTTGCGGTATTGGTCAGACGGTTACCGTTCTGCCACCTGCGCTGAGTGCTTTCGCCCCATTTTCGCGCACGGTACAGCGTGTTTTGCACGACGTCCCGCCTATCCAGCGGGCCCGACAACAGCGGTCCGTTTCTTGCTAGAGCCAGCTTAATCAATGACATGGCATTTTGCCGTCAATCATTTCAAAGCTTGATTCGCTGTAGAGGCGAGTGGTTCTAGGAGTAGTCGGACATGCAAAGTGTGTTGTCGCCAGGTATCCGCCTGCTCGGACGTTTTGGATTCGCGCGCAAGTTCCAGATCCTGTTTTTCCTGTTCATGCTGCCCCTGGCGGGCAGCCTGTGGATGATCGCGCAGGAGTACCGCACCAAGCTGACGGTGATTTCCAATGAGCAATCCGGGGTGCGCGAACTGCTGGCGCTGGATGCCCTGGACGCCCAACTGACCGCCCAGCGCAACCTGGCGGCGCGCTGGAAAGCCGCCGACATCCTCCACGACCAGACACCCGCGGCGAAGGCGGCCATGACTGCGGTCGATACCAATTTCCCGCTGATCCTGCAAAGCGTGCAGGCCCTGGGCGAGGCCCTCAAATCCCAGAACGCCCGCCCGGACACCCTTGCACGTTTTGAGGCATTGCAAGCCTCGGTCACAGGCATGGATTCCCAATCCCTGCGCACCGTGGGCTGGTGGCCGGATGGTTATGACCGCTTCACGTCTGCGCTGAGCGCGATGCAAACCCTGCGCGAACAGATCACCATGGACACCGGGTTGATCCTCGATCCGTGGCTTGAAACCTATTTGCTGATGCAGATTTCCACCCAGCAAACCCCCGACCTGATCGAGCGTATCGGGCGTATGGCGAGCGTCGGGCAGTCATCCATCGCATCGGGGCAGTTCACCCTGCAAAGCCGTTTGCAGATGCGGGATTTGCGCGGTCGCATCGGCGACGCAAGGGACCAGTTGGTCAAGGCCGCCGCATCCCTCAAGGCCAAGCAATACCCGGGGCTGCAAACCTGGATCGCGCAATACGACGACAGCTTGCAACTGCTGGACAACGAACTGAAGACCCTGGACGAAGGCGTGTTCGGGGGCACCATCAAGCTCGATACCACCGGCTTCGAACGCAGTGTGGATGGCATGCTCGGTACCCTCGGCGCGTTGCGTAAACAGTCGCTGACCTCGCTGGACGCGCGCCTGGGTTACTACCGCGACAGCTCGCTCAAGCAATTCATCCCGGTGGCGGTCACGTTCAGCGTGCTGGCGCTGGCAGCCCTGTACCTGTTCGTGTGCTTGCAGGCATCGATTCGCCGCAGTGCCAGCGGCATCACCACCCTGGCCGAATCCCTGCGCGACGGTAATCTGTGCGTTGAAGTGGCGGTGGAAGGGCGCGATGAATTGGCGGCCATCAGCACGGCGCTCAACGTGGCGGTGGTGCAGTTGCGCACCAGCCTGCTGGGGGTCAATCACGAGACGCAGCAGTTGGGCTCTGCGGTGCTGACACTCAATTCACAATCGGGCAGTACGCTGACCGAAGTGGAAGACCAGCAACAGCAGATCAGCCAGATTGCAGCGGCCGCCACACAGTTGGCCGCGACCTCCATGGGCGTCGCCAAGAGCTGCGAGCAGGCCTCCGGCAGCGCGCAGAAAACCCGGCAGATTGCCGAAGACAGCAGCCGCGACAGCCAGCGCACCACCGCGAGTATCCAGCAACTCAACCAGCGCTTGACCGACACCTCCGATGCATTGGAGCGCGTCAGCCAGCAGGGCCAGCAGATCCAGTCGGTGGTTGACACCATTCGGGGTATCGCCGAGCAGACCAACCTGCTGGCGCTGAACGCTGCCATCGAGGCTGCGCGGGCCGGTGAACAGGGGCGGGGTTTTGCGGTGGTGGCCGATGAGGTGCGCAGCCTCTCGCAACGGACCCAGGCCTCCACGGCGCAGATCGCCGGCACGGTCGACAGTTTGCGCGCGACGGTGAGCCAGGCGGTCACCCTGATGGGCGTGGCCTGTGAGCAGGCGGTGACCGATGCCGAGTCCGTCACGGGCCTAGGCCATCGCCTGGGGGAGATCGCCAGCGCGGTGCAGAGCGTCACTGACACCCTGGCGCAGATCGCCACGGCGGTTGAGGAGCAGGCAGCGACGGCGGATGAAGTGAGCGGCAATATCCAGCAGGTTGACCAGGCCGCCGGGCGCTTGCTCGACGGCGCGCGGGCGGTGAACCAGGCGGCGGATAGGTTGAGCAAGGGCAGCCGGGCGTTGAGCGACAACACGGCGCGGTTCCAGCTGGGTTGAGGGGCGGCCTACAGCGCAATGGATAGATGTTCTATCATGAGCATCTATTCATAAACGGTGAAGCAATGCCATGAGAGACCTGCCACCCACCTCGACATTGCGCGCCTTTGAGGTTGCCACACGCCACGCAACCTTCACCTCGGCTTCAGAAGAGTTGCATGTCACCCAGAGTGCCGTCAGCCATCAGCTCAAGCACCTTGAAGAACTCTGGGGATTGCAGTTGTTCCAGCGGGGCAAGTCACTCAGCCTGACGCCTGCCGGAGCAGCCCTTGCGCCGATCGTGCGCGAGTTTTTCATGAACCTTGAGGCGACACTCGCGGACCTGCGCGAGCAAAAGGGCAGGGTCCGGCTCAAGGTCAGTACCACCTATTCCTTCGCGCTGAAATGGCTGCTGCCCCGATTGCCGAGCCTGGCCCAACGGCACCCTGAAATATTGGTCACCCTCGACTCCAGCGACAAGATCATCAACTTTTCAAGCGCGGAGGCTGATGTTGCGATCCGCCTGGGCAACGGGAATTACCCGGCGCTGTACTCGGAGTTCCTGTTCCGCGAGCAGATTTTTCCGGTGGCCAGTCCCGATCTGTTGAAACGCTTTGGCCGGCCACACACACCCGCCGAATTGCTGCGCTATCCCTTGCTGATGCGCGACGGCGCCGACCTGGTGCCGAAGTGGGAAGTCTGGTTCCAGCACGTCGGGCTCGCGATTGCGCCGCTCAAGGAAAGTGTCAGGTTTGCGGACACCAACATGACGATCGAGGCGGCTTTGCTCGGCCAGGGCATTGCATTGGCGCGCAGTGGGCATGTGGAGTCAGAGCTGAGCGATGGCAGCCTGGTGAGGCTGTTCGATGTGCCGTTCCCGTCACCGGTCGCTTATTACTTTGTCTGCCCCAAAGGCATCGAGTCCCAGCCGCATATCGTCAGCTTTCGTGATTGGCTGATGCAGGAAGCCGTAAACGCCGGACTGGCTTACGAATAAAGCATGAGGATTTGCTCATTCTTCAATGAGCAGACTTCGCTTCAGTTAAGGCGCCGGTTTGCTTAGGATGGGCCCATGCCTTATCCCATTATTCTCCTGGTCCTCTTCGCTGCCTTACTGCACGCCAGTTGGAATGCGCTGCTGCGTGGCGGCGCCGACCGACTCTGGTCAATGACGGTGATGTGCCTGGCGGTCGCTATCGCCAGTGGCGGCGTTGCGGTGTTCCTGGACCCTCCGGCGCCAGCCAGCTGGTTTTATGTGGTGCTGTCAGCGGTGCTGCACGTGGGCTACAACCTGTTCCTGGTGCGCAGCTACAAAGTCGGAGACCTGGGGCAGACCTACCCGATTTCACGGGGCTCCTCGCCGGTGCTGATCACTTTGGGTGCCGCCGTGTTTGCCGGGGAGAGTGTCTCGGCCAGCTCGCTTCTGGGCATTGCCCTGGTGTCGGGCGGCATCATTTCCCTGGCGTTCAGGGGGCGCCGGCTCGCCGTTCCCAGCCTGCCATACGCCCTGGGCACCGGCTGTTTCATTGCCGCCTACAGCGTGACAGACGGCATCGGCGCGCGCCTGTCGGGTGCGCCGATGGCCTACACGGTGTGGATGTGCGCCTTGTGGGGCGTGTTGATGCCGGCGGTGTATATCGGCCTGCGGGGCCCGAAAAGTCTGTTCAGCCTGCGGCCCGGGTTTTTCACGGCCTTCGCCGGTGGGCTGGTGTCGCTCCTGGCCTACGGAATCATTATCTATGCCATGGCCGGTGCGCCCATGGGCGCGGTCTCGGCCTTGCGCGAGACCAGCGTGCTGTTTGCGGCACTGATCGGCTATTTCTTCCTGGGCGAGACACTGACGGTCCGCAAGGTGCTGGCGTGCGTGGTGATTGCCACGGGCACCATCCTGATCGGCTGACAGCAGGCAAAGCATTTTCCACCACCACATGAAGGTTCGCGCAATGGATACCGTCCCGCAGGCACCGCTGATTCTGATAACAGGTGGAAGTCGTGGCGTTGGCGCCGCCACCGCGCGGCTGGCCGCCGCACAAGGTTATGACGTGGCGATCAGCTTCGTTTCCGATGAGTCTGCCGCCCTCGCGGTGGTGGCGGATGTAGAAGCGGCAGGGCGCCGGGCGTTGGCTGTACGCGCGGACAGCGCAGACCCGGAGCAGGTCGTCCAGTTATTTGCGGCGATAGATCGGACGTTCGGGCGCATCGATGTGCTGGTTAACAACGCCGGGATCAACGCATTGCAGTCCCGGGTCGAAGACTTGCCGTTCGAGCGGATGCAGCGGATTTTCGCGGTCAACGCGATCGGGCCGATGCTGTGTGCCCAGCAAGCGGTGAAGCGCATGTCGTTTCGTCACCAGGGGCGGGGTGGTGCCGTGATCAATATCTCGTCGGCATCCGCCCGGCTGGGCAGCCCCAACGAATATGTCGACTACGCCGCATCAAAGGGGGCTCTCGAGACCTTCACCATCGGGTTTGCCAAGGAAGTGGCCAGGGAGGGAATACGCGTCAACTGCATCCGCCCGGGGCATATCTACACCGACATTCACGCCAGTGGCGGGGAGCCAGGGCGGGTTGATCGCGTGAAGGATTCGATCCCCATGGGCCGCGGCGGTCAGCCTGAAGAAGTGGCTCGGGCGATCCTGTGGCTGGCAGGCGCCGAGGCGTCCTTCATCACCGGTACGTTCCTGGATGTCACCGGCGGGAAATGAGCAGCAGGGCGTGGCGCCGAGGTTTCCCTCGGTAGGCCACGCCCGGCATGCATGCACTGGCTCAGCTGTTGAGCCTGACTTGCTCCTTCGCCAGCTTCACCACATTGTCCAGGGTAAAGCCGAACTTGGCCTGCAACTTGGACAGCGGTGCCGAGGCGCCAAAGCTGTTCATCACCACCTTGGCCCCGGTTTGCCCCACGTAGCGATCCCAACCCAACGGGCCGGCCTGTTCCACCACCAGGCGTGCCTTCACTGCGGGTGGTAGCACGCTGTCGCGATAGGCCTGGTCCTGTTCTTCGAACAGTTCCCAGCTGGGCATCGACACCACTTGCGCCGCCACGCCTTCAGTCTTCAGTTGCTCATAGGCTTCCACCGCCAGGCTGACTTCACTGCCGGTGGCCATCAGGATCACCTGGGGCTTATCGGCGCCGGCCAGCACATAAGCACCACGGGATGTACCCGTCGCCGCTGCGTATTTCGTGCGGTCCAGGGTCGGCAGGTTCTGCCGCGACAGCACCACGCAGGTTGGCCGATGGGTCTGGGCCAGGGCGATCTTCCAGGCTTCCAGGGTTTCATTCGCGTCGCCCGGGCGCAGGGTCAGCAACCCCGGCGTCGCCCGCAACTGGGTCAGGTGTTCGATGGGCTGGTGAGTGGGGCCGTCTTCGCCGACACCAATCGAGTCATGGGTAAACACGAACACCACCGGCAGTTCCATGATCGCCGCGAGACGAATCGGCGGTTTCATGTAGTCGCTGAACACCAGGAAGGTCGAGGTGTAGGGCCGCAGGTATGACAGCGCCATGCCGTTGGCAATCGCGCCCATGGCATGTTCACGAATGCCGAAGTGCAGGTTGCGCCCGCCGTAGTTCTCGGCGCTGAAGCGCCCGGCGTCGTCGAACGTCAGGTTGGTCTTGGTGGACGGCGACAAGTCGGCCGAGCCCCCCAGTAGCCATGGGATCTGCTTGGCAAACGCATTCAACACCTCGCCACCGGCGGCACGGCTGGCGACGCCTTTGGCATCAGTGGCAAAGCTCGGCAGTTGCTCCTGCCAATGCTCGGGCATCTCGCCGGCACGCATGCGGCGCAGTTCATCGGCCAGTTCCGGTTCGTACTGTTCGAGGTGGGACAGGGTCTCAGTCCATTGCTCATACAGCGGCTTGCTGCGCTTGAGCAGTGCATCCCGCAGGACCGTGCGTGCTTCATCCGGCACCAGGAAGCTTGAGTCTTCGGGCCAGCCGTACGCGGCTTTGGTCAGGCGGATTTCTTCTTCGCCCAAAGGCTCGCCATGGGCCGACGCGGTGTTGTGCTTGTGGGGCGAGCCATAGCCGATCACGCTGTCGACCACGATCAGCGTCGGTGCCCCAGTGTTTTTCTGGAACGTGCTCAGCGCGTCGCTCAGGGCCAGCAGGTTGTTCGCATCGGTGACGTGCAAGGTGTGCCAGCCATAAGCCTGGAAACGCTTGATCACGTCTTCGCTGAAGGCCAGTTCAGTGTGGCCTTCGATGCTGATGGTGTTGTTGTCGTAGATCCAGCACAGGTTCTCCAGCTTCAAGTGCCCGGCGATGGACGCGGCTTCGCTGCTGATGCCTTCCATCATGTCGCCGTCGCCGCACAGGGTGTAGACGTTGTAGTCGAACAGCACCTGGTCGTCACGGTTGAAACGCTTGGCCAGCCAACGCTCGGCCATGGCCATGCCGACGCTGTTGGCGCACCCCTGGCCGAGGGGGCCGGTGGTGGTTTCTACGCCGGTGGTCATGCGGTATTCGGGGTGGCCGGGAGTTTTGGAGCTCATCTGCCGGAACTGCTTGATGTCGTCCAGGCTGATGGCCGGCTGGCCGGAGCGCTTGCCGTGGGCGTCAATCTCCACCACGCCCGCCAGGTGCAGCAGCGAATACAACAGCATCGAGGCATGGCCCACCGACAACACGAAACGGTCACGGTTGGGCCAGTCGGGGTGCTCGGGGTGATAGCGCAGAAAGCGGCTCCACAAGGTGTAACCGACGGGCGCCAGGCCCATGGGAGTGCCGGGGTGGCCGGAGTTGGCCTTTTGCACAGCGTCCATGGCGAGGGTACGAATGGTGTTGATGCACTGGGTGTCGACAGCGTTGGCAGCGTGATTCATGGAACCTGTTCTCCATCGGGTGACGATCTACAGTGGAGGGCAGCGTGCGCCAAAGGTTTTATGAAATCGTCTGCCCCGCGACGAACGGGGACGCAAACGCGACAGGTTGATCTCAAACATGACAAGAGCCCGCCGGATGGGCTAGCTTCAAGGGGCATTCAGTCAATGATCAACTTGCGGAGGTACTCCATGCCAGTGAAACACGACCTGTATCAGGACCTGGGTTTGAGCAAGGAAGCTATTCATGAACGCAGGGCGAGCGATAACCGATTGGATTCGCTGCTCCACCAATACGACAGCGCCGACAAGGAGGTGCTGGAGCTTGAGTCCTCAAGCGGCGGTGACGAGGAGCTGGAGAAGCTGAAGAAGAAACGCCTGTTGATCAAAGACAAGATCGTCGAGCAACTGGAGAAAGCGACGGCCAAGTAGAAGATTTGTTCAGAATTGCCCGAAAGACAGCAGCACCGCCGCTGCCTATCATGCCAACCGTTCGCCCGGCACTGGGGCTCTTAGACGGCGCATGGAATGCGCTGTGGCCGGGCGAACTCTCTCTTTCAAGCCAGCAGCGCGCGCTTGCATTCGTCAATCGAGCGCTGCTGGGTTTCACCGTACAACTTCAACTCGTCGATAGTCTGGCGACCCAAGGCCTTTTCAAACTCGGCCTGGTTGGAGTTGGCCGCGTAGTGACTCTGCGCCGCATCCCCCAGGTTCGACTGGAAAATCCCCGCCGCACTCACCGGCAGAAAATCTTCGTATACCAACGGCTCCACGTCCACGTGGCCGGCGGCGATCAGTTCGTCCAGGGTTTTAAACTTGTCCTGGGCGGCCAAGCCTTTCTCGGTTACGAAGTAGCGGAAGTACGCCAGCTCCTGCTCACGCATCTGCTGGTAATTATCGGGAAACGCCTGGAAGTGCTGCTCCATCAATTCGGTGTAGCGCCCGGCATTGGCCTCATTCGGAAACGCGCCCAATTCATCCCGTGCGGCATTCAGCAATTGGTCGTACAGCGCGCGGCCCTTGGGGGTCAGCGCCACGCCGCGTTGTTCGATTTCACCAAAGCGCGCGCTGTGGCTGCCCTTGGCATCGGTAAAGGCAATGGCTTCATCCAGGGCCTTGAAGCTGGTCTGGCGCAGCAGTATCGGGCACTGGCGGCGGGGCGGGCCTTCGATCACCGCCTTGGGGGTGATGCCTTTGCCGGGCATTGCCGCCTGCACCTGGTCAATGTCCAGGGTGCGCGGTGTCAGGTGGTTGATGTGCGGGCCCTTGAAGGCGACCACGTCGGCGATCAGCCGGTGCTGGTCGCTCAGTTGCTGGTATTGCGCGGCAGTGACGGTGGCGGTGTGGTGCCAGCGGAAGGTTTCCAGGGCTTGCTGGATAAACTCTTCGGCATGGGCGGCGTCGAGGCCGCCGTCGGCTTCGGCTTGTTGGATCAGCTCAAGGGCGCGTGGGGTGAAGATCGAACGCTTGGCCAGGGCTGACTGGGCGAAGGCCCGCAGTTCCGGGTTTTCGATCAGCTCCAGGCGCAGCAGCGAAGTGAACACCCGGAAGGGGCTGGTTTGCAGGGCGCTTTCATGCACGGCGCGAAAGGCGGTGGAGTGCACCGGTACCCCGGCCGGCGTGAGGTCGTAATAGCCCACCGGCTGCATGCCCATCACCGCAAACAGGCGGCTGATGATGGCCAGTTCTTCAGCGGTGCCCAGGCGGATGGCGCCGTGGCGCTCCCTGTCCAGGCGCTGGATTTCCCCGGTGCGCTTCAGTTGTTGCGCCAGCGCGGTGTCGGTTTCCAGCACCCGGGCATTGGTCTCGGCCACCAGTTCCATCAGTGCGCCATACAGCGGCACTTCATCGCGGTACATGTCGGACATGGCTTTGGAGAAGCCTTTGCGAATCTCGTCAGGGCTGACGGTGGGCATAGAAAAATTCCTGGCGGCTATAGAGAGGAAAAGCACGGATGCCTGATTTTGTTGGGCCTGCCGGCGCCTTGCAAACGAAGATTCCTCTGGACTTCATTCTGCAAATGAATGAGCTGGATGACGTCAGCTTCACGTGCATCTCACCGTCGAAGGGCTCTACACTGGCCGTCACCTCTGAACGCGACGGAAGACTCGATGACGGCACAGCCTGCGACGAACATTCTGGAAACGATTGAAGGCCAGCGCCTGGCCAAGCCTGACGGCGAGCGCTGGCGTGACTGGGGCCCCTACCTGAGCGAGCGGCAATGGGGCACGGTGCGCGAAGACTACAGCGCCGACGGCGATGCCTGGCGCTACTTCCCCCACGAACATGCCCGCAGCCGCGCCTACCGCTGGGGCGAGGATGGCCTGGCGGGCTTCAGCGACAAGGCCCAGCGCTGGTGCCTGGGCCTGGCGCTGTGGAACGAGCGCGACGCGATCATCAAGGAACGCCTGTTCGGCCTGAACAACGCCGAGGGCAACCACGGCGAAGACGTCAAGGAACTGTACTTTTTCGTCGATGGCGTGCCGAGCCATGCCTACATGCGCATGCTCTACAAATACCCTCACGCGGCCTTTCCCTACGATGACCTGATCACCGAGAACGCCCGCCGTGGCCTTGGAGATGCCGAATACGAGATCCTCGATACCGGGGTTTTCGAAGACAACCGCTATTGCGATGTCACCGTCGAATACGCCAAGCACCAGCCCGATGATGTGTTCATGCGCATTACCGTGCACAACCGTTCGGACCAATCCACACGCCTGCAGGTGTTGCCGCACCTGTGGGCGCGCAACGACTGGAGTTGGACCCACGATGCCCCCAGGCCCGAGTTGCGCCTGGAGGGCGAACAGGTGGTGGCGCGGCACCATGAGCTGTTCGATCGCCACCTGAGTGCCTGGGGCCAGGATGGGGTGGAATGGCTGTTCTGCGAGAACGAAACCAACTACCCCAGGCTGGACGGGCAACCGGCGCCGGGGCCGTTCAAGGACGGGATCAACGACTATGTGACTACGGGCCTGGAATCGGCGATTCGCCGGGATTCGGGCACGAAAGTGGCCGCGCGTTTCATCCTGGAACTGGCGGGCCAGGAAAGCAAAACCCTGTACCTGCGCTTCGCCCCGGCGGAGGCGCCGTGGATCAATGCGCGCAAGCTGTTCGAAGAACGCCGTCAGGAGACTGATGATTTCTACGCGGCGCTGCAGCAGGGCATCGCCGATGAAGACGCACGCAACGTGCAGCGCCAGGCTCTGGCGGGGTTGTTGTGGTCCAAGCAGCTGTATTACTTCGACGTGAATCAATGGCTCGACGGCGACCCGGCCCAGCCCGCGCCGCCGCCCGAGCGTTTGCATATCCGTAATACCCATTGGCGGCACTTGTCGAATTTCGACATTCTCTCGATGCCCGACACTTGGGAATATCCGTGGTATGCCTCCTGGGACCAGGGGTTCCAGGCGGTGGCCGTTGCCCTGATCGACCCCGGTTATGCCAAGCAGCAACTGTTGCTGTTGGTGAAAGACCGCTTCATGCACCCCAACGGTCAGTTGCCGGCCTACGAGTGGCGTTTCGACGACGCCAACCCGCCGGTGCATGCCTGGGCCAGTTGGCGGGTGTATCAGCAGGACAAGGCGCTGAATGGCGTGGGCGACATGGATTTCCTGGAGCGGATCTTCCACAAGCTGCTGCTGAATTTTTCCTGGTGGGTCAACCGCAAGGACGCCGAGGGCCGCAACCTGTTCCAGGGTGGGTTTCTCGGGCTGGACAACATTGCGCTGTTTGATCGCTCGGCTGATTTGCCGCCGGGTTATCAGTTGGACCAGGCGGACGGCACAGCGTGGGTTGCGGCGTACGCGCTGGACCTGATGCGTATCGGTCTGGAGTTGGCCAAGCGCAATGTCGTGTATGTGGATATCGCGGTGAAGTTCTTTGAGCACTTCCTGTACATCGCCGGGGCGATCAACCGCGTCGACAATGGCGATGAAGGCTTGTGGGATGAGCAGGACCAGTTTTTCTATGACGTGCTGCATCGGCCTGGCGGTGAAAGCGAACCGGTGCGCCTGCGCTCCATCGTCGGCCTGATGCCGCTGTTTGCGGTGCTGGTGCTGGAGCAGCGCGAGCACGAAGGGTTGGAGGGGTTGCGCGAGCGATTGCTGGGTTTTATGAAACACCGGCCGGACCTGGCCAAGCTGGTGTCGCGCTGGAACGAGCCGGGGCAGGGTAATCGCCTGCTGCTGGCGCTGTTGCGGGGGGAGCGGACCAAGGATTTGCTGCGGCGGATGCTGGATGAGTCGGAGTTTCTCTCCACCTTTGGGGTTCGTTCACTCTCGAAAGCGTTCGCCGAGGAACCGCTGGCGCTGAAGATGAATGGCAATACCCTGTGTGCCCGCTATGAGCCGGCGGAGTCCGATTCGCGGCTGTACGGCGGTAACTCCAACTGGCGCGGGCCGTTGTGGATGCCGGTCAACTACATGCTGATTGAGTCGCTGCGGGAGTTTCACCGCTACTACGCGGATAATTTCTCGGTGG
>NZ_JACAPT010000015.1:23629-45924 GCF_013385565.1 Pseudomonas sp. E6002 | reverse complement strand
CTGGCGTCGCTGGAGGAGGTTGCGCAGGGGCTGAGCCAGCGGTTGACGAGCCTGTTTCTGAGGGATGAGAACGGTTCGAGGCCGTCGATGGTGGGGTATGCACAGTTGGAGGCGGACCCGGCGAGCCGCGACCTGGTGTTGTTCCATGAGTATTTTCATGGCGAGACCGGGCGGGGGTTGGGGGCTTCGCATCAGACAGGGTGGAGTGCGTTGGTGGCGCTGTTGTTGCAGCCAAAAACCTGAAAACAGCACAATCAAAATGTGGGAGCGGGCTTGCTCGCGAAAGCGGTGGGTCAGCCAACAAATCCTGCGCTGATACACCGCTTTCGCGAGCAAGCCCGCTCCCACACGGGTCTTGCCAGGGTTGCCCTGATCAGGCCGGGAACAGCTCGCTCAATTTCATGGCCAGCATCATGTCGCCTTCAGTGCGCAGTTTGCCGCCCATGAATGCCTGCATGCCGTCGGTTTCGCCGCTGACGATGCCTTTCATGGTATCGGCGTCCATCACCAGGGTGACTTGGGCGTCCGGGTTTTCACCTTCCAGCAGTTCGCAGGTGTTGTTTTTCACAACCAGCGAGAAGTTCTGGGTGTCGTCGATACGGAAACCGAACACCAGGTCCAGGCCGTCGGCAGCGGCTGGGTTGAATTTGGCTTTCATTGCTTCTACGGCTTTAGCTACGTCAGTCATGGTTTCGATCCTTTTATGGTGAGTCCAGTGACCTTGGGGTCACGGTTGGCCGCAATTCATCGGAAAGTGATGAGCTGCGGCGCCTTCAACAGTTGCAAGTGGGTATGGCTGTTGAAGGAAGCCAGTGCCACCTCGCGACCACGGAATTTCAGTTGGTTGAGCGAGGTGTTAACAATTTGCCAGTTCAGTTCGAAGGCCTGTGCGGCAGGCATTCGGGTAATCAGGTGGAGCAGGGCCGTGATGGTGCCGCCGGAGGTGAACACGGCGATCTTGTCACGGTTGTCGGCGGCTTCGAGGAGGCGTTGCAGGCCACCCTGGACACGTTCGACAAATCCCAGCCAGCTTTCCAGGCCCGGCGGGTCGTAGGTGCCGGCCAGCCAGCGTTCGATGATCAGGGAAAAGATGCGCTGGAATTCGCCACGGTTTTGCGCGGCGTTGCGCAATATGTGCAGGGCTTCGGGTTCGCTGTGCAGCAGGTCCGGGAGCAGGGCGCGGATGATCGCCTCGGCGTCGAACTCGTTGAACGCGCTGTCGATTTCCAGCGTGGGTACCGGCAGGCCGAGGGCGCTGTATTGTTCGAAGGCGGCGTTGGCGGTGTGCTGCTGGCGGCGCAGGTCGCCTGACAGGCAGCGGTCGAAGCCCAGGCCCAGTTCCGCCAGGTGGCGGCCAAGCACTTGCGCCTGTTGCACACCTATGGGCGACAGCACGTCGTAGTCGTCTGCACCGAAGGAGGCCTGGCCATGTCGAATCAGGTAGATGCTGCCCACGTCCGTTTTCCCGGTACGTTGAAAGTCTGGCGAGGTTATGGGGATGCCGGGAAGCTGTCAATGAAAAAACATACGCTTGTTTTAAAAGGTCGTTAGAGGCCCGCTGCTGGCGGTTTGATCACTGGCCCCATGGCGGTGGCGTCGGTATGCTTGGGCAATCCGCGCCTGGCGCACTGCACTTGTAAGGAGTCACATGGATTTTCTGGCCGAGTACGCTACTTTCCTGGCTAAAACCGTCACCCTGGTCGTCGCCATCCTGGTGGTGCTGATCAGTTTCGCCGCACTGCGCAGCAAAGGCCGCCGCAAAGCTGCCGGCCAGTTGCAGGTCAGCAAGCTCAATGACTTCTACAAGGGTTTGCGTGAGCGCCTGGAGCAGACCCTGCTCGACAAGGACCAGCTCAAGGCCCTGCGCAAGTCTGAAGGCAAGGCCGAAAAGAAGAAGGGCAAGAAGAAGCCAGAAGCCAAGCCACGGGTGTTCGTGCTGGATTTCGACGGCGACATCAAGGCCTCGGCCACTGAAAGCCTGCGCCATGAAATCACGGCACTGCTGAGCCTGGCCACACCCAAGGACGAAGTGGTGCTGCGCCTCGAAAGCGGCGGCGGCATGGTTCACAGCTACGGCCTGGCGTCGTCGCAACTGGCGCGTATCCGCGAGGCGGGCGTGCCGTTGACCGTGTGCATCGACAAGGTCGCGGCCAGCGGCGGCTACATGATGGCGTGCATCGGCGAGAAGATCATCAGCGCACCGTTTGCCATCCTCGGTTCGATTGGCGTGGTGGCGCAGTTGCCCAACGTCAACCGCCTGCTGAAGAAGCACGACATCGACTTCGAAGTGCTGACCGCCGGTGAATACAAACGCACCCTGACCGTGTTTGGCGAAAACACCGAGAAGGGCCGCGAGAAGTTCCAGGAAGACCTGGACATCACCCATCAACTGTTCAAGAACTTCGTATCGCGCTATCGCCCGCAGTTGGCCATTGATGACGTGGCCACCGGTGAAGTCTGGCTGGGCGTCGCGGCGCTGGACAAGCAACTGGTGGACCAGCTGCAAACCAGCGACGAATACCTGGCGACCAAGGCCAAGACCGCCGAGGTGTTCCACCTGCACTATGCCGAGCGTAAAAGCCTGCAGGAGCGGGTGGGCCTGGCGGCCAGCGGTTCGGTAGACCGGGTGCTGCTGACTTGGTGGAGTCGCCTGACCCAGCAGCGTTTCTGGTAACAATTCCAGCTGACGTTCGAAGATCAAAATGTGGGAGCGGCGGTGCGACGATTCGACTTGCTCGCGAATGCGGTGGATCAGTCACAGATGTATTGACTGACCCACCGCATTCGCGAGCAAGCCCGCTCCCACATTGGGTCGTGGTGGTCGCATTATCGAGTCAGTAAAGAGGCCTGCGGCACCGCCGGTATGGGATGCCGCATCAACGATCCCACCACCAACGCCCCCAGCAAACCCAACAACCCCGCCACCCACAGCACCACGCTGAACCCGCCGACGAACGCCTGCCGCGCCAGTGGCTGCACCATCCCTCGTGCCGTTTCAGGCAGCAACGCCATGGCCGCGGGCATATCGCCAGCCACTACCCGTGAAGCAATCCCTGCCGCCTGTTCCTGCCACTGGGAGCCGATGCTCGTGTGCAGCAACTGTTCGCTATGGCTGCTCAACAACGCCCCATACACCCCGATCGCCAACATGATCGCGCTGAAGCGCATGGTGGTGCTCATGCCCGACGCCATCCCCGCGCGGTCCCGTGGCACGCAGGCCATGATGTTTTTCTGCGTATCGCCATTGAGCAATCCCGCGCCGGCCCCCGTGATGGCAATCGCCAGGGCGAACGGCAGATAGCCGCCGATATTGACCGCCCAGGCACTCAGCAGGTTGCCGCACCCCACCAACGCCAGCCCCGTCGCCATCATCGTTGCCGGGGCAAAACGGCTAGCCAGTCGGGCGCCTATCCGCGGACAAATCAACATGGTCAAGGCAAACGGCAACATGCCCAGCCCGGAGGCAATCGCGGAGAACCCCAGGCCGTTTTGCAGGTAGAACGGCAGCAGCGTCATCATCACCTGGGCACAGCCGGCGTAGGCGAACATCCCCAGCAGTGCGCCGATAAAGCGCGGGTGCCTGAACAGTTGCAGGTCGACCATGGGCCGCTGTTGCAGGCGTTCGGCGAGTACAAAAACACCCAGCAACGCAGCGCCTCCCAGCAGCCGCGCATAAGTCAGCGGGTTGTCCCAGCCGATACGGTTGGCTTCGATCAAGCCCCAGATCAGGCACAGCAGGCTGGCACTGAAACTCAGGCTGCCCCAAGGGTCGAGCCTTGCAGCCTGGGCATCGCGGGATTCCGGAATCGCGCGCAGCACCAGTCCCATCAGCACCAGGCCGACCGGCAAATTCAGATAGAAAATCCAGCGCCAGCCCAGGTACTGGGTAATCAACCCGCCGAGGGTCGGCGCGGCGGTCATCGCCACGCCCATGCACGCGCCCCAGAAGGCCCAGGCCTTGGCGCGTTCCACTTCGTCATGGAAGGTATGGCCGATGGAGGCCAGGGCCGAGGTCAGCAGCAGCGCTGCGCCGACACCTTTGACGGCGCGAGCGATATCCAGGAACAACGCATTCGGCGCCGCACCGCAGCCGAGGGAGGCGAGGATGAAAATACCCAGGCCCCAGACCAGGGTCTTCTTGCGGCCAAAGCGGTCGGCAATGCTTCCGGCCGGCAATAGCAGGGCGGCGAAGGCCAGCATATAAGCGCTGACCACCCATTCGATATCGGCAAAATTCGCCCCCAGGTCCCGGGCGATGCTCGGCAGGGTCACGGCGACGATATTGGTGTCGAGCACGATCAGCGAACAGACCCCGGAGGCGGTCAGCAGCGTCAGGCGCGGGCTGACCTTGCTCATGGCTGCACCGAAGCCACCGCCGCGAGGGCGATCTCGTCATCGTGGGCCGGAGTATCTGCGCTGATGCCGATGGCGCCCACTACCTGGCCTTCAAGGATGATTGGCTGGGCGCCCTTCATCATCAACAGGCCGGCGGTGATGGCTGCCGGGCGGCCATTGTTGATAGCGTTTTCCAGGTCCCCGGACGGCCGCTTGAAGAGCGCTGAAGTGCGCGCCTTGCCTTGGGCCAGCTCGATACCGGCCACCACGGGAGCGCCATCCATGCGCAGCGTCAGGATCGGCCAGCCACCGTCATCGACGATGGCCACGGCGCAGGGCCAGCCCTTGTCGGCGGCGACCTTGCGCGCGTGTGCGGCGATCTGCTGGGCCGTTGCCAGGCTCAGGATTGCCTTGTGGGCAATGCTTGCGGGGGCTTCTGCGGCCAGCGCTGCGGGCACGGTGCAAAGACCGACAAGCACCAGGACCAATGATTTGACGAACATGGGAAAGCCTCTCTACTGTGAACGTACCGCGAGCTTATCCCCGGCAGGTGGCGTCCTTGTTAGGCGCCATACAGAACTTCATTACCTTTGAGCTAATCCTGTGATGGAAATACGTCATTTCCGCTACTTCCTGGCGGTTGCCCGGCAACGCAATTTCACCCGTGCTGCCGAACAGCTGGGTATCGCGCCGCCGACCCTGAGCCGGCAGATCCAGGACATGGAAACCACCCTCGGTACGCGCTTGTTTATCCGCCGCCAGCGCGAGGTCAGCCTGACCGAGGCGGGCGCGGCCTTGCTGATCGAGGCAGAGGCCACCGTGCGCCAGTTCGAGTTTGCCCAACGCAATGCCCAGCGCGCCGGGCGTGGCGAGATCGGTCATATCGAGCTGGGTTATGTGGCGTCGGCGGTGTATTCGGGGTTGTTGCAGCGCCAGGTGCAGTCGTTCTGCGCGGACTGCCCGGACGTGAGCCTCAGCGTGCGTGAGAGCCCCATGGCGGCGTTGCCGGGGCTGGTGGCGGAGGGGCGTTTCGATATTGGCTACATTCGTTCGCCGATGACCTTGCCTGACGGAGTCGACGGGGTGCGGTTGAACAGTGAGGGGTTTGTGCTGGCGTTGCCCCAGGATTCGTGGCTGCTGGGGTTGAAGGCAATCAGTTGCGAGCACCTGCAGAACGAGACCTTCATCTTGCCCGAGCAGATCAGTGGCACGCTGCACGTGGCAGCGCAGGGTGGTTACGCGCCGCGCCTGGGGCCACAGCCGGGTGGGTTGGTGGCGGTGATTGCGTTGGTGTCACTGGGGCAGGGCGTAGCGGTAGTGCCGGAGTCGGTGGTGGGGCATGTGAGCTTGCCGAATGTCGTGTACCGCAGCATCGAAGGCAGCGAGGCGTCGTCCTGGTTGTCGCTGATTTACCGGCGCTTTGAAAAGGCGCCGGCGGTGGCGCGGTATATAGAGCAGGTGAAGCAGGTAGCCAGGTTGAAGGTTTGATCGCGGCGGGTTAGGTGCTTCACGGGTTAAGTGTGTTGCTGCCTTCGCGAGCAAGCCCGCTCCCACCTTCGACGGCATTCCAAAGATGGAATTCGGTCGAAGGTGGGAGCGGGCTTGCTCGCGAAGGGGTCATTTCAAGCACTACACCAACCGCGGTTGAACCGAATCCGCCAATCGCGTCAGTATCAAGCAGCACGATACCGCCCCGGCATCCAGCACGCCCAACGAGCGCTCGCCCAGGCGGCTGGCACGCCCAATCTTCGCCACCAGATCCCTGGTGGAATCCCGCCCCCGCGAAGCAGCACTTTTCATCGCCTCCAGCGCATCGCTGAATGACGCTCCTGACCCATGGGCCTGTTCAAACGCCTCCACCGCCGGAATCAAGGTGTCCATCAAACACTTGTCACCCACGCCGGCTTCGGTGATGTCCTGCAACGAGGTCAACCCGCCCCGCAGCAAATGGGCAAAGGTCGCCGCGTCAATCTGTTCGCTGCCGCGCACCTCATCCGCCATGCCGATAAACAGGCTGCCATACAACGGCCCCATGGAACCGCCGATGCCTTCCATCAGGCTCAGTGTCAACTCATCCAGGGCTTCGGCCAGGGTCAGCTGGCGGCCTTCAATGGTGCGCCCGCAATGGGCAAACCCCTTGGCCATGTTGATGCCGTGGTCGCCATCGCCAATGGCGCCGTCGACTTCGCTCAGGTATTCGCGGTTGGCAACGATCACGCTGACCAGGTCGGCGACGATGGCGCTGCCGTCGTGGGTGGAGAAATGCTGGCTCATGGTTTAGTCCGCCTGGGTCATGCCGATGGAACGGCAGGGTTGGTCGATCAGGGATTTCAGCTCGGCGTCCAGGCCCAGCAAGGTCAGGGTCACGCCCATCATTTCCAGGGAGGTGAAGTAGTTGCCCACGTAGCAGCGGTGAATCTTCAAGCCCCTGGCTTGCAGCTGACGTTCAACCTCGGCGTAGAAAATGTAAAGTTCCATCACCGGCGTCGCACCCAGGCCCGAGACCAGCACCACCACGCTGTCGTCCTGGCTGAAGTCGCGGTCGGCGAGGATCGGTGCGAGCATGCGGGCCGCCATGGCCTCGGCGGATTCGATCGGGATGACTTCAATGCCAGGCTCGCCGTGATGGCCGATGCCCAATTCCATCTGCCCGTCGGGAATCTGGAAGTTCGGCTTGCCCACCGCTGCGATGGTGCAGGGCGTGAGCCCGATGCCGATGGAGCGGCAGTTGTCGACTGCCTTCTGGGCAACACGAATCACCCCGTCCAGGTCGTAATGCTGGGCCGCGGCTGCACCGCCGACCTTCCACATGAAGATCTCGCCTGCCACGCCGCGACGCTTGGCGATGTCGGCCTTGGGCGCCGAGGCCACGTCGTCGTTGGCGACCACGGTGCGGATGCGCATGTCCTTGCTGGCGGCCATCTTCATCGCCAGCTTCACGTTCATGTTGTCGCCGGCATAGTTGCCGTACAGGCACGCCACGCCGGCGCCGTGGTCGGCGGCACGGAAGGCGTCGAAGAAGCTTTTGGCGGTGGGCGAGGAGAAGATTTCGCCGACGGCCACGGCGTCCACCAGGCCCGGGCCGACATAGCCGAGGAACGCCGGTTCATGGCCGGAACCGCCGCCGGTCACGATGCCCACCCGGCCCTGTGGTGACGGCTTGGCCTTGCCGATCACCCGGGGATTGGTTTCGTATTGGCGCAGCTCGGGGTGCGCGACCAGAATACCCCGCAGCATGTCCTCGACCACCTGGTCCGGATCGTTTATCACTCGATTCATAACGCGGTTTCCTGTGTTCTTGTTCTTGGTGTGGGAGCCGAGGGCTTTTGTGGAAGCTGGCTTGCCTGCGATTGCATCGGCTCGGTGTCACAGATAGACCGAGGCGTCTGCATCGCAGGCAAGCCAGCTCCCACAAAAAGCCTAAGCCCGGCGCCCGCAGGGTTTTGGGTTATTGGGCCAATCAGGGTTCCAGGACGACTTTAAGCGACTTGTCCCCGCGCTCCATCACCGCAAACGCTTCCTTGAAGTCCGCCAGGGCAAACTTGTGGGTCACCACGTCGCGCATGTCGATCTTGCGGTTGCCGATAAAGTCGATGGCGCGCGGGTACATGTAGGGGCCGAGGTGCGAGCCCAGCACGTCCAGTTCCTTGCGGTCACCGATGATTGACCAGTCCACCGTGGCCTCGTCGTTGAACACGCTGAATTCCACGAAGCGCCCCAGCTTGCGCAACATCGCCAGGCCCTGGTTCACCGCCTTGTGGTGCCCGGTGGCTTCGATGTAAATGTCGCAACCGTACCCGTCGGTGATCTCGCGAATCTTCGCCATCACGTCGACTTCAGCCGGGTTCCACACTTCATCCGCACCCATGCGCAGGGCGAGGGCAGCGCGTTCGGGTTTCATGTCGAGCACGATGAGTTTTTTCGGGTTGCGCATGCGCACCGCACCGATGATCCCCAGGCCCAGGGTGCCGGCGCCGGCCACCACCACGATGTCGTCGAAATCCACATTCGCCCGTTCCGCCGCGTGCAGCGAGCAGGCCAGGGGTTCGATCAGGATGGCTTCGTCCGGGGCAATCGAGTCCGGTACTTTGTGGATGATGCCTTCCTTGGTGAAGATCATGTACTGGGCCATGGCGCCCTGGACGTTGTTCTGGAAACCGTACAAGTCGTGTTTCTGGCACATCCAGTACTGGCCGTGGTTGCAGAAGCGGCAGCCCCAGCACGGCACGATCTGTTCGGAAATCACCCGGTCGCCGACCTTCACCCCGCGCTTTTCCGCGCCAGGGCCGAGGGCGACCACGCGGCAGACAAACTCGTGGCCGGGAATCATCGGCGGCTTCACGTAGCGCGGCTGCTCGGCGTCGCCCCAGAACGAGGGCGCGCCGCGGTAGGTCTTGATGTCGCCCATGCAGATGCCGCACAGCTCGACCTTGGTGAGGATCTCGTCGGGGCCGGGCGTCGGCACATCGACGGTCTCCAGGCGATAGTCTTCGGGGCCGTGACAGACCACGGCCTGCATGGTTTTCGGAATGACGGGGGACAGTTGTTCGGCAGTGCGTTCGGTAACGGTAGACATGACGATAAACCTCACGACAAAGGATCAATTACTGGATGCTGTAGCCACCGTCGATCACCACGTTTTCCCCGGTGATCATCTGTGCGGCGTCGCTGAGCAGGTACAACGCCAGCCCGGCGATTTCTTCCGGCTGGGCAAAGCGGCCCGCCGGGATCTGCAATTTGGCCCGTTCCCCCAGCTCGCCCGCCCAGGCCTTTTTGCCGAGGGCGGTTTCGACGATGGTCGGGGAGATGGCGTTGACGTTGATGTGGGGCGCCCATTCCATGGCGAGCACCTTGGTCATGCCGACCACGGCGGCCTTGCTGGCGCAGTAGGCGACGTGACGGTCCAGGCCGATCACCGCCGCTTGGGAGGCGAGGTTGACGATGCGCCCGCTGCCCTGGGCCAGCATGTGCCTGGCGCAGGCCTGGGCCACGAAGAAACTGGCCTTGAGGTTGATGTCGAGAGTGGTGTCCCAGGCGTTTTCACTGACGTCCAGGGCCTTGTCCAGCAGGGCCACGCCGGCGCTGTTGACCAGGTAATCCAGGCGTTTGAAGTGATCGAATACGTAATCGACGGTGCTGTGCACCTGGTCGAGTTGGCGCAGGTCCACGGCGATGCCGATGTTCCCGGCGCCGAGGCTGGCGGCGACTTCGACCACGGCCGGGTCGCGGTCCAGCAGGGCCACCCGCGCGCCGCGTTCCACCAGCAGGCTGGCACAAGCCAGACCGATCCCGGCGGCCCCGCCGGTGATCACGGCGCAGCGGCCGGTGAGGTCGAAGGCTTGATTCCAGAATCCAGACATGAACATGACTCCATTTTTCAGATCGGTGGAGATCCAATGTGGGAGCGGGCTTGCTCGCGAAAGCGGTGTATCAGGTGGCACATCTGTTGAATGATCCACCGCTTTCGCGAGCAAGCCCGCTCCCACACTTGACCGGGTTTCAAGTCAAAACTTACTTCGTACCGCTCACCTGCTGGTACAGCGCATCCGCATTCGCATTGGTCACCGGCACCCACGGCAGGATGTAGTTCCTGGCGGTGCCGTCACCCCATTTCACGTCCTTGCCATAACGTTCCCAGATCACCGACTGCGGCTTGTAATCCTTGCCGGCCAGCGCCCGCAGCGCCACATCCAACGCGCCTTGGGACTGGGCCTGGGCGTCCTGGAGGAAGGTGGTCACTTCATCCTTCTTCGCCGCCTGGATCGCATCCGGCATGCCGTCGATGGACGTCACCGGCACATCCTTGGACGTCAGCCCATGGGACTTCAACGCCTGCACCGCACCGAGGGCCATGTCATCGTTTTGCGCGATCACCCCGTTGATGCCCTTGGGGTGTGCGTTCAGCCAGTCTTCGGTCAGGGCCAGGGCCTGGGCGCGGTCCCAGTTGGCGGTTTTCTTCTCGATGATCTTGATGTCCGGGTGCTTGCCCAGTACTTCCATCTCGCCCTTTTCGCGGTCGATCTGCGCCGACTGGCCAATCGGGCCCTGGATGATCACCACGTTGCCGCGGCCCTTGAGTTTGTCGACCATGGCCTGGGCCTGCAGGCGACCGCCTTCCACGTCATCGTTGCCAACATAAGGCACGTTGGCGTCCGCCACCTTGGTGTTGGAGGCGATCACCACCACGTCATTGCTCATGGCGGCCTTCACGGTGCCGACGCCGGCCTTGGTGTCGATCGGCACAAACAGGATCGCGTCGTAGTGCTGGGTCACCATGTTTTCAATCTGGTTGTTCTGGGTCAGTGCGTCATAGTTGCCGTCGAACACGGTCAACTGCACGGTGCCGTCCTTGACTGCGGGGTGTTCCTTCAGCTCGCGCACCCAGTTCTGCATGAACTGGCCCTTGAGCCCGTACACGGCGGCGCCGATCTTATAGGTCTTGCCATCGGCGGCCAGGGTGACACTGCTGGCGAGCAGGGAGAGTGCCGCGACGGCGGCCAAAGTCGTACCAGGTTTCATGAGAGAACTCCGTTATTGTTGTAGTGGTAGTTTTCAGAACTAGCGTTTCTTCTTGCGCCACACGTCAATCAGCACTGCGAACACGATGATCAGGCCCTTGGCGACCTGCTGGTAATAGGAGGACACGCCGAGCAGGTTCAGGCCGTTGTTGATCACGCCGATCAGCAATGCGCCAAACAGCGTGCCGACAATCGTGCCGGTACCGCCCGACAGGCTGGTGCCGCCGATTACCACGGCGGCAATCGCATCCAGCTCATACGAGGTGCCGGCCTGGGGCAGGGCAGAGGTGGTGCGCGCCGACAGCACCACACCGGCCAGCCCGGCGAGCAGGCCCGAGACCACGTACACCGAAAACATCACCTTGCGCACGCCGATCCCGGAGGTGCGCGCGCTCTTCTCGTTGCCACCCACCGCGTACACATAACGGCCGTAGGTGGTGTAGCGCAGCACCATCCAGAAGATCAGCGCGACCACGGCGAAGATCACGATGGGCACACCGATCGGGCCGATCTTGCCAATACCCAGCGCCAGGTAGGCGTCGGGCAGGTCAGTGATCGGGCTGCCGTCGTTCAAGATGAAGGTCATGCCCCGGGCAATGCTCAACATGCCCAAGGTCGCGACAAAGGGCGGGATCGACAGGTTGGCCACCATAAAGCCGTTCACCACTCCGAGCATCGCCCCGGCGAACATCCCGGCGCTGACCGCCGCCAGCACGCCATACCCCTGGGTCGCGACCATGGCGCTGCACAGCCCGGCAAAGGCCAGGATCGAGCCCACCGACAGGTCGATGCCCTTGGTGAGGATCACGTAGGTCATGCCTACGGCGAGGATCCCGTTGATAGAGGTCTGGCGCAGGATGTCCATCCAGTTGCGCCAGGTCATGAAGTATTCGCTGGCGAAGGCCATCACCAGGCACAGCAGGATGAACACCAGCGGCAGGCCGAAGCGGTCGAGGGACAGGCGCAGGCGACTGCGGGGTGCGGTCGTGACGGGGGCGGCTGCAGGTGTAGAAAGTGATTTGGCATTCATGAGGCAAGACTCAACAAGGCTTCCTGGGAAAGGGCGGTATCGCTGCTGATGGTCACCAGCCTTCCGCCTTTGAACACGGCAATACGGTCACTCAGGTGCAGCAATTCCGGGGCTTCGGACGACACCACAATTGCCGCGCCGCCGGCGCGCACGAACTGGTCCAGCAGGTGATAGATCTCCTGCTTGGCGCCTTCGTCGATGCCCCGGGTCGGCTCATCGCACAGCAGGCAGATCGGCTGGGTCGACAGGCATTTGGCGAGCACTACTTTCTGCTGGTTACCGCCGCTCATGGATTCCACCGGCAGGTCCAGGGAGGTGGTCTTGATCTGCAGGCGCTTGACCATGTCCTGGGCCAGTTGGTTTTCCTTGCGCGCATTGATCAGCGACCAGCTCGACAGCTGCTTGTACGCCGACAATGCGATGTTCGAGAGGATGCTGCCGCTGAGCACCAGGCCGCTGTCCTTGCGGTCTTCGGTGACCAGTGACATGCCGGCCTGGATCGTTGCCTTGGGCAGGCCGATGGGCATCGGTTTGCCTTGCAGGGTCACGCTGCCGGAGTCCGGCGTGGTGAGGCCGTAGATGCAGTTGAGGAATTCACTGCGGCCCGAGCCCATCAGCCCGTAGATGCCGAGAATTTCGCCCTGGCGCAGTTGCAGGCTGATGTCCTGGAACTCGCCGGCGCGGCTCAGGCTGTCGACGTCCAGGCAGCATTCGGCGGCGCATTCGCGGCCGACCTTGTGGTCGATGCGGGTCAGTTCCTGGCCGACGATGCCGCGCACCAGGTGGGCGCGGTCGATATCGGCCATGCGCCCGGTCTCAACGAAGGCGCCGTCGCGAAAGATGCTGTAGTCGTCGGCGATTTGCGCCAGTTCGCTGAGACGATGCGACACATAGATGATGCCGGCACCACGGGCGGTGAGGCGGCGGATGGCCTTGAACAGGGTTTCGGCCTCGCGCTCGCCGATGGCCGAGGTGGGCTCGTCCATGATCATCACCTGGCAGTCGTGGCTGAATGCCTTGGCGATCTCCACCAGCTGGATCTGCGCCACGCTCAGGCGATGCATGGGGCTGGTGGCGTCGACGTCGAACTCCAGGCCTTCCAGCAGTTCGCGAGTGCGCCGGTTGAGCTCCTTGCTGTCGACGATGCAGCCGGCGCGGCGCGGTTCGCGGCCCAGCCAGATGTTTTCGGCGACGGTCATGTAGGGGATGGGTTCCAGCTCCTGGGTGATCATCGCGATCCCCGCCGCGAGTGCTTCGCTGGGGCGGTTGAATTGAACGGGGGAGCCGTTGAGCAGGATGGTCCCGGCGTCACGCTGGGTGATGCCCATCAGGATGCTCAGGAAAGTCGATTTGCCTGCGCCATTGCCGCCGCACAGGGCGTGGACGCTGCCGGCCCGCAGAGAGAGGCGCCCCTCACGCAGGGCAGGAATCCCGGCGTAAGCCTTGGCGACGTGTTCAGCCTGGAGCAGTAATGGCGTGGCCATCGGCGTGTCCTCGTGCTGTGAATTCTTATTAGGTCGCACAGTCATGTTTCGCTGTGAGCATATGTGTATCAAATGAAATTCTGATCAGTCAATCTCTTTCACTGAAAAGTTGTAAATGGATGGATTTGCGCAAAGTAAGCCGGTTTAGAGGGCTTTGACTGGAAGGTCAGCTAAATCCTGCTTGACAGGGCGACTGGAATATCCGAGAAATGACTGAGCTAAATTTCACTGAGTGATCATATGATCACTCTCCAGTACCCAAAACGGCAGCGGAGCCAAACGCCATGAACACACCTTTCCCGGTGGCTATCGGATGCGATGAAGCGGGTTATGAGCTCAAAGAACTGTTGAAGCGCCATATCGAGGCGCTGGGTTACCCGGTGACGGACTTCGGCACCCATTCCACGGCGCCGGTGCTGTACCCGGACATTGCCCTGGCGGTGGCCACGGCGATCAATGCCGGCGAGCAACGCTTGGGCGTGCTGGTGTGCGGCACTGGCATTGGCATGGCCATCTCGGCCAACAAAGTCCTGGGGATTCGTGCGGCCCAGGCCCATGACACTTATTCGGCGGAGCGGGCACGCAAGAGCAACGATGCGCAGATCCTGTCCATCGGTGCACGGGTGATCGGCGCGGAACTGGCCAAGAGCATCGTCAAGTCGTTCCTGGAGTCGGAGTTCGAAGCCGCGCGTTCCGGGGCCAAGGTCGACCGCATCAACGCGATCGAGCGTGACGGGCATCAGTAGTGGACGGAACGGGGCAAGAGTCGGGAGAATGCGCCTTTGACACCGAAACGGAAGCCCGTGCCCATGAGTGACAGTACCCAGCGCATCGCCAGCGACATCGACCTGATGACCGAAGTGGCGATGCTCTATTACCTTGAGAACGTCACTCAGGAAGCCATCGCCAAGCGCTTCGACCTGTCCCGGGCAAAAGTCAGCCGCCTGCTCAAACGCGCACGGGATGAAGGGATTGTCGAGGTGCGGGTGTTGCAGCACCCGGCGATGAACAACGAGCTGGAACAGGCGCTGGTGGAGCGCTTCCAGCTGGACCGCGCGTTGATTGCGGTCGACCACAGCGACCCGGACACCCAGCGCTCGGCGGTGGCGAGCCTGGTGGCCAACTACCTGAACAAAACCCTCAGCGACGGCATGATCGTCGCGGTTGGCATGGGGCGCAACGTCGGTGCGGTCGCCGATAATGTGTTTTTGCCGGTGACCCGCAACTGTACGTTTGTGTGCGCGATTGGCGGTTCGCTCAAGGCGGGTGAATACATGAACCCCGACCACATTTGCCGGCGCCTGGCCCTGCGGTTTGGTGGCGAGAGTGAAAGCCTGTACGCCCCGGCGCTGGTGGCCAATCCGGAACTGCGTGGGGTGTTGATCAGCAACGATACGGTGCGTTCCACGCTTGACCGTGCCCGCCGTGCGGACATGGCGTTGATCGGCATCGGTGACATGAGTGAAAACAGCAACATGGTGCGCATGGGGTGGTTTTCGCCCCAGGAAATTGCACAGGCGCGGTTGTCCGGCACGGTGGGGGACATGATGGGTTATGACTTCATCGACATTCATGGCCAGCCGGCGGTCAACGCGATTCAGGGGCGGGTGATCGGGTTGACGGTGCAGGAGCTGTTTCGGATTCCGGATGTGGTGGCGATTGCCAGTGAAAACACCAAGGCGGCGGCAACGCTGGGGGCGTTGCGTTCGGGAGTGATCAATACCCTGGCGACCACGGTGACCAATGCTCACACCATCCTTGCGCTGGATGACGCGACGCGTAAAAGCTGACACCGCCGATAGTCCAGGCCCTGAACATCAACTGTGGGAGCTGTCGAGCCTTGGCGAGGCTGCGATGGCATCACCGCGGTATGACTGGAGTACCGAGTTGTCTGCATCGCGGACAAGCCCGGCTCCCACAGTTGACTGCCTCAGGGTTTCCACACCTGCACATCCTGCGCATCCACCGCCTTGGGCAACAACCCCGCCTTGAAGAACGCATCCGCAATCTTCTGTTGCTCCCCCAGTTGATCCAGCGTCACCGGTTGCACCTCATAACTGCGATGAGCATTGGCGGCCTCGACAGTCTCCACATCCAGGTTGCCCCACAATGGCCCCAGCACTTTCGCGGCATCACGCGGGTGGCTCTTCACCCACTCGCCAGCCTGGTGCAACTGCTCGTACACCAGCTTCAGCACTTCCGGATGCGCCTGGGCATAGGGCGTACCCGTCAGGTAATAGCGCTTGTAACTGGCCAGCCCGGTACCGTCCGCAAGGGTGCGGGTGGGCAGTTGGCGCTGCACGCTGGTGAGGAACGGTTCCCACGTGACCCAGGCATCAACCTTGTTGTTTTCAAACGCAGCGCGGCCATCGGCGGGCGTCAGGTACGCCGGCTCGATATCGGAGAAGGCCAGCCCCGCCTTGTCCAAGGCAGCGATCAATAAATAGTGAGTGCCGGCGGCCTTGGTCACGGCGATTTTCTTGCCTTTCAAATCCGCCAGTTGCTGGATCGGCGAGTCCTTGCGCACCACGATCGCCTGGGCTTGGGGCGAGGGCGCTTCCTGGGCGAAGTAGGTGAGCTTGGCCTGGGCGGCCTGGGCGAAGATCGGTACGGTGTCGGCCACGTCAGCGCTGATATCCACGTTACCGACGTTGAGTGCTTCCAGCAGCGGCAGGCCACTGGGGAACTCGTGCCAGGTGACGTCGATGCCGTCGGCCTTGAGGGCTTTTTCCAGGGTGCCCTGGGTTTTCAGCAAGGTGATCAGGGTCGAGGATTTCTGGTAACCGATGCGTACGGTTTCCTGGGCTTGTGTGCTCAGGGTGGTGCAGAGGCCCAGTGTGGCAAGGCCTGCGATGAAAAGGCGATGGAGCGAAAACTGGGGCATGGCGTGCTCGACTCTTAATGGATTAAGGTGAGCTTATTGTTCTAAAAAACATTCGATAAATAATTTTTCGATCTTAGCTTAGGCCTTTATCGGGTGCGCCGGTCGCGGCCTTTCAGCGTCAGGATGAAGGAGGGCGGTATGCAGTTGTATGTTGTTCGTCACGGCGAAACTCAAGCCAATGCCGAGGGGCGTTACCAGGGCTCGCTGGACATTGATCTCAACGAACGGGGCGTGCTGCAGGCGCGGGAGTTGCGGGAAAAATTGCCGGCGCAGATCGACGCCGTCATCGTCTCGCCGCTGCGCAGGGCTCAGCAAACGGCGGCCATTGTGTTTGCGGATGATGGGCTGCAACTGCCTACGCTGGATGCGTTTCGTGAGCGCGGCGTGGGGGTGTTTGAGGGACTGACCCAGGCGGAGGCGGCGCAGCGTTATCCCGACCTTTGGGCGCAGAATATTACCCGGCAATGGGAGCGGGCACCCACGGACGGTGAGTCAATCTCGCAGTTCGTCGAGCGCATCCGGGGCGGATTGAATCAGTTGCTGGTGAACCATGGGCAACAGGTGGTGGTGCTGGTTGCCCATGGGGTTGTCGCCAAGGCGATTCGCGCATTGGTTCGCGATGATTTCTCAGACTTCTTCGCCTGGCAGTTGCGCAATGGCGAAGTGCTGAGCCTCAACATCGACGCAGAGCCCAATGTGGCGAGGGAGCTTGCTCCCGTTGGGGTGCGAAGCGCCCCCTGGTAGGCCGCTGCGGTCTTTCAGGATGGGCCGGTCAATGCTTTTGGGGTTGCTGCGCAACCCAGCGGGAGCAAGCTCCCTCGCCACAGTGTGGGTGTGAGTCATGTCTGCAGGGGAACGCTCAACGCCTGCGCAAACGCCTGGGGCGCAGGGCTTTCCGGCCAGGTCGGAACACCCTCCGCCAGCGTTACCCACGGCTGCTTGTGCCGCAGCCAGATATGCGCCACCGGCTGCACGGACGGGCTCTCATCCAGTGTCCCGACTCGCAGCACAACCAACCCCGGCGCGGCCGTCGTGGTGTTGCAGATCCGCGTATGGCACACCCCGCACAACCGATGTTCCGAGCGCTGCCCATCAACGTCATAGGCATATTCCGTCAGCGAACCTTCAACCCGCAGCGCATCCGCCGGCAACAGCGCATGCAGGGCAAACGCGCTGCCGCTCCAGGTCTGGCAGTGGCGGCAATGGCAGGCATACACCGCCAGCGGCGCGTCGGTATCGAGGGTGTAGGTCACGCGGGCGCAGCGACATTGGCCGGTGAGTGTCATCAAAAACGATCCTGTGCAAAGTGAGGGCGAAAGCCCCATCGGTTATGCTCGCCAGCATGCCGCAGCCTCCGAACAAAGAACATCCGCCAAAACTGCCCAGCGGCTCACAGGAAATGTATGAACGCCCCGCAACTCCAATGGGAAACCCAGCGCGCCTTCCTCGCCGTGTTGCGCACCGGCAGCCTGTCGGGCGCGGCCCGTTTGCTGGGGATTGCCCAGGCCACCGCGCGGCGACGGATCGAGGCCCTGGAGCAGAGCGTCGGGGTCAGCCTGTTTATCCGCTCACCCGCCGGGCTGTTGCCCACCGACACGGCCAAGGACCTGATCAGCCACGTTGAAGCGATGGCCGTTGCCGCCAACGCCTTCAGCCGCGCAGCCTCGGCCGACACGGCCCTCGCCGGCGGCACGGTGCGGCTCACCAGCGGCAAGCTGCTGGGCGTTGAAGTGCTGCCGCCCATGTTGCGCAGCCTGCGCCGTGATCATCCGCAATTGGCCATCGAACTGAGCGTATCCAATCGGCTGCAGGCACTTGCCCGGCAAGAGGCCGACGTCGCCGTACGCATCCGTCGCCCGGTCGAATCCACGGTGGTCGCGCGCAAGGTCGGCGACCTTCACGTAGGGTTGTACGCCGCACCCGAACTGTTGGCAGAGCAGGGCACGCCGGACACCGTTGCACAATTGCACGGCTACCCGCTGATCGGGCCGGACCGCAACTTGCTGGAGATCGAATTCCTGGGTGAGCGCGGTTTCGACTGTTCGGCGCCCAGTACGGTGATTCGCACCGACGATCACCTCGCGCAGTTGGCCGCTCTGCGTGCGGGGCTGGGGATCGGCGTGTGTTCAGCCCAGGTGGCACAACGTCACGGGCTGGTGCGGGTGTTGCCCGCGCAGGTGGATTTCAAGGTTGACGTGTGGATCGCCATGCATCAGGACATGCGCAAGGTCCCGCGCATCGCCGTGGTGTTCGATGGCTTGGGCGCGGCCCTGACGGACTTCTTTCAGCCGCGATAACGCAACGCTTCCACCAACAGCGCAAATGCGGGTGAAGCCTGGCGGCCACCATGACCCATATCGCGATTAACGAAATGCTCGACGGCAAGGTGGTGGACTGTATGGAGCAGGTCAGCGACGCTCAGTACTCGACCGCGCAATAACACCTGAACGGTGCTCCTCCTCGCGCAACTGGGCGCTCATGGTGTCGCAACTGTGCGTCCACGCCCTCAGCCATTCAGGCATCGCGGGTGATACCTCGGCCAATCCCAGCTCCCGCACAAAATCTGCGGCGGGGAGGGTGCCCTTGGCCGAGCGAAACAGCCCGCGCATCACCACTACTCCGACCACGCGGCCCCGGCTGACGAAGCGGTGCTCCATCACGCTCCATTTTTGATCCCAGCCCAGAATCCGGGTGTGGATTTCAAACGCTTCGAACAGCTTCAATTCCCGTCGGAACTTGCCCCAGGTGTCACCGACAACCGGCAGCGCCTTATTGCGCAAAGCCACGCGAAATGCGCCGCTGCGCAGTACGAAATCCATGCGCCCGACATCGGCCAGGGTGAAATACCGGCCGTTGGTGACGTGCCGGTTGAGGTCAAGGTCCAGCGGCCAGACACGCATCCGTACAACGGTGGTGGCCAGGCCATCGACGGGCTTGCGCCAGGGGCGCCGAAACAGCATGAGCAGTAAGCGAAACCAGAGATTCATGAATTAGCCGAGCAGTGATTGAAGCTCGCACTGTAGTGCGGAGGAATCAGGTAAGGTAGGTGCGCAAATGACTTATTTCATGCGAAAAGCGCAATCTGGAATTTTTATGCACATTACCCTGCTCCTGGCCGATCGGTGTTCGGCTGCCAGCGCCACGCTCGCCCTTGAGATGCTGAGTGCGGCCAATCTGTTTGCCGAGGGCAAGCAGCCCTTTGAAGTGGTCGTCGTCTCGCTCGACGGTCAGGTCGTCAACGCTTGGGGCGGGCAGTGCTTGCAGGTTGATTGTTCGATGGCACAAGTAGGGCACACGGATCTGGTGCTGATACCGGGGTTTTTGTTCACCTTGAAAGAGGCCTTGCCGGCGTTTCCCGCCTACGGTGCATGGCTGCGCAAGCAGCACGCGCAAGGCGCGGTGGTTGCATCAATGTGCACCGCCGCGTTCATGCTTGCCGAGAACGGTCTACTGGATGGGTTGCGCGCCACCACTCACTGGGCTTTTGCCGAACTCTTTGCCCGGCGCTACCCCGGGGTGACGTTGCAGGAGACGCAGATCCTCTGTGAAGAAAACCGGGTGATCACCAGCGGCGGGGCGAGTGCTGCGATGGACCTGCTGTTGCATCTGATACGCCGCTTCGGCACACCGGAGTTGGCGCATACCTGCAGCAAGTACCTGCTGATCGACAACGTGCGCAGTGAGCAATCCATCTATGTGATGTGGTCATCGCCTAAAAATCACGGCGACGGAGATATTTTGCGGGTGCAACACTGGCTGGAGCAGCACTTTGCACAAGCCGTTGTAATCGATGACCTGGCTCGGCGCTTTGGTTTTGGCGTTCGCAATTTCAAGCGGCGCTTCAAGGAGGCCACCGGCTATACACCCATTGCCTACCTGCAAACCCTGCGTTTGGAGCGGGCCAAGCTACTGCTGGAAACCACCCGCATGACGCTGGACAGCATCACCTACGCCGTAGGCTATGAGGACAGCAATTCCTTCCGCCGCTTATTTGAGCAACGGGTGGGTGTGTTGCCGGTGGCTTATCGCAAGAAATTCCAGCCCGCCCTCAACTGAGTCAGCGCCGCAACTGCGGCTCGCCTTCAATGCAGCTCACCAGAAACTCCATCACCACCTTCACCGAAGGCGAGCGGCGCATATCCGGATACACCGTCAGCCAGATATCGCGAACCGGGCCTTCGGTGTTTGTTGCCAGGCGCACCAATGCCGGGTCGTGATCGCCCACCAGCGTGGGCAACACCACTGCACCCACCTGGGCCCGGGCGGCCATTTGCTGGGTGATCAGGTCGCTGGCGGCGAAGGCAATCGTGCGGTTGCCGCGTACCTGATGCATCCACGCCTGTTGGGGCAGGTGGTCGCGGGTGGCGTCATAGGCAATGAACGTCCACTGTTCAGCGGGTAACTGCTTGAGCTCGGGCGTGGCATAGAGCCCGAAACGCACGGCGCCGACCTTTCTGCGTACCAGCGCTTCCTCATCGGGACGCACCGTGCGCAGGGCAATGTCGGCTTCGCCTTTGTCGAGGGCGGCCAGCGTCGTCGAGGACATCAACACGATATTCAGCTTGGGATACTGCGCCCTGAACCGTGCGACATGGGGCGCGATGCAGTGGATGGCAATCGACGGCGGGCAACTGACCCGCACGGTGCCGGCCACTTCGATCGAGGCCACGCGGGACAGGCGCATCACTTCGGTGGCCATGTCGCCCATGCCTGACGCCAATTTCGCCAGTGCCCGGCCTTCCTCGGTGAGCGGCCGACTGCGGGGCAGGCGGTCTACCAGTTTGACGCCGAGGGCTTTTTCCAGGGCATCGACGCGCCGGCCGACGGTGGCGTGTTCCACCTGCAGCTCGCGGGCGGCAGCCGACAGTGATTGGGTGCGCGCCAGCACGGTGAAGAAATACAGATCCTGCCAGTCGAACATCGGGTTATTTTCGCACGGAGGGTGGGAGGTGTTGGGGAATTCTCGTACAGATTAGCGCCTTTTACCATGGCGCATTCCCACTGCAAACGGAGTTGTCCCGCGATGAAAGCCCTCACCCTTGAAACCTACGGCGGCCCGGAAGTTGTTCAACTGCGCCTTGATGTGCCCAAACCCCAGGTGACCGCCGGCCATGTACTGGTCAAGGTGGCCTGTGCCGGGATCAATTTCATGGATGTTCACACCCGCCAGGGCAAGTACGCCAAGTCGGTGACCTACCCGGTACGGCTGCCGTGCACCCTGGGTATGGAAGGCGCGGGTGTGGTGGTGGCGGTGGGCGAGGGCGTGAGCCATTTGGCTCCGGGTGATCGGGTGGCCTGGTGCATTTCATGGGGCGCGTTCGCCGAATACGCCAGCGTGCCCGCCGCGCGAGTGGCGCAGATTCCCAATGCGATCGGCTTCGATCAGGCGGCTGCGGCGATGTTCCAGGGCTGCACGGCTCACTACCTGATTGAAGACGTCGCGCGGTTGCAGGCGGGCAACAGCTGCCTGATCCATGCCGCGTCCGGCAGCATCGGCCAGTTGCTGGTGCAAATGGCCCGGCGACTCGGTGCCACGGTATTCACCACCGGCAGCAGCACTGAAAAATGTGCGATTGCCCTTCAGCGCGGTGCTGATCACGCCTGGCCATACGACGGGTTTGCCGAGCGAGTCTTGCAGGTAACGCAGGGGCGGGGTGTGGACGTGGTGTTCGATTCGGTGGGCAAGGCCACCTTGCGTGAAAGCTTCAAGGCCTGTCGTACGCGGGGGCTGATCGTCAATTACGGCAACGTCTCCGGTTCGATCACTGACCTCGATCCGATGGAGTTGGGGGAGGCCGGTTCACTGTTCCTGACTCGCCCACGGCTCAACGACCACATGGCTGACGGGCCTACGGTGCAGAGGCGTGCCAATGCGGTGTTCGCGGCGATACTTGAAGGTTCGCTGACGGTGGATATCGAAGGGCATTACGCCCTGGAAGAGGTGCAGCAGGTGCACGCGAGGATTGAGGCACGGCAGCAGATTGGCAAGGCGGTGGTGTGGCTGGACCGTGAACTTCACTAATGGCGAGGGAGCTTGCGTGGCG